>CALCQG010000058.1 GCA_937897575.1 uncultured Synergistales bacterium | reverse complement strand
AGGATTTATGAGAGAAGTGGAGTGAAAAAGAATGGTATTACTAAAATGCCTTCATGCTGGCCTTCTGCCTCCTCAAAAGAGGCCCCGGCTTCCTGAAAAAGACGCGCCCCGGCCCTCTGATCACGGCCGTGGCCGGGATGATGGGGTATCAGTTCGCCTTCTTCTCGGCCCTCAGGCTGACGGGCGTCTCTGTGGGCACCATGATCGCCATCGGGGCCATCCCCATGTTCGCCGGATTTCTGGGCGCGACGCTGGAGGGGCAGCCCCTCTCCCGGCGATGGTGGCTCTCCACGGCCGTGGCGGTGACGGGGTGCGTCCTCCTCTCCCTGGGCGGGCAGAGGGGGGACCTGTCCATCCAGTGGGGCGGCGTGGCCCTGGCGTTCCTCGCGGCGCTGAGCTCCGCCTTCCTCGGCCTCGGGCTCAAGCGGCAATCGGATTCCGTGGGCCCGCTGGAGGCCACGACGGTCACTCTGGCGGGCAGCGCCCTGGTGGGGCTTGTCGTGCTCTTCCTGTGGGACTCCTCATGGATTTTCACCGCGAGGGGGGCCCTCATCGGAGCGGCCCTCGGCATCGGCACCATGGCCCTGCCCTTCACCGCCTTCTCCTACGGCCTGCGAAACCTGCGCATGGGAGACGCCTACACCCTCGCCCTGGTGGAACCGCTCACCGCCTGCGCGCTCTCCGCGGCGTTCCTGGGGGAGCGCCTAGCCACGGTTTCCATGGTCGGGGGCGCCCTCATCATCCTCGGCATCCTGCTGCTCTCCGTCTCCCGGGAGAGCTAGCAGCCTATCGGCGGCCGTAGGTCTCGGGGGCCGCCAGGGCCGCCACAAAAGCGGCGACGGCCACCCCGAAGGGCAGGAGGAACGCGTTCCGGTAGGCCTGGGCGATGGGAAGCCCGGCCCCCGCGTCGAGAAGGACTCCGATGAGGGACGTGAGCAGGGCCACCCCGAGGAACGCGAAGGTGTTCAGCACGGAGATGGCGAGCCCTGTGCGCGATGGAGGGTTCAGCTCCTTCCCCATGGACCAGTGGATCACGAGGAAGCCCGAGAAGAACCCCAGGCAGAAGAGCAGCACTCCGAGGACGGAAGAGGGGACGGTGGCGCCGAAGAAAGTGAAGGCCCCCCAGGACAGGGCATGCAGCCCGGAGAAGAGGCGCAGGGGCTTCCTCCTGCTCTTCATCCTGTCCGAGAGACGCCCGGCGGCCATGGTGCCGAACATGATGCCAACGGCTATCACGGTGACCGCCAGAGGCCCGTCCTCCGACCCCCGGACCTGGGAGAACCATGAGACCCCCCAGGTCCCGGTGAGCGCGAGAGGGCACGCCGAGCTCCCGAGGTAGGCCACCGCCACGGGGTAGAGGCCGCGGTTTCGCATGATGTCCCCGATCCCCTCGAACAGGGCGTCGAAGGAGAAGGGAGCGCCCCTCTCCCCCTTCGGGAGGATGAGAAAGCAGGAGACGGCGAGGGCGAAGCAGAGTCCCCCTATGATGAAGAACGCCGTCCGCCATGACGTGGAGGCGACGAGCAGGGCGAGAGGCGTCTGGGCGACGATGGCTCCGGCGTTGCCGATGAACGAGGTGATCCCCGAAAGGGGGCCGAAGATGCCGCCCTCGAACTGGTTCGCGAGAAACCGCATGGTGCACACGAAGACCCCCGCCACCCCTATTCCCATGAGGACGCGGCCAAGGAAGAGCATGGGAACCGATGATGCAGCGGCGAAGAGGACCGCCCCCAGGGCAGCCACCATCATCTCCCACCCCACCGTCGAGCGGACCCCCTTGGTGTCGGCGAGGATGCCCACGGGGATCTGCATCGCCATATAGGAGTAGAACACCATGGAGGACATGAGGCCGAAGGACGAGGCCGAGAGGGCAAACTCCGCCGTGAGCACGTCGCGGAGCACTCCGGCCGAAAGCCGGACGAGGTACGCCACCTGAAACGAAAGGGACAACAGTATCCACCCGACCCACCGCATCGCGCCACTTCCTTCCCTCACTCATGCCCTATTGTAGCCCTCCTTGGGGTAGAATGAAATGCATGAGACATTCCACAGACCGGGAGCCGATAGGATGAAACGGGAGAAAAAGAACGCCGTCCCCACGGACGAGACCGGACCCCTGACCCTCTCCCTGGGGGCCCTCCTCGGCCGGGAGAAGGCGGCCACGGACGAGGCGCGAAAGGAACCACCCCCTCCGGCGCCCGTGTCCGGATCGAAGAGGGGGACCCTGCCGGGTCGGGTGATCCTGGCCCGGGAGACCAAGGGCCGGGGCGGCAAGACCGTCACCGCCCTCTCCTTCGGGGAGGGAGTCCCTTCCGACCTCGAGGGGCTCGCGAAGGAGCTCAGAACCGCGTTGGGGTGCGGAGGTACCGTGGAGGGAGACAGGGTCGTTCTTCAGGGCGACCAGATCGAACGAGCCTCCGCCTGGTTCGCGAAAAAGGGCGTCCGGGTGACCAGGGGCAGCTGAACATGCGCTCCATTCCGTACCCCGGGGGCATACCCTTCAGGACAAGGAGAAACGGATCATCATGGTGAAGAACGACAGACAGTTGGGCATCATCCTTGTCCTCATCTCGAGCGTCTGCTGGGGGCTGACTGGGACCCTGCAGGCCCTCGCCCCCGACGGCACGCCTCCGCTCACGGTGGGCAGCGCGCGTATCGTCATCGCGGCGATCGTCCTGTTCCCCCTCTGTGCCCTCAGGAACGGCGTGGGCTTCCTGCGGAGGATACGTCCCGCCGCCCTTCTCCTCGGCGTCGTGGGCATCATGGGATACCAGTTCTCCTTCTTCTCCGCGCTGCGGTACACAGGGGTCGCGCTGGGGACCATGATCGCCATCGGCGCGGGCCCGATCTTCGCAGGCATAGTGGGAGCCGTGGCGGAGGGGGAGGCCATCTCAAGGCGCTGGCTCCTCTCCACGGCGGTGGCCATCTCCGGATGCGGCATCCTCGTCCTCGGGAGCGCCCAAGGCCCCCTCACCCTGCACTGGGGGGGCATCTCCCTCGCCTTCCTGGCCGCCTTCTGCTACGCCCTCATGGGTCTGGGCCTGAAGCGGCTGGGGTCCTCCATGAACTCCCTGGAGGCCGCCACTTCGATCCTCGTCACCTCGGCCATTGTGGCGATCGGCGTGCTTCTGTCCTTCGATTCGTCCTGGATCTTCACCCCGAGGGGGGCGACCATCGCCGTAACCCTCGGCGTGGTGACCAAGGCCCTGCCCCTGTGCACATTCTCCATGGGGCTCAAGAAGATCCGCATGCACGACGCCTACACGCTCTCTCTGGCGGAGCCCCTCACGGCCACCATCCTCTCCGCCGTCGTCCTCGGAGAGCGATTGACGCCCCTCTCCCTCGTGGGCGTAGGGCTCATCTTCCTCGGCATCCTGCTGCTCCCGTCCTCCCAGGGCGGCGGCGCGTCGGAGGAACACCCATAGGGAGCTTCTGTTAGGGCACAATCGTCACGGGAAAGGGGGGAGGTCATGGACAGGGAGAGAACGGAACGGCGAGCGGGCGTTGCCCTCCTGCTCCTGGCGGGCGTATGCTGGGGGACCACGGGAACGCTCCAGGCGCTGGCCCCCGCGGACGCGCCCCCGCTCACCCTCGGGTCCGTCCGGATCGTGGTGTCCGGGGTGTTGTTGCTGACCCTCTGCCTCCTTCGGACGGGACCGGCCTTCCTGAAAAAAACGAGGCTCGCTCCGCTTATCATGGCTGTAATCGGGATGATGGGCTACCAGTTCGCCTTCTTCTCGGCCCTCAAGCTGACGGGGGTCGCAGTGGGCACCATGATCGCCATCGGGGCCATCCCCATGTTCGGCGGGCTGGTCGGCTTTCTGCTGGAGAAGGAGCCGCTCTCGCCGCGCTGGGGGCTTTCCACCGGGGTAGCCGTGACGGGGTGCACCCTGTTGGCCTTCGCCGGAGGCGGCGTGATGACCGCCCGGTGGTCGGGGGTGGCCCTGGCCGTCCTTGCCGCCTTCAGCACCGTCTTCATGGGGCTCGGAATAAAACGGCAGGGGGCCGCCATGACCCCGCTGGAGGCCTCGGCCGTCACCCTGGCGGGCGGCGCCCTGGTCGGTCTGCCCGTGCTGCTTGCCCTTGACTCCTCCTGGCTCCTCACTCCGAGAGGGGCCGTCGTCGCCACGGCGCTCGGGATCGTGAGCATGGCCGTGCCCCTGAGCGTCTTCGCCTACGGCGTGCAGCGGGTTCTCCTCCGGGACGCTTATACCCTTGCCCTGGTGGAACCTCTCACGGCCTGCATCCTCTCCGCCGTCGTCCTCGGAGAGCGCTTGACGCCCCTCTCTCTCGCCGGCGTCGCGCTGATCTTCCTGGGCATCTCGTTCCTCTCCCCGTCCCAAAAGGGGAGTATTGCGCCACACGAGGTCCTGTAACGACAGATTGCGCCACCATCGTCCAGAGGAGGACAGAGCATGGAAAACAAAACCTGGCAATTCATCTCGGGCAACGAGGCCATAGCGGAGGGAGCCATCGCGGCGGGGGCCCGGTTCTACGCGGGATACCCCATCACCCCCTCCTCGGAGGTCGCCGAGACGGCTGCGCGGCGCCTTCCCCAGGTGGGGGGCATGTACGTCCAGATGGAGGACGAGCTGTCGAGCATGGCCGCAATCATCGGAGCGTCCGTGGCGGGGAAGAGGGCCTTCACCGCAACGAGCGGACCAGGGTTCTCCCTCATGCAGGAGAACCTCGGCGTGGCGGTCATGGGGGAGATCCCCTGCGTCATCGTCAACGTCCAGCGGTCGGGGCCATCCACCGGCATGGCAACCAAGCCGGCCCAGGGGGATGTGATGCAGGCCCGGTGGGGGACCCACGGCGACCACGGCATCGTGGTCCTCTCGCCCTCGTCGGTGGAGGACTGCTACTACCTCACTCTCTGCGCCTTCGCCATCGCCGACCGCTTCCGAACGCCCGTGGTGCTCCTCGCCGACGCCGCCATCGCCAAACTGAAGGAACGCGCCTCACTTCACCCCGTCCCCGAGGCGGAGCGAGCCATGCGACCGCTCCCCGCCTGCCCACCCGATGAGTACCGCCCCTTCGCCGTCGACCCCGAGGAGCGGGTCATCACTCCCCTTGCTCCCTTCGGCGGCGACTACGTCTACCGTATCACGGGCTCCATGCACGATGACGCCGGAGGTCAGGCCGCATCGCCGGCCAACGCGGACCAGGTGATCCACCATCTGACGGACAAGATCGAGAAGAACCGTTCCTCCATCGTCCAGGTTCGGGAATACGACCTCGATGACGCCGAGATCGCCGTCATCTCCTTCGGGTGCTCCGCTCGGTCCGCCCGTGCGGCGGTACGGGAGGCAAGACGCCGAGGCTGGAGCTCCTCACCCTCTGGCCCTTTCCCGAGAATGAGGTCCGGCACCTTCTCGCCCACGTCCGCGCCGCCATCGTCCCCGAGCTGAACCTCGGCCAGGTGATCGACACGGTTCGACAGCTGAACGACTATCAGATCCCCGTCCTCGGAGTCAACCGCGTGGACGGACTGCTCATCACCCCGGCGGAGATTCTGGCCCGTCTGGAGGAGGTACGCTCATGAGGACCTATCGGGACTACCTCGTGGAAAAACGTTTCCCCACCATATGGTGCGGCGGCTGCGGCAACGGCATCGTCCTGAAGGCCATCGCCCTCGCCTTCGCCGACCTCGGCCTGGACAGGAAGAAGACCGTGGCCGTCTCGGGCATCGGCTGCTGGGGCTGGGCCGACGACTACCTGAACGTGAACGGATTCCACGGCACCCACGGCCGGGCCCTGGCCTTCGCCACGGGCATCAAGCTGGCCAACCCCGAGCTCACCGTAGTGGTCCTCATGGGCGACGGCGACGGGGCCACCATCGGCGGAAACCACCTCATCCACGCCGCCCGGCGCAACGTGGACCTCACCGCCGTGGTGGTGAACAATCTGAACTACGGCATGACGGGCGGCCAGTACTCGGGGACGACGCCCCAGGGAAGCTACACCTCCACCTCGCCCTACGGCCACGTGGAGGACGGCTTCGACCTCTGCGCCCTCGCCGCGGCGGCCGGAGCCCCCTATGTGGCCCGAGGGTCCGTCGCCGAAGGGGGGAAGCTCCGGGAGCTCGTCCGCACGGGGCTCTCGCGGAAGGGGTTCTCCTTCGTGGAGGCCATATCGGTCTGCCCCACCCACTTCGGGAGGCGCAACAAAAAGAAGAACCCCACGGAGATGTTCCGATGGCTCCGGGAGAACGCTCTCTCCATCGAAGGGGCAAAACGCTTGTCCGAGGAGGAGCTGAAAGGGAAATTCCTCCTCGGGACCGTCCGCGACAGACCGTCGGAGGATTACGGCACACGGTACGGCCGGGTCACCGCATCGGCCGGAGAAATGGAGGAGCTGTCATGAAGGAGCGATTGGAGATCGTCCTGGCCGGCGTGGGGGACCAGGGGCTCGTCACCATTGCGGGGATCCTCGGCGAGGCGGCGGTGCGCGAGGGACGAAACGCCTGCATGTCGTCCTCCTACGGCACGGAGGCCAGGGGGACCTTCACGAAATCCGACGTCATCCTCAGCGACGGGGACATCGACTTCATCGAGGCGACGGACCCCGACGCGGTCCTCTGCCTCGCTCAGGTCGCCTATGACCGGTATGCGCCTCTCCTCGGGGAAAAGGCCCTGCTGATCTACGACAGCGAGGCGGTGACCCCGTCGGCCGACTGCCGGGCGCGACAGAGAGGCTGCCCCATCGCCTCCCTCGGAGGCAACCTCGCGGCCCTCGGCGTCCTGGTCGCCCTGGCCCGCCCCGTGGCAAAAGAGACCGTCGTCTCCCTCATCGAAGAGAGGGTCGCCGCCCGCTCCCTGCGCCCAGGAAGCCGGGAAGCCTTCGAGAAAGGCTATTCGACGGCGGAGTAGAACACCGATGAGGACGAAGCGGGTGGCGGGAGAAACTTGCACTGTCCTTTTTTCGTTCTGCGCCTGACGAGGGAGGATCTTTCGACGTCTGTCGAGGGGTGCTGCCCGAATACCCGAAAAGAGCACAGCGAAGGACGAGTCTCAAGAGGGAGTCGTGCGAAACCGGGTGTCTTCCGACACGATAGGGGAAGGGGGCGTTTTTCTCAGGAGAGCCCCGCGAGAAAGGAACGAAAATCGTCCATCCCCTCGCCCGTCTTCGACGAGAGCCTGAATATCTTTTTGACACCACACTGGAGCAGCGCCTTCTCCGCGCTCTCAATCTGCTCCTCGCTGGCTGCGTCGATTTTCGTCACAACCCCCACGGACGGGGCTCGCATGGAAAGGGCGAAACGGGAGGGGAATCGTTTTCTCTTCGTCGGGTCCGCGAGCAGAAGGATGAGGGAGGCCTTCATCGACGACATGATCAGCATGTGATACAGCGTGGGTATTTCGAAGGCCTCGCCGGGCGTATCCACCGCCGCGCTGTAGAACTCAACGGACTCCGTTTTCCGGACAGGGGTGTCCCGAAGGCCGAGGGCCTTCAGGAGCGTCGACTTGCCTGCTCCAACGGGGCCGACGACCATGATTCTCCTCTTCGCTGAAGAGGACGTCATGTCTTGGTCACAGCGCAGGGGAAGAAGTTCAGAATGCGCTGCAACCCGGCAACGGACTCCATCAAAGCGGTCTCAACCTCGGCCACGGAACCCGTCATCATGAGGCATCCCGTGAAGCGATCCACGAACTCGAGGCGAACTGTGGCCGCTTTGGATGCGATGTCGCCGGCGATGATGGCGCCTTCACCCGGAGTAATCGTCATGATCCCGATGGCGATGCCGCTCTCCTCCACCCCGATGCTTTTGCACAGGTCCTGCTGCGGGTTGGCTATGAGGTGCGCAAGGGTCACCTGCTTACCCGGAACGTACTCCTGGATCAGCCGTGTCTTCTCGTCCATGCCCTGTTTCGGGATCGGTCCGCTCATCGTGTGCTCCTTTACAGCCCTGCTATCGAAAGATCGGGGTGCGGCCCCGTGATCTCCACAATATCCACCAGCAACCCCTTCGGCTCGATGACCCTCCTGGCCGCCTCGGACGCTTCATGAACATCCGCCACGTCCCCCACGAAGGTGAAGTAGGACTTCGCACCAAGTCCACGTCCGAGACGAATCTCCACAAGGGAGATGTTGGCTGCCTTGGCAGCGGCATCCGCCCCCTCGATGGCGCAGGGGGCCGCCATGGTCTCCACCACGCCCATGGCGTGGGAGCGGGGGATCTCCGTAGCGCCGGCAAGGGCACGGAAGACATCCTGATGCACGTTGGGGAGAAGCATATGGTCGCTGACAGCCTCCGCCCCCGCGCGTATGCCCGCCCGCAAGGACGCGTCTACGGCTCCGACCTCGCCTCCGATGATGATGACGAACTTGCCAGGGCAGATGGGGTGAGATTCATACAGGGTCACTTGCGCCGCTTTGAGCATCCTGTCTGTGGCGAGCACGCCCCGTGCCACGCTGATGAGTTCCATTGTCGCTATCGCTGTTGGCATCCAGGTCACCTCTGTCTGCTCAGTACAATCTGTTCCGGAGTCACGGCGTCTACTACACCCCCTATGGAGGCATGAATTCTTGCGCCAAGAGCTCCTTCCAAGGGGGTGGCAATACACTGCCCGAGCTCAACGGCATCACCCGCGACCACGATGGGGCTGGCCGGTGGACCCGCGTGCTGTTTGAGAGGAATAGCTACCCTGTCCACCTCCAGATCTCCATAATACTCATAGGGCTCCGCTTCGTACTGGATGAGACCGAGGCGCTCCTTCAGGCGTTCGCTGGGGACAAGCCGGTAGTCCCTGAGCGGGTGTGCCTGCATCTCCCGGCGCTCGAACCGCGGAGTGATTCCCTGCTCCCTGAAGGCCTTCTTGATCTGCATGTTGACCCGCCTCGGACTCAACCCCATGGGACAAGCGTGGAGCGCGCTGCAGAGATTGCACTCCGAGCACAGCATGGCCATCTTCATGACCGATTCGTTGCGAACGCCTTGAAAGGCCATGGCCCTCATGATCTGGTGAGGCTCGAGATGAAAACCCACCAGGTCCCGAGAGCACACGAGCGTGCACTGATTGCATTGACAGCAGCACACCCTCGCCTGCTTCAGCATCGTTTCAACGGGCATCCGCTCCATCCGCGCCAGCAATGAGTCGCCGGGAAGGGCGAGGATCGCCTTCATCGTCTTCGTGACGGAAAAATCGGGGGTGTCATGATACACCCCCATCATGGGGCCCCCGTCCACGTAGACGGCGTTGTCGATCGTCACGCCCCCAGCCGCCTCGAGAAGAGTCCGGACGCTCGTCCCCAGAGGGACGCGGAACAACCCCTTCCTGGCCACGGCGCCTCCCGTGGAGACGAAGGAGTGCATGACTGGGCGCCCCTGGAGCGCTTCGTCGATGTTGTAGAGCGTCTCCACGTTGTTCACGACGACGCCGACGTCGAGCGGCAGCCCTCCCTCCGGGACGATGCGCCCGAGCGCTTCGTAGATCATGATGACCTCGTCGCCCAGAGGGTAGTAGTCCTTGCAGGCGATGACCTCCGCTCCCGCACTTCGTAGGGCCTGGACGGCCTCGTCGTGCTTCGCCTTCAGGCAGAACACCGTCTTTGCTCCCAGGGCCTCCTCGACAGCGCGGGCAGCCCGTACCAGCGAGTCCGCCTTATGAGCCATCATGTAGCAATCCCCTTCAAGAAGGGGTTCGCACTCGATGCCGTTGATCAAGTAGGTGTCGATGCCTTCAGCGGTAAACTTCCTGTGTGTCGGGAAGCCCGCTCCTCCAGCTCCGACGATGCCGGCATCAAAAACTGTCCGTATGAGCTCTTCTTTTCTCACGACAACCTCGCGTCAGTACACATCCACCGTGTCGATAATGCCCACGATCGCCCCATCGATGGGAGCACGACCGTCTCCTGCCGACGCGCGAGCTGTGCTCCCGGAGCAAAATATCACCATCTCGCCCACGCCTGCCCCTACCAGGTCGACGACCACCGACGTTCCAACCGCGCCCTCGACGGACTGCAGCGAGCCCGTACCGTCGGGAACCATCTCCCGGATGATCAGAAGCTTATAGCCAACCAGCCGTTCGTCCTTTCTCGTGGCGACGACGTTCCCTATCACTTTTCCGATTTTCATGGCACACAGCTCCTTCCATATGCACTCGGGCAGTGCATAAGTGGCCTCCGCTCACGGACCTTCTCTCCCCGAAAGGAGCACAGAACGGCGCGTTTCGCTCCCTGCCGGACGGACGCTCCGAGAAAGGGTGCTCCCTGTTTATTCCTTCCCCTCAAGCACAGGAAGAATGTACTCCACATCGGAGTGGGGCCTGGGGATGACATGGACGGACAGGAGCTCGCCCACCTTCGTCGCTGCGGCAGCGCCTGCGTCGGTGGCCGCTTTGACTGCGCCCACATCGCCACGGACCATGACCGTCACGAGCCCGCCGCCCACATGAACCTTCCCTATGAGTTTCACGTTCGCCGCCTTGACCATGGCGTCCGCCGCCTCGATGGCACCCACCAAGCCCTTCGTCTCAACCATTCCGAGCGCGATCTGATCCTGATTCATTGCAAAATCCCCCTTTTCTTCGAATAGATTTCTCATTGCCTGGATGTTCGCCTATCGGTGCTCCCGTTCTGTTTCCTTATCGTTCCAGTTTCTTGAAAACCTCCCCCACGATCCTTCGGACGAGCTCCTCTTCGGACATCCCCTGTTCATCTGCGGCGTTCCGGGACGATGCCTGCTGCTCCTGCTCCCTGACAGCGGCGGTTTTCTCCACCGGCGAGGCCGATGGGGCAGCGGCGATATTCGTACCGGAGAGCAACCGTCTTTTCAGCTCCTCCACATCCCGCTGCCCGTAGGCGAGCCGCTTGCGGTTGACAAGATGCTGAGGGCCCAGGTTGTCCGATATGATGTTGCCGCCGCCCGTCCCGCACCCCAGTGTGAGGGCGGGAAAGAGCCCCGTCGTCCCGCCGACTCCTCCGAGGGAGGAAAGGGTGTTGACCAGAATGCGCATCGCCGGCTTGCGGTTGGCAAACTCCATGATGATCCTTTCGTCCGTGGAGTGGAGGGCCATGGTGTGCCCCAGACCTCCGAGCTCCAGGAGATGGATCGCGTGGGAGCATGCCTCCTCCCAGTCCTTCACCTCGTAGAAGGCGAGCACGGGGCTGAGTTTCTCGTAGGACAGGGGGTAGCCCTTGCCAATCCCCTGAATCTTCCCGACGAGCACCAGCGTCCCCTTGGGGATGGAGAAGCCCGCCATCTTCGCAAGCGTCTCCGCTGAGCGCCCCACGGAGGATGCTATCATCCCGTTATCCGGGGTCAGCAGGATCTTCTCCAAACTCACACGTTCATCATCCGACATGAAGTAGGCGCCGTTTTTCTCCAGCTCAGACCGGACTTTCGCGCAGACCGACGAATCACAGAGCACCGACTGCTCCGACGCGCAGATCGTACTGTTGTCGAAGCTCTTGCTCTGAACGATCAGCTTCGCCGCAGCCGCAATGTCGGCCGAACGTTCCACGTAGCAGGGCGCATTGCCGGCTCCCACGCCAAAGGCGGGCTTCCCCGAACTGTAGGCGGCCTTGACGATGCCCGGGCCTCCCGTTGCAATGATGACGGAGACGCCGTCGTTTCGCATGAGCTCCTCCGTCGCGGCGATGCCCGGGTCGGAGATGCACCCTAGACACCCTTCGGGAGCACCGGCTTGAACCGCCGCCTTCCGAACAGTTTCAAGGGCTTCGCGGGTGCACTTCTTGCTTCTCGGATGAGGGCTGAGCACCAGGGCGTTGCGGGCCTTGACGGCGATGATAGCGTTGTTCAGCGCCGTCGATGTCGGGTTCGTGGTGGGGCTCACAGCTCCGACGACCCCCATCGGGACGGCGATCTCCACGACCCCGTTCTGCCGGTCGTGGGCTACCACACCCGCCGTCTTCATGTCCTTGATGTGCTCATACAGGTACGTCGTGGCGAAAAGATTCTTGAGGACCTTGTCCTCCACCCGTCCGATTCCTGTTTCCTCGACGGCCATCTCGGCAAGCCGGACGGCATCCCGTGCTCCCGCCTCGCACATGGCGGCCACGACGCGGTCGATCTGCTCCTGCGACATGGCTCCGAGCACTTTCTGCGCCTTGTTTGCCGCGCGCACCAGGTCGCGGACCTCCTGAATCATTGCCAAATCTCTATCCAGCTCCAAAAGGCATCACCCCTTTTTCCGTCATCCCAGGATAAATCCGTTTTTCGCGGACTGAGGGCTTAGAGACCCTCCCTGTTTATCGCCACCCGCAGCTTGTTCGCCTCATCCCGGGCGAGGGACGTCACGATGGCGTCCTTCGGAATGGACAAGCTGCCGAACCCGGCGGCGCTCGCTTCGTGGACATCAGCCACGGTCACCACAGGGCGGCCACGTCCGCGACGGTTCTGCGAGGCCGGCACACTCTCTTCTTTTGTAAGACGAGCCCCGAGGGTTCCGCTCGAATAGAGCTCTACGCCGAGCTTTTCGATGCCCTCCAGCATGCGCCGCAGAAAGACGGAGTATGGGTCCTTTTTCTCTCCGGGGCAGATACAGTCTCTGGCGGCAAGGACCCTCCCGCCTCTTTGAAGGGCATAGGCCATGACGTCACTGCCGAGGGAATCGCGGATTCCGCACAGGACCTTGGCCGCCGTGTTCTGGGAGAGATTCGGGAAGAGCACGGCCTCCGCTGAACCCACGGCATCATGGAGGTCCTTGCCGGACAACAATTCGTCGACCATGGCCCCCAGGCGCTCGCGTCCGATCAACGACTCCGCCGCCGGCGAAAACCCCGCGACAAGGTGGTACTTCTCTCTGACGACCTTCAATTCGTCGGCGACCTTTTCAAGATCACCGGGGCATCCGCAGAAGAAGACCACGAGAGAGGGCGCACGGACCCTTTCTGCGTTTGCCGGCATCGTCCCCGCGACTTCCTTCAGCACGCGCTGCACGATGCGCTGAATCTGCATCTCATCCATCGATCTCACCTTCCCTCGTGCAAGCGCCGCCCTTCAGGCGGCACATCATGACATACACCGCACTGCTCAAGCGGTTCAACACTCTCAGAACATCAGGCCGCCCTGGCGCTCTGTTATCCGTTCCCTCGGCAAAGGCGCCGTATGCCGCCAGCTCTGTCTCGCGGACCTCCGTCCTCAGCCAGTTCAACAGCGCCATCTCCTCTCCCATGGTGTACTCGGGGACGAAATGGGACACGTTCAACCGCGCCTCAGGGTGGTGCGAGACATCGTGCAGCTCTTCCTCCGTCATGCCGAGAAGCGCCACGGGCTCCAGAGGAATATCCAGCACCTCGGCCCTCAGAACGGAGCGTACGATGACCAGCAACTCCTGAAGGTCGCGCACGAGCTGCGACTGTCCCATCTGCGCCATCCGAACCTGTGCGAGGATGATCTTCGACTCCAGGGAGTCAAGTTTTCCCCGAAACCGGATCCGCCCATGAGACTTCGACACCAGGGTACCACCGTCGAGATGGGTCCTGTGCTCCGGTTTTTTCGGCCGGTTTCGCTCCGGACCGGACGTTCGCAGGGCGATCTTCCGGTCCGCAAGGTACGTCCGGGCGGCCGGGGTAATGATGACCCCTGCAGGGAGGGCGTACTCCCGCACGTCCTCTCTGCCTCCGAGTTCACGACGGAGATCGTCCTCGGTGATGAGTCCCACTCTTCGCTCCTCCACCATCACGGCCGCTTCGTACCGTGCATCGCGGCCAATATGCCCAGAAGCTCTTCCTTGCGCATACGCGATATGGCTCTCCCGTCGTACCGCCCGTCGTTGCAGTCTCGCAGCATTCTTCTCAAAACCGTTGTCCGAAGGTTCCTCAGCCCGTCCACTCCACGGGGTGATCGGTCGTTCGCCTCGTCGCCGTCGCGGTGCTCCCTAACGGGTGGTACCTCCGCCCCAGTAGACAGTTGCACACCCAGTTCATAGACATCGTGCCGACGCAGCATGCTCCCGACCTGCTCGTCAGGGGAGGGGATCACATGACGCCCTCTCAGACAACGGAGCGTCTCGGCCATCGTTGCCGCCGCGTCGATGGCCGACTGAACCGCGGCAATGTCGCCCTCGATGATGAAGGAGATCCTCCCTCCGCGAACTCTGCTGAAGGAGGCGAGCCGGACGGACGACGTCTTGAGGGCTGCGTCAAGCGACGCTATGGCCCCGAGCAGTCCTCTTGTCTCCAGCAACCCCACGGCGCTCTTCCTCAGCATGGGCATCCCCTCTCCTTACCTCGGCCTGGAGGCGACATCCATGACGGCCGATGCAAAGGCATCACAGGCAGCCTGACAGTCGGCCTGCGTTCCCGTCAACAACCCTCCGCCGAAGTTCGTCTCGCTCGGCGGCCCGAAAAAGCTTGCCATCCGGACGTTCGCGGCCTTCAGCGCTGCATCGAGCCCGAACATGGCCTCCAGAGGGGGAGCAATCAGATAGGCAAGAGGTGCTCCCTCCGGAATTCCGGCGGCTGAGGAGAGGTAACTTCCCGTCCGCGAGACGCAGTGGGCATAAAAAGCGATCTGCCCCTCGGGATCGGCGGCAAAGAAGGCTGCCTCGTTCTCCGCAAAGAAGACGGCCGCATTCAGCCCGCTTTCGACCTCCGCAGGGTCCGGCCCGGCAAGGATGCCGATGAACTCTCCCGACAGGGGGCCCGACGCGTGGGCGGACCCGGCATAGAAGGACTTGGCGTAAACGACCTGAACCCGGGCCTTCTTGGTGGCCTCGTCCACGGCCGTATACCCCACGTCGTCTATGGTCACGGTCATCATCCCTATGCTCCGGTGCTCCGGAGAAAGCGCGAGGGCTTTTTTCATGGCGTCATCCACATTCGGGATGATGCGGACCGCAAGGACCTTGGCCTTCACAGGAGCGTATCCGTACATGGCGTCCCTCTCCTTCCCCCTTCAGATCATGCCTTGCGAAGGTTCAAACCGCTCGCCCGAGCCTCGTGTATGGTCTTCACGAGCTCCGCCACGTGCGCTGCCGCCTCGATGGCCGGTATCCCGCCGGGATGGATGTTCGAGACGAGCGAACGGTCGGATTCTATCGTCTGCCGCGTCGGTTTGTAACAGATATAGGCGCTCATGCTCTCCGCCGTGACCAACCCGGGGCGTTCCCCGATGAGCAGCAGCAGAACCTCCGGCGCCAGGAGCTCTCCAACGGCGTTCATGATGCCCACTCTGCCGTGTCGGACGAAGAAACCCTGCCCCGTCTTCAAACCGTAGCTCTTGACGACCTCCTCGAAGGCCGGAATGAACTCCGGAGCATTCCGCTCGACAGCCAAGGAGCTGAGCCCATCGGCCACGATGATCTGCACCTCCGCGCCCATGGGACAGTTCGTCCGGATGTTTTCAGATCCTTCATCCGAGAGCAGGCGGCCCAGATCGGGGCGAGTGAGGTAGTCGTCTTTGCTTTGAGCCTGCGATAGGACCTCGAAGTAGCCCAAGTCGTCGAAAAGTCCTTCGGGGACTTCTCGGAGCACCGCGTCGTTGGCCGCCGCATGGTCTGCCCTGAACCGGAGCCAATGATCCACCTTGGGCCGCGGGCCCGAACGCCAGACTCCGACCCGGGCCGGAGTATTCCCCGCCGCTATTTTCAGCCCCTCTTCGTTCATCGGCTTCGGGACTGATGTCCACGAGTAGAGATCGTGCTCTTTGAGGTCCGGCAGTTCCGGGTCCAAGCCGCCCGACGGGACGGCCCCCTGCATCGGAGAGGATTCTCCTTTCAGCTCCGCCAGTACTTGCCGGACTATCTTCTCGATCGCCCTCTCATCCATGACACTGCCCTCCCGATCGGTCACTTTCCCAGGAACAGGGAAAGGTCGCCAGCTTTCTTCGTCAGGATTCCCTCCTCCATGATGCCCATCGTCTCGAGCCAGGTCTCGAACTCCGGGGCGGGCCGAAGCCCCAGTCCCTGACGGACGGTCGCGGCATCATGGTACGAGGCGCTCTGATAGTTCAGCATGACGTCGTCCCCCATGGGAACGGTCACGATAAAGTTGCATCCCGCCGCCGCCAGGAGCACCTGAAGGTTCTCCACATCATTCTGATCGGCCTGCATATGATTCGTGTAGCAGCAGTCACAGCCCATGGAGATACCCGACAGCTTGCCCATGAAGTGGTCCTCGAGCCCCGCTCTGATGATCTGGCGGCTGTCGTAGAGGTATTCCGGCCCGATGAAGCCCACGACCGTGTTCACGATGAAAGGGTCATACCGTTTTGCCAGTCCGTAGCACCGCGCCTCCAGGGTCACCTGATCCACGCCGTGGTGCGATTCGGACGAGAGCTCCGACCCCTGCCCCGTCTCGAAGTACATGCAGTTGGGGCCGCGTCCGATGCCGTATTTCTTCGTCAACTCCCATGCTTCGTCGAGCATGGCCACGCTGATGCCGAAGGCCTCGCACCCCTTCTGACTTCCGGCGAGGCTTTGAAAGGTCAGGCCGACTGGTGCTCCCGCTTCGATGGCCTTCATCTGGGATGTCACATGCCCGAGCACGCAATGCTGCGCGGGGATGGCCCACTTCTCTATGAACTCGTGGAGGGTCCTGAGGAGCCTCTCGATGTTTTCAACGTCGTCTATGCACGGATTCAGTCCGATGACCGTGTCGCCGCACCCGTAGGAGAGCCCCTCCATCAATGACGCGAGAACCCCCTGCACCTCGTCCACGGGGTGGTTGGGCTGCAGCCGGACACCAAGCGTCCCCGGCAGCCCCACAGTCGTGTTGCAATGCTTTACTCTCTGTATCTTCTTCGCCCCGTATATGAGGTCGAGATTGGAGCATATCTTCGCAACGGCTGCCACCATCTCGCTCGTCAGACCGTTCGAGACCCAGGCGATCTTTTCTCCGTCCGCCTCGTCGGACATAATCCACTCCTTCAGTTCGGCGACGGTCCAGCTCTTTATCTTTCCGTAGGCGAACTCGTTCACCCCGTCCTGGATGACCCTCGTCACCTCGTCGCATTCGTAGGGGATGACCGGGTTATTGCGAATATCGGCAAGCGTCAGGTTCGCGACAACCTGTTTCGCAGCGACCCGCTCCTCGGCGGACGATGCGCCGAGCTCCGCCAGAGTGTCCCCCGATTTCTCCTCGTTGGCCTTCGCAAAGGCCTCTCTGATATCCTTGAAACGGTAGTGGTGCCCATTCAGTTTCGTCTGCAGGATCATGACGGGACCTCCATAATATCGTCGGCAGCAGGTTCAGTTGGAGAAGATCAGCGTCTTCACGACTACAGGAACGACGGTCCCTCCGTAGAGCGGTTTTCCTATGTCCATGTAGTCCAACTCTTCGGCGAACAGTTGGTCAATGGACACGATGCTCCGCCCGGAGGCAACGCGATTTCGAAGAAGACCTCCGAGGATCTTTCCCACGTCGTCCTCGCACACCACGATGAGCGGGCCTCTGAGGTCGAACTCGTTCGTAATCTCGGCAATTCGGTCGGCGATGCTCCGGACCGCCGAAAAACCGATCGCCCCTATTTTCCCCGAGAAGAGCACCGGAAGCAACCCCGTCGTCTCACTAAAGGACCGCAGTTTGCCCCTCATAGTATCCTTCCAGTCGGGAGCACCCATGTCGCCCAGCGAGACGACGGGGTTGTCCCGAAGGGGGAGGTCCTCCACGTTGGACAGGTAGATCGTCGAACCGCTGATGTTGACCGTATGGATCCCCGCCCCGATGACCGTTGCAAAAAGCGTCTCCTCAGGTTGGACGACGGGGATATGCTCCACCGATGCTTTCCGGCGAAGGTGCTGCGCGAGACTTGGTCCCAAATCGTCATACTGAAGGAGCTGCGTTTCGCCCCGGGCATCTTCGTAGAAAAGACGGCCGACTCCGCCGGAAAAACTGACCGCGTCGACGGGTCCCACAGGACGATCCATATCCGTATCGATGGCGAGCACTCGCGCCAATGCATCGGCACGCCCCTGTACGAAGGATGTCAGTGCTTCCGCCAGATGGTCGGACAAACGCCCCATATCGCTCGGTCCCAGCTCTCTTCCAATTGCCAGAGACACTCCGGCATGTGCGGCAACCTGCTCTCCGTGCTCCGTATATTGAGCTATTCTCGTGGAGTTCGGCGCGAATTGCACCACCCGGCCCCCTATGTTGAAGCAGAATGTCCGCGCCAGGACGCCGTCGTCGAAAAGGGCGGCGTTCGTCGTCCCTCCGCCTATATCGAGGTTCAGGACGCGACAGTGGTGCTCCTTCGAATACTGCGCCATGCCCGCCCCCCGGCCACTCAAAGCCGCTTCGAGATGAGCGCCTGCTGTCGCCACGACAAAAACCCCGGAAATTCTCGAGATGGCCTGCCCCACGGCTTCAGCGTTCCGAGCCTCGGCGGCCCGCCCAGTCACGATGACCGCCCCCGTGGCGATCTGGTCCGGAGAAACACCGGCGGCGGCACACTGTCCGGCAAGGTATCCCTCGACCCTCTCCTGGTCGATATCGCCCGTCGGGAAAAAGGGTGTGTAGCACGGCGTGCTCCGGAAGAGCACCTCCTTCGACAGGATCTTGACCCGGGGAATCTCGATGCCCCGGACCGTGTTGCCGATTGTGACGGCGCTCACGGCGAGGGACATGGTCGTTGTCCCGATGTCGATTCCGACGCTGAGGAGGCGCTCCGCTTTCACGGCTCTCTCCGTTTCCTGCCGCGCGGGCTCACTGCGCCTGCGCCGGCCTGAGGACGGTGACCCTGTCGCCCGTCTTCAACCCACAGGAGTTGGCCTCATCCACGTCCACATGAAACTCCGAGAGCATATCTGAGCGAACGCGAACCCAGACTCTCCGGAAGACGAGCCCCCTGTCCCCGCCGACTTCCACATCCACCTCGTCGTTATCCTGGAGCCCCATGCAGTCGGCCTCCTCCGGGGACAGATGCATATGGCGCCATGCAATGCCCACTCCCGACGTACAGGAGATGCTCCCCTCGGGCCCCACGAGGAGTATCCCGGGCGTCTCGACGGTGCTCCCGCTTCGGACGAGCGGAAGAGAGACACCAAGGCGTCGGGCGTCCGTCATGGACACCTCAACCTGTGTCTTCTCGCGAAGGGGCCCGAGGACCCGCACGTTTTCGAGCACCCCTCCGTGGGTGACGATGTGAACCGTCTCTTTCGACGCGAACTGGCCGGGTTGTCGCAGGTCCTTGTCCTTTCGCAACGCGTAGCCCTGTCCGAACAGGACGTCCGCGTCCCGGCGCGAGAGGTGACAGTGCCTGTTGCTCACCCCGGCGATAACCGTCAGAGGCGCACCACTCCGCTCCTCTTCAAGAATTCGCAGGACGATCGATTCGATTCGGCTTCTGTCAAGAGTCATATCGGCACCTCTCCTCGTTCCGTTGCCCTCCCCCTCGCCTTCGAGCCGTACGGCGCTCCTGGTGCACGAGGATCGGTCAGTGTTTTCCCGGGCGATCTCTTTTCGTGATCCGTACGATCCCCGCGTCGCCGTCGACCTGAATCCAGTCCCCTGATTCGACGAGGCTGAAAATATCCTCCTCAAAATCCGTCACAACCGGGATTCCGAGGATAGCCGCTGCAGAGGCCGTCCGGGCATCCATCTTGGGGAAAAGCATGGCGGCGGGGGTAATGCCCAGAATCATCGCCGCATGAAAATGGCAGGACCAGCCGTTGGACCCTTTCCCGCCTGAGAGAACGAGGACGGCCCCGTTCATGCTCATCCCCTCGAAAGGATGTCCTTTCTCTATAATCATACCCGATCGTTCGTCGACACCGCTCCACCCCTGTATGGCATTCTCGCTCGCCATGGCAGGTCCTTCGGCTTTTCCGCCGACGGCACCGCGTCCACGAAGGATACGCACATCATCCATGGCCTTCACTCCTTCCACATGCCCGACAGGGCCGCTTCAAGACACTGCTCCATGGAGCCGTAGTATATCTTTTTGCCTTGCATGAGATCCACGGGGCGAAGGTAGTGTGCCTGCTTCGCCGAGTCGAAGGCGAGCCCGGCGGCGTTCTTCGGCAGTTTTTCGCTGACCATGGGGCACGACCCTGTCAGCACGACGCCCCCGGCATCCTCTATAACTTTGGAGTAACCGCATCGGTCGGCGAGGTATCGGATCTGCGGCGCCGTCCAGACCTGCAGCGTCACCCCTTCGGCAATTTTTTTCCCACGAAGGTATCGGGCCGCACGCTCTACCTGATCGATGGAATAGTGGGGGCACCCGACGCTCACGTACTGAACGGAGCCCTCCCCTGCGTCGGAGAGCATCCTTCTCGACTCCTCGAGGTCCTCCTCCGTCACGGTCACATCCCGAACCGGTTTGTTTCCCCCCATCGCACTGTCCAGAGTGGGGGCCTCAGGAGTGATCCCCACGATATGACATATCTCCGGCCCGGCCGTCGTCGCCAGCGAGGCGAAGAAGGACTTGAGGTCCACGATGTTCGGCCTCGGAGCTCCTACAAGAACCGGCACAGAGTGGGTCGGAAGCTTGCGGCCAACGGTGTACCCCAACAGATCCCAGTCGTGTGTGGACGCCACGTTGCAGAGAACCCTGAAGATGTGGGTCCCCTTACGGTTCTCCGCGATATGGGTGCCCCAGAGGGGGATGCGCCCACAGGCCGCGGCGGAAAAGGCAATTTCGACGCCGTCAGCGTTGCCGCAGGCGCCCCAGAGAGAGTTCATCAGCACGACGGCATGGGACTCGGTGGAGACGTAGTGCTCTCCCATAAGCGGAACAAACCCCAGCATATAGGGGATGCAGCTCGACGCCAGATGAACCCCCGAATCCAGAAAACGGTGAAGGAACTGTTCGTTCCGTTTCGCTTCAGGCTCGGCTACGCCCATGCTCCTCCATTTCTCCGAGTCCATGGGGGCCGCATCGGATTGGCAGTAGGGGCACTCGTACCGATCCAACGCCACTTTTTCGTCCGAGCAGAAGAGCATCTTCGAGATCACTTCATCGGGGTCCGAAGAAGGGAAGGACAGCATGAAGGGGTGCGCTCCGCAGAAAAGATGGGCCTTCGTGATTTTACAGAGCTTCTTTGCCCCGAGAACATCAGCATATCGCACGATGACCTCCATGGCCTTCTGCTTCATCGTTCCAGCCTTTCCCAGGAGCATATCGTTCTCTTCGTCGGTGAGAAAAACTTTATGTTCCACGGCATCACCCTCCTGCAATCAATTGATGCCCAGGACCAGACGCGGCAGCCACAAAGAGAGGGAGGGCATGTAGGTCGTAAGGATCAGAGTTGGTATCCAGGCAAACACAAACATAACCAACGTAGGGTAGAGCATCTCTCCGACCGGGGCTTTGCCGAGACTTCCTCCCAGGTAGAGGAGCGGAGCGCAGGGTGGCGTGATGTTCCCCATGCCGAGGTTCACTCCGACGATCGCCGCAAAATGGACGGGGTGCACGCCGATCTCTATGGCGATGGGAAGAAGGAGCGGAGTAGAGAGCAGCGTGGAGCTTACGTCGTCCATAAGCATACCCATGATGATCATGAAAATATTCAGGATGAAGAGGATGACCAGCTTGCTGTCGGAGATGGATTTCAGCAATGCCAGGATTTTTGTCGGCAGCCCCTCCATCACATAGATCCGTCCCAGGATCATGACGCAATACAACATGACCATGATGACCCCCGTGGTCATGGCGGAATCGACGAGGGAGTCCCATAACCCCTTCAGCGTGAGCCCTTTGTAGATGAACATCCCCACGGGGATGGCGTAGAGCACGGAAACCGCGGCCGCCTCTGTCGGGGTCATAATGCCCGCATAAATACCGCCAAGCACGATGACGGGCATCAGCAGAGCGGGGAAGGCATCGATGAACTTGTCCAGCCCCCTCTTGCCGTCAAAATCCTGTTCACCGGACGTCACTTGAATATTGGGGTCGTCTCGCAGCAGATAGACGTTCACAATCGAGAGGAGCGTGGTCAGGATAATTCCGGGGATAACGGAGGAGAGGAAGCAGGCCAGCACGGACTGGCCGCCGACCCATGCATAGAGGATCATGAGGCTGCTGGGGGGGATGAGCATGCCGAGGACGGCGGAGTTCGCGAGCAGTGCGGCAGAATGACCACGAGGGTAGCCTGCCCGTTCGAGTCTGGGAAACATGATCGAGCCGATGCACGAAAGGGTCGCGCAGGCGCTCCCGGTTATGGATCCAAAGACCGCGCAGGACACGACGGCGACGACGCCGAGCCCGCCCTTGATCTTACCGACGAAATTTTCGACAAGGCCGATGAGTTTGCCGCCGATGTTGCCCTTTTCCATGATGCCCCCTGCCATGATGAACAAGGGAATGGCAAAGAGGACGGTCGTGCTGAGCTTGCTGATCCCGTAGGGGATCATGAACGAAGTCTTGTACTCGCCGGTCACGATGAAGAAAAAGGCGGAGGCGAGGAACGCAAAGGGGACGGGAACCCCTATTATCAAAGAGACAAGAAGAATACCCAAGGCCAGGAATACCATTCTTGACACCTCACTTCATGCGAAATAATTCAGGGACTGCCTACTCTTCCGCGGGGGTTCCCTTGATGGATCGGCAAAGGTCGCGGAGCGCGTAGACCGCCATAAGACAAAAGCCCAGGACAACGGGAAGGTAAGTAAAGAACATCGGAATTCTCCAGACAGCCGTGACGGGTCTCTTCTGGATGGAGAACATGAGGAGGTCCCAGCTCCAGTAGGCGAATACGGACACCATGAGGAAGGCGACGATGTTGGCCGCGATGTTGAAGAAACGTTTTACATGGGTGTTCTTCACTAACACGTTCAGGATATCGGCGCTGATCTGCGTCCCCTTGTAGCTGCCGTATACTCCGGCCACAAAATAGAGCCAGAAACCGATGAGGACCTCTATCTCCTCGATTCCGTAGAGGTCGAGTTCCAGGACGTATCTGAGCACGACAGCCCAGCATACAAGGAGGACAAGCACCATGCTCGTCACGACCATAATGAATTTTTCTATGAAAACGAGGTAATTTTCCAATTTAGCGAGCATATCCATCACTCCTTCAAGGCGTTAGGGAGAAAAACGCATTCTCCCTAACGCACCTAAGATACAGAATGTCTATTTGCTCTCGAAGGTTTTTATCATTTCATTCATAAGGTCTTCGCCGATCAGCTTGCCGACCTTCGGCCACGTAGTACGTTTTGCGTTCTCCGCCAATTCCGCCAACTGCTCGGCGGGATATGTGTATACCTTCGTGCCCGCTTCCTTCAGCTTCTCAAGGTAGAAGGCGTCGTCCCGGGCCGAGATGTCGAAGCTCTCCTCACCGACCTGCGCCACGATGTCCTCAATGATCTTCTGGTGCTCCGGCGACAGTTTCTTCCATGTCTCGTCGCTTATCAGATACTGCTCGTTCTCAAGGTAGATATTCAGCTGATAGTAGTGCTTGATGACATCTCTGAACCCCAGATAGTTATGGGAAGGAGCTCCGCCGACCCAACCCTCGGCGATCCCGGTCTGGAGCGCAGTATAAAGCTCCGCATAGGGGATGGATACCGTCTGGTAGCCCATGTCCTCCACGACGGCTTTGAAGACGGGAATGGGCGGAACGCGAACCAGTACGCCCTTTTTAACGGCCGGGTTCAGCACATCGACCGGCTCCTTCGTCAGCCCAAGGCCACCGAAACCATCGGCGTTGAAGGCCAGGAACCGGATCCCCTGTTTCGCCTGAATCTCCGCCACCTTGTTGAAAAGCCATCCGCCCTTCGCGTACACTTTCTTGGCTTCGGCGTAGTCCTTCGCCATGAAAGGCGTCGTACTGATCTGGGTTGCAGGGTCGAACTGGTTGGGGATCGAAATGAGAGCAAAGTCGATGGACCCTCTCATCAGCTCCTCATAGATAAGGGTATAGTCACCGAGCTGGCTTGCAGGGTAGACCTCGATGACGATTTCACCGTTCGTCGCCTTCTCGATCATCTCCTTGACCTGATTCATGGCCTTGGTGTTCTGGTGCTCTATGGGGTTCTGTCCCGCAAAGCGCAGCTTTATCGCTGCCTCCGCACTCAGGGCTCCCATGGCGAGCGCAACAACCAACGCGACACAGAGAACAGTACCGAACTTTTTCATACGCACTTTACGTCACCTCCTGATGATGAACAGCTGTTTCATTTGCTGCCCGGTTCATGGTCTCCAGGCGAAGCACCGCTCTACAGCGGAAGCAGCCTGCCGATCTTTCTCTCCAGTGCCAATCCGACGATGTGCTTGACGACCATCGCATCTTCAACCGACATGCCCGTGTTGTTATCGACGATGAGTTCGTCCTTCGACTCCCTCCCTTTCTTTATGCCGGCGACCACCTCTCCCGTTTCCCCATAGATCTCCGGCAGTCCATGGGGGTAGTACCCGATCGACTCGAAATACACATGCTCCTCGATGCTATCCACGAGATATTTGTCCGCTCGCTTCATGGTCTTGTCGTCATAGAGGGTGTGCATATCCACAAGGATCAGTGTCTGCCCCGCCCTCACCCACTCGTCCTTGATCTTCGGGCTCGGAGAGCTGGTAATGGTGCTCGTCGAGAAGACGGTCTCCGCTCCCTTGACCACCTCCTCAAAGGAGTTCGTCTTGACGATTTTCGCTTTCACCGACGGCTGACACTCCTTGATCAGGGCATCCATCGCCGCCGGGTAGACGTCGTAGATCAGGATCTCCTTGAGATGAGGAAGGGCCAGCTCCATGAACTTGACGTGCTCCGTGCCCTGAACGCCGCAGCCGATCTGAGCGGCTACTTCTGTTTTGGGGTTCGCAAGGTACTTGGCACCAGCCATCGAGACGGCCGCCGTGCGCATCTTCGTTATCCAGACGGCATCGGTTACCGCGACAGGGATACCGGACTCGTGGTCGTTGTAGACCATCAGACCGGAAGTCTGGGGAAGGTTGAACTTCTGGCGGTTCTCGGGGAAACAGCCCCCCCATTTCAGGCAAGCGATGTACTCGGCGGGAATATAGCCGGGCATAGCGTGCATCAGGGTATTCGGTTGTGTATGAGGATGAATGCCGATCTTGGCCGGCATCTCCACCTCTTTTTTGCCGTGGTATGCCAAAGCTTTTTCTGTCAGTTCAAAGACAGTCTCCCTCGGGATCCCCATCTCCTCTACCTCTTTTTGAGTCACCCAGAGGACCTCTTTCCCTATCTTCACGTGCTTGTCCAGCCACTCACGGTACTCCATGCTCTTCATCGTGAAACCTCCTTATGATAATAAATTAGGGGTTGACCCAAGTACCAAGCTTCTTCGCCATTGCCCGTTCATACACCATTTTCCCGACGATGACGTCGTTGCACGCTATGCCCATGGGAGCGGCGCCTCGCCGGCCTTCCCGGACTCGGGGCTTCTTCCCCACTACGACCTCGCTCATCTCCGCATAGAGCTCTCGCTCGGACGGATACCCCTGGAAGTACACGCCCCCTCCCTGCATGTAGGCATACTGCCCTCTGTCGTCGACGACATAGGCCCGAGCTCCCGTCATGATGTCGGCGTCAAAGGTGGAGTCATGGTCCACCGCTATGCACAGCACGTCTTTTTTCAACCACTCCGAGCGAACGGTCCGAACCGGCTTCTCGAGCACCGGAGCGCAGGAAATGACTATGTCGGCATCCGCACAGGCCGACTGGACATCCTGAGCGCCGACAACCTCCAACGTCGGGAAGAGCGTCCCCATCTGCTCCTTCAGTGTCGCAACCTGGTTCGGCATCACATCATAGACTTTGACGGTCTTCATACCCGGATAGACGGACATCATCGCCCTGATGTTGATTCTGCCCTGGGTGCCAGCTCCGATGATCGCCAGCGTTGAAGGGGCCTCCGGTCCGAGATATTTCGCTATGACCCCCGAGGCCGCCCCTGTCCTCCACGTCGTGAGCCAGTTTGCATCCATGACAGCCTTCATGTGGCCATCATCTGAATCGGTCAGTATGAAAAGCCCGATATTGTAGGGCATGTGCTTCTTGATATTTTGCGGAAACCCCGAGACCCATTTCAGTCCGCAGGTATCCACTTCCCCGCCTATCCAGCAGGGCATCGCGTGGATGTAACAATCCTTTCTGGGGTGAATGCCTATTTTGGCGGGCATTTCCACTTTTCCCTCTCCCTTGAGCCGCCACCCCTTTTCCACGGCATCAATCACGTCCGCCATTGAGATGTCCAGAGAAGTGACTTGCTTTTCAGATAACCACAGTACTTCCGGCATACCCACACCCCCTAAAAAGTTTGTGCAGCCAAATCAGAGCATTTCAGCGAAACTAAAGTTCTTGTGGACGTAGATATCCGATTCGTTCGCCAGATCCTCATACTTTTGAAGGCGCTTTTTGCAACCCGAAGGATCTTTTTTGTAGAATCCGACGAGAAGCGAATGAATAAGGGATACGGCGGCAGCAACCGGATCGGTGACGATCAAATATTTATGCGGTGTGAAGAGCGTGTAGCTGGAAAAGGGGACGATAGGCGACATCTCGCTGTCCGTAATGCCGACGATCCGCATGCTTCGGTTGTGGAGCAGTTTTACGATACGCTGCGTCTCCTGGGGATAGCGCGGAAAGCTGATCACAAATGCCGACGTCTTCTTCGACAGGCCGTCTATCATCTTGCCGAGAGCGGATAAATCGAGATCTCGCACGATATGGATCCTGTCGCGATAGAGCCGCAAAAAACTGTAGAAATAGTCCGCGAGGAAACCGTACGGCTCACATGCGACGATCAAGAGTTCCTCCGACGTCCGCAGTATGTCGACGCATTTATCAAAGGTAACGGGATCAAGCATTCCCAGAGTTTCTTCCATCAGGCTGCGCTCGAGGTTGAACACGCGGACATAAACGGGCTCCTCGCCGCCGTTGTACTGCTCCATCCGAAAGGACCGCACCGAAAGAGAGGCCTGCAGCTGCTGCCGCAATGCCATCCTGAACTCGGAGAAGTTCGAATACCCCAACTTATGGACAAAACGAGTGACGGTGGCCTCGCTGACCCCCGCCCGGCGGGCGATCTCTGAGGAATTCATGTCGATCATGCGAAGATCCCTGACATTATCGACTATGAGCTTGGCCAAAACGGAGAACTTCGTGCTGAAGCCCTCCGTTTGCAGACGAATGCGTTCCAAAAGCGTCATTTGTTCACTCACCTCATCAGGCCCCAGGGTATGACTATCACTTGTGAAAAAGGCCGTTTTAAGGATTTTCAATCGCCAGAAATACTCTTTTGCGCCATTTGACTTTACAATCGGACAGTATTGTTGTGAGAATGAAAAAAAGGACAGTTTATGAAATATCAGCCGTCAATTTTTACTAAATGGAAAATTTCTTTCAGAACTAAAATATCACAAACTGACTGGAGCGTCAATGGGCTCTCACCCCTTTGCATCACGTCGGTGCATCGTGGGATTCCTGTCATGGAATATCGTTTCTCAGAAAACGGCAAACCCTTTCGCAAGTGTTCCTACATACAGAATGCGAAAGGGCGTAAAGAAAATATGCCGTTCCACGTGGAACATTTCCCACAACGCTTCAGGCGAAGACTCCCCCGGTCTCTCCTACTCCATAAGGCTTGGCAAAAATTGAGAGATGATCGGAATATACGTCACCATCATGAGAACAACGAGTGAGGCGAACACAAAGGGCCACACCTTTTTCACAACGTCCTTGAACGGTAGTCCGGTTATGCCGCAGGCAACATAGACGTTGACCCCGACAGGGGGCGTCACCATCCCGATGGCGAGGTTCATGACCATGACGACGCCGAGGACCAGAGGATCGTAACCGAGCTGGTTCGCAACGGGAAGAATTATGGGGGACAGAATGTACAAGGCGGAGGTTCCATCGATAACGCATCCCGCTATCAACAGGATGACGTTGACGATCAAAAGGAAGATCACGACGTTGCCTCCAGCAAAATTGAGCAGCATATCTCCTATTGCGGCGGCGATACCTTCAATGGTGATCACCCACGCGAAGAAGTTCGCCATCCCGACGATGAACATGACCACGGCCGTCTGATTCACCGATGTAATGAGAATCTCCTTACACTGGGCCAAGTTCATGGACTTATAGATGAAGAAGCCCACGAACAGCCCATACGCGGCCGATACCGCCGCGGCTTCGGTGGGCGTAAAGATCCCTCCGTAAATCCCGCCAAGGATGATGACTGGCATCATCAAGCCCCAGAAGGCATTCTTGAAGGCGGACCAGCGCTCTTTTGACGTCGCTTTCGGCAGTTTATCGAGATGGGTGTTCCTGGTCACGTAAAATGTCGCCACAACCAGAGCGAAACCCATCATCAAGCCTGGGATGATGCCCGCCATGAATAGTTTTCCTATCGAAACACCAGTCACGGAGCCGTAGATGACAAAGGATATGGACGGGGGGATGATGACGCCGATGCCTCCAGCCGTCGCCATGAGCGCTGCAGCCGTTGACGTCTGGTACCCCACCTTTGTCATCGCGGGGATGATGATTCCTCCGAGAGCGGCCACCGTCGCGGGGCCGGACCCTGAGATCGCTGCGAAGAAACAGGCGACGGCAACGCACACTATGGCAAGGCCGCCTCGTATGTGGCCGACGAAGGACTGCGCAAAAGCGATGAGTTTCTCGGATATCCCAGCCTTCTCCATTATGTTCCCGCCTAAAATGAAGAACGGGATGGCGAGGAGCACGAACGGGCTCGTAGCAGCGAAAAATATGTTCGGGAATATATCGAAGCCCATCCCCATCTGGGTTAAGGCGAGCAACCCCGCCCCAGCAAGCGAGACTCCTATGGGGACATTGAGCAGAACCAGGATCGCGAATGATGCAAAGAGTATGACGGCAACCAAAATAATTCACTCCTCCTAGGATAGTGCCGCGTATCTTACGATTTTCCGCTCGGACCAAGTATGCTCGGCTCCGCTACGCGGACTGCACTATGCAGTACGAAGGCCTGTGTCAGCTGACGGG
Source organism: uncultured Synergistales bacterium (assembly GCA_937897575.1). GTDB lineage: Bacteria > Synergistota > Synergistia > Synergistales > Aminobacteriaceae > CALCQG01. The sequence continues at coordinate 15,658 of CALCQG010000058.1, read as the reverse complement.
GGGAGCGTTTTCCGCACTCTCATTTCCTCCGCGCAGGGACGAAAATGCCGTTCTCGCGAAATGATAGGTCATCGCAGCGGCCCCCAATGGCACGAACATCGAGTATATCCAAGTAGGGACTTGCAGCCCGATGGAAATCTGTCCCAGCTTGTACTCGTTGACGGTCATGGTAATTCCCGTATAGAACAGGATAAAGCTCACGACGACACCGAGAAAGTTTGCATAAAACCCCACGAATTTCTGGTATTTCCCCGGAAGGAGGTCTGTGAGGGCGCTCAGGCCGAGATGTGATCGTCGCTTCGCTGCAATGCCGGCCCCGACTGTGCTGATGAACACCAACAGCATGGTCGTGATTTCCTCCGTATAGGACAAAGAAGCCTTGAAAACATATCTCGCCACCACGTTGACGAATGCGAGCGCCAACATGAACAGCAAGACCGCTGCTGATACTTTCTCATCCAGATTGGCAAAAATTTTTCTCATATCGCATCGTTCCCCTTCAATGGCATCAAATCAAGAGATTGAGGATCAAAAGGACCGTTCTCCTGGCAGGTATAGAACCACCTGCCAGGAGAACGCTTTCCCGAAACGCTCCGACAGAGAACTGTGCCGTTATTGCTTCTCAAGCCCCCAGGCTGCGCAGGCATCAGCTCCGAACTTATCGATAAAGTACTCCTGAACAGGCTTCACTTTATCGATAAATACCTGCAGCTCCTCCTTGCTCAGTTCCGTGATCGTCATTCCGCTGTCCTGGAACTTCTTCTTGATCGCGAGCTCTCCGTCCTCAAGATACTTTCTTCCCCAGAGAGCCGCTTCGATCGCTTTCTCTTCGATCAGCTTCTGGGTGGGCTCGCTCAGCTTTCCCCAGTCCTTTTTGTTGATGAGGAAGAAATAGCCGTCGTAGCTGTAGTTCCACTGCGTCAGATACTTCTGCACCTCGAAGACCTTCCCGGAGTCGATGGTCTGATAACTGTTCTCCTGCCCATCGACGGTCCCCTGCTGCAGCGCGGTGAACACCTCGCTCCAGCTCATTGCGACGGGGTCTGCGCCAAATTCCTTGAACGTCCTGATGCCGACTTCTCCGCCCGGGATTCGAATCTTGAGCCCCTTCAGATCATCGGGGGTTTTGATCTCCCGTTTTCCGTTCGTGATCTGCTTCAATCCGTTGTGCATACCGCTCAGGTAGACGATTCCCTTAGGATCGAGCATTTCCTTCAGCCACTTGCCGCCGGTACCATCGATGCGCTCATTCACCTCCGCATAGTTTGCGAACGTGAAGGGGACCCCAACGGTAAGAAACTTCTCATCGAGATTGCCCAGCACTGTTGCGGAGAGAACCGCCATCTCGAAGGGGCCTCCCTGGGCGAGCAGGGAAATATTCTTCGGCATGCTCCCCCCGGCAAGCTGCGCGTTCGGGAAAACTCGGACCTTGACTCGTCCGCCGCTTGCCTCTTCAAGAAGTTCCCCGAACTTCTTCGCAGCAAGGGAGTCGACGCCCAAGTCCGTTCCGGAAGTGCTGAGTTTGAGCGTTATCTTGTCATATTCATCCGACGCGGCATACGCGGTCGATGTGTTTCCCAGACCTGCCCCTATGAAAAGAAACAGTGCCGTGAGACATGCGAATATCCCAAATTTCTTCATGATATCCTCCTTTTCGAGTTCCAAATCGTTCGTCCCTTATTGCAAAACCGCGTTATAACGCATACACTTCCGGCCTTCTGTTCACCCATGTGGCCACTTTGTCTCGAATTTCCCGCTGATACTCCATATCGAGCGTCGCGTAGACGATATCCTGTCTTCCGCTTGCCGCTGCGACGGTCGTCCCCCAAGGATCGACGACACAGGATCGTCCGAAGGGGTTATCCTTGTGCAGGGCCCCGAACTGGTTCGCTGCCACAACATAGGTGAGGTTATAGAGTGCCGTGCTCCGCACGAGAATATCCCAGTGGTCCGTCCTGGGCGGCAGCGGATTGCCGGAGGGGAACTCAGCCGGAACAAACAGGACATCGGCCCCCTGCAGAACCATGCTTCGGGCCATCTCCGGAAAACGCAGATCGTAGCAGACCATCATGCCCACCCGGCCTACGTCGGAGTCGAACACGCACAAAGCGTTGCCCCGTTCCACATAGTCCGATTCCTTGTAGCCTATGGCGTCCATGAGGTGCACCTTGCGGTACGTCGCCAGAATTTCTCCCTTTCTGTCGATGAAGACGCTGGTGTTATGGACCTTGCCGCTTGCCGCCTTTTCGATGAAGGTGCCGGGAATGATATTGACGTGATGCTTCTTGGCAAGAGCCGCCATCGAATCGGTGAAGAAACCCGGGATCTCCTCGGCGACTTTCTGGGACTCATCCATGGTCGTCGGGGCATAGTAGCAGTACTCTGGGAAAACCACGACGTCGAGGTCCCGGCAATCCTTGACGCAGCTTTCAACCAAAGACGCCATGGCACTCAGGTTATCCTTCGCACTGCCTGCTCCGCTTCTCTGAACGACGGCCACTTTTATCTTTTTGGTCATTTCGGGTACCCCCTTCATTATGTGCATCGTCATGCAGTTCGCATGGTACGGGATCCAGAGATCCGGAAAAACGCTCGAGATGACGGGCTGTTTCCGGCGCATATTCGGGAAAACGTTATTTATTCCCCTCCATGACCTGGGCAATCTTTTTGTTTGCAAGGGTCAGATCCGCCATACAAGCCCCGGCATCGAGCTTGGCGCGAATGGCCGGTTCCCCCTTCTGATGTTTCTCCACCGCCTCCATGCAGAGGCCCTTCGCCTCCTTGGGAGCCATGACGACGAATCCGTTCTCGTCGGCGAGAACGATATCGCCAGGGTTCACCACGACTCCTCCGCAGCTGATCGTCGTGTTGATCTCCCCATCCGTGCCAGCAAGCCTGGTCGTGATGGCGGAGAGACGGCGGTAGAAGACGAGGAGCCCCATCTCTCTGATCTCGTCGATGTCAGTAGCGGCACCGTCGATAATGACCGCCTCGACCTTGCGAACTTTCAGGGCATAGGAGACGAGCCCCCCCAAAGCGGCATACTGCTGATCACCGGCGCGGTCGATCATGAGAATGTCGCCGGGCCCCACCATTTCGGTGACTTTATGGAGAACCGTGGAGTCGAGAGACGCTATTTTCACAGTAATAGCCCGGCCTGCGACTCTTTTACCAGGGATCGACGTGAAAAAAGGGACCGTGGAAAAACCGAAGTTGTGGAAATGTCCTATAGTCGCCGGTTCAGCTTCTCTGCATACCGCAAGCTCCTCATTGGAGAGCGTCATAACGTTCTTGTTGATAATCATCAATCTCTTCCTCCTTGTTTGGAATATTAGTAAATCGCTCTGTTCGCAGGAGGATTCCACTGCTTCAAAAACTCCACCATGCGGTCCAGTGTCGCTTCCACCAGCTTCTCGCCCTTCTCTCTTGAAGCGCCGGTGGCGTCGCCGAGCATGTATTCGTCCCCGTAACACGCGAAGGGGATGAACTGCTGGAACTCGGGATAGTTGTTCGGTATGGGGGATTCGATTTTCTGCAGCCTGTCCATTTTGACCAGGTCGGGGCGCACGTACAGGAAACAGGATGTCCCCGCCTCGGCCGCATGACCGTGGGCCATCAAACCGTCGTTGTCAAGGATCTTTTTCTCTCTTGCCACCGGCTGAACGATGCGCCACCAGTCGAATATGCAGCAGTCCACGTCTTTTTCGAGCTTCAGTTTCCAGGCCACCTGCGAGATGATAGACATATTGGAGACATGAGGGCTTACGAAGCAGAAACGCCGCGCGCCATGTTCAATCAAACTCTCGCATATGTCCTCGAGATACATCTTGAAGCTCTCAGGGCGCGTCTTGATCGTTCCGGGACCCCACACACCCGCCGAGTCGCCCACTGTGAGCGTGGGACCTACGATCCACCCCATGCGCTTCGCCAGGCGATTGGCTATCTCCTCGGCCATTATGGTGTCCGCGCCGAGGGGAAGGTGAGGCCCCCAGGACTCGCAGGCCCCTGCCGGGATGATGACCGTTTTGGGATCTTTGAACTCTTTCTTGAAGTCCGCGAAGTTCATCTCGAGCATCTTCATAAAACACTGCACCTCCTAGAAATTTTTATCACATGAGCCCCAGAGTACGGGGAAGAACCGTGGTGAACCATGGGAACGCCGTGAGGAAAGCAAGAGCCAGCAGCGTGGCCACAAGAAGGGGGATGACCGGTGGGGTGAGATCCTCCATCGTCAGACCGCTTATTCTGCAGCCCACGTAGAGATTCATGGCGACAGGAGGCGTTATGGTCCCAACGGAGACCATTATGGTGAACATCACGCCGAACCATACCGGATCCCAGTTGAACTGCTTGATCAGGGGGATCAGCAGCGGAACGAAGACATAGACGATGGATACCCCGTCGAGCAGCATGCCGGCGATGAAAAGGATAACGTAGATCATGAGAAGGATGATGATCTCGTTGGATGAGATTCCAAGCAAAAGCGCGGACACCTTCTCGATCAACCCGACGGTGGAGCCGATCCAGGAGTAGAGCCCGGCGGTCGCGCTGACTATCATAACTGCGGCGCTCGCGTTCAGCGTCTCGACAAGGATATCCCAGACATCCTTCCACCCGATCTTGTGATAGATGACCGTTCCGACGATAAGACCATAAAAACAGGCGACCGCCGCGGCTTCCGTAGGGGTAAAGACCCCTCCGTAGATCCCGCCGAGGATGACCACGGGGGTCATCAATGCCCAGAAGGCGTCCTTCGCGGCGATAAGGATTCCCTTCAGCCCGTTCGTCCTCGGTTCTCCCCGGTATCCTCGCTTTCTGCTCGTCAGATAGGCGCTGATCATCATAAACAGGCCGATGATGATTCCAGGGATGAACCCCGCTGCGAAGATTGCTCCCACCGACACTCCGGTGACCACGGCATAGAGAATGAACGTGATGCTCGGAGGGATAATGATGGCGAGTCCGGAAGCCGAACAGACAACGGCCGTGGCGAAGGCTTTGTCGTATCCGGCCTTCACCATGCCGGGGATGAGGATGATTCCTATGGCCGCCACCGTTGCGGACGTAGAGCCGCTGACCGCCCCCCAGAACAAAGCCACGCCTATGGCGGCGACGGCCAGTCCGCCTGTGAGGTCGCCAACAAGCTCGTTGATGAAAACGATGATCTTGTCCGCGATGCTGGCCTTGTCCATGATGTTCCCCGCAAGGATGAAGAACGGCACGGCAAGCAGCGGGTACTTCACGATATTCGCGAAGAAATTGTAGCTCAACATGTCGAGGCCGAGATCCCACACGAACGTCACGGCGATGGTGGCAAAACCGAGCGAGACGGCGATGGGAACTCTAAGAAGGAGTGGGATGAGGAAGAGGGCCATAGCCCAGAAGGCGGCGTCCTGAAAAAGAGCGGGCATGTGCTACTCTCCTCCTTCCGCAGTGGTTTCGGTCCGAAAGGCAATCCGCAACCGGGCAAGAACCCGAAGGATGATCAGCAAGGAACAGATCGGCATGGCGATGGTGAACCACCACATGGGAAGTTCAATGGCCTCAGTCATCGCACCCATGGCGATCTCGTCCATGACCTCGATGACGCCGTAATATGCCAGCGTGGTAAAAAAGACGACGGAGAGAACCGCCGACAGAACATCCAGCATTCGGCGCCCCTTAAGGCCAAAACGGTCGTAGAGGAAGGAGACGGCGATGTTCGACCCCTCCCTGAAAGCTATGCTCGCTCCCATCAAGGTGGCCCATACAAAGAGGTAGAGGGTCAGTTCCTCAGTAAATGCCATGGAGTACTTGAACAGATATCTCGTCAGCACGTTGACGAACGCGATGGTCACCATAACTCCGAGGCTTACGCCTCCTATGATCTCCTCGATCCGGTCCAGAAATTTCACTTCAGGCTGCCTCCTTTACCCTAAAAACCGAAGGCGGAAGAGACATGACGCCCTCCGCCTTCGCACCTCTATATCAATCAGTACTGAGCGTTCTTCATATCCTCTTCAGCGGCCTCGACAAGCTCCTTGCCAATTTTGTCGACCCACTTTTCATACACGGGGCCCATCTTCGCACGGAAAGCGGACCGCTCCTCCTGAGTCAGGACCGTGACCTCCACGCCGTAATCCTGAACAAATTTGCGCGGGTTAACGTCCTGGGGCAACGTCGGGAACAGATCGTGCTCTTTCAGCCATTTCTCAGCATCGCCATTGTCCAGCGCAAGGCGGGCCAAAGCTTTATTGTACTGACCGCACTCCTGAGCCGCCTCCGATATGACCTTCTGCACATCCTCGGGGAAGGATTTCCATATCTCTTCATGAACGACGAGGATCATGGGGTCCATGGTATACGCCCACTCCGTCAGATATTTCTGGAACTCATGAATCTTGTTCGGCAGGTACACGGAGTAGGGATTCTCCTGCCCGTCCACCGTCTTCTGCTGCAGGGCCGTGATCGCCTCCGCCCAGCTGATGCTCATTGGATTCGCGCCGAGCTCCTTGAAAATATCGAGGAATATCGGGCTGCCTACCACGCGGAACTTGATGTCCTTCATATCCTCCGGAGTCCTGATCGGCCGGATGCTATTGGAAAGCTCCCTCGCGCCGGCTTCTCCCCAGCTCAGAACTCGAAGCCCCATCTTGGCGATGTCCGACTCGATCATCTTCCCAGCCTTGCCGGCTTCAATCGCGTCGATCGCCTTATACATGTCGGGCTTGTCGGAGATGAACCACGGCAGAAGGAAGAGGTTCCCCGGCGTGTACTGAGGAGCCCAGTTGATGAAGGAGGAGTACGAGAAGTCCCCCACGTTCTTCCTCATGAGAAGAAGCTCGTTCGTGGCCTTGCCAGACATGAGCTGTCCGTTCCAGTAGACCTTGATGTTCACCTTGCCGTCCGTACGATCCCGCACAACCTGAACAAAACGGGCCAATGCCTTGCCTTGGGGGGTCAGCTCGTTCACGTTGCAGCTCAGCTTGTACTCGTCCTTGTACTTCACCTCGGCAAAGGCCGGAGTAAGAGCGAAGACGGTCAACAGGAGTGCAAGAAACAGGCAGAATCCTTTTTTCATGATGACACAACCTCCCTTATCCTATGGATAGATTTGCAGATTGATAGTCCGATACTCGCTCTATTACCACTTATATGTATCCGGACGACGGTTTTTGATGCAGGGGAGCTGGGCTCTCATCGTATCCACGTAGCCCATGTCGATCTCAGCCGTCACAACACATGCACGGTCGCTGGCCTTGGCGATGACGTTGCCCCATGGATCCACCACGATGGACCGTCCGTAGGTGTGGAACGTCTTCTTGGGGCCGAACTGTCCCGGGGCGACCATGTAACAGACATTCTCTATGGCTCTCGCCCGGACGAGATTCTCCCAGTGGTCCTTGCCCGTGAAGAGGTTGAACTCCGCAGGGTTGAATATCAGCTTGGCACCGCGAAGGGTCAGCAGCCGGAAGAGTTCGGGGAATCGTATGTCGTAACAGATCGCGAGCCCCATGGGGCCGAAATCCGAATTGAAGGTGACGATCTCGTCCCCGGCTTTGATGGAGTCCGACTCCTTGAAGGAAACGCCGTCCTTGACGTCGATATCGTACAGATGAATCTTGCGGTATTTGGCGACGAACTCCCCCTTGGGGTTTACGACCACAGTCGTGTTGTATACGTGCTTGTCCCCAGGGATCTTCTCGGTGATACTGCCGCCGTGGATCCATATCCCGTACTTCTTCGCCTTTTCCGCATAGAGAGCGGACGTCTCGCCTCCGGGCACATCCTCCGCGTTGATGAACGGGCCATCCCCTATGCCTATGTAGTTCGCCATCTCCGGCAAACAGACAAATTGCGCTCGCTTAGAGGCTGCCTCGTCGATCATCTCCGATATCTGTTTCAGGTTCGCTTTTTTCTCGTCCTGCGTATCAAGCTGAAGCATTGCCATGGTAAATACACTCACCGATATCATCTCCTCCGTTTTCATAGATAGACCCGCTCAAACGGGTGGCGCAATACATCAAGTGCGGGAAACATCAGATCAGCTTTGAACCGTTCGTCAGATGGAGGCGCACGGCCTCAGCCGCACGCAGTGAATCGTTCGCCTTCAGGGCAAGCAAAATATCTTTGTGTTCCTGAACCGTGGTCTGCATCCGCCCTTCCCGCCGGGCGATGATCTTGTACCCCACGGTAAACATGCGATCACGCAGGTTCTTGAGAATATCCGCCATACAACTGTTCTCGCAAAGGTCGTAGAGGTAGCTGTGCATCCCGTGGTCAAGGACGATGAATCCGTAGTGGTCATCCTTCAGGGCACATTTGCCCATGTCATTGATGTATTTGGTAAGCTCGGTGATGTCGTCGGGGGTAACAGAGGGGGCAATTTTTTCCATGATGTAGGGTTCGAGGAGAAGACGCGTTTCGTTGATATCCTTCATTTCCTGTACCGTCATCTCGTAGATCACAATTCCCTGGCGGGGTTTGATCACCAAGAGACCTTCGGACTCCAGGCGTTTCACCGCATCGGATACAGGCGCTCTCCCCATACCGATTTGCTCGGCTAAAACGGATATGGAGAGCATGGCGTTTCTATCAAAATTCTCTCTGAGGATAAGGTCCTTTATTGTGTCATAGGCGTTCGCGTTCTTTGTTTTCTTCATCGTACGCTCCCTCAACACAACATTTTTCTTGAATACTGCATGATTCGCATCTAACATATTACGTAGTATGTCACGTAATATGTTAGATGTCAATGCCTCCTGGATTTTCCAGACCGTCTCTTCATTACTTCATCTGTCATGCAAAGATATTCGGCACATGGTGAACGGCAGCCCGAAAAACGATGGCAATAGGTCGTCGTGTACAGACCCTCAGGACATGATTGCATACGATGGGGCCGCAATGAATGGAGCCTGAAGCGGCAGGAGTTCAGCAGTTTTTCCGATTCCTGCTGTTGGAAGAGAACGCAAAAATATCTGGAGGAAGAAGGACGAAACGATATAGCCGATCCTTTGACTTTCCCTCAAACAGATCTGCATCGTACCCCTCTCTCCGTTGCAGTCCTCGTTACCGATATCCACGCCAATCTCTCGGTGGATAAGTTCATGGGAGGGACACGGTTGCCCCCGATGTTCGGTTTCACGGGAAACGCCGCGTTTCGACTCGTCGCTTTCGAATATCGGAGGGACGTACTTTGAACGCATTCAGAAGAACAGGGGGGGACAGCGGTGCCCCTGGCGTCTCGGGGGTCCTCTTCAGTACCAAGCCTCGAACAACAGTATCCACGGGAGGTAAATTCGCCCTTCTCATCAGACAGCTCCCCTCCCTTGCAAAAACCCGGGGAGCGCTCCGTCGGCCATGAAAGGAACGGAACGCCCTGACGAAAGGACACGACGAAAACGGGGGCGCCGGATGATCCGGCGCCCCCGTTCCATACGGTTCATCACGGACGTCAGGAGAGGGTCATGGAGGGAGTCGAACGGGTGAGGAGGCTGTACCGTCCCGTTCCGCCGCAGAACCTGGAGGCGAGGTCCATGACCTCGCCGCAGACGGCCTCCACGTCCCCCCGGGAAACGGGAGGCAGGCCGTCCACGTTGAACTCGAGGAACTTCGTCTCGGGGAGCGTCAGCGTATGGACCCCCTGTCGCCAGCTCCACCGCCTCGTCATCACCGTGTCGCCCTCGGCAAAGATGATCTCGCCTTTGAGCGGGTGCTCCTCCTTCTCCTCGCCGAAGGGGATGAAGGTCTCCTCCCCCGTGGCGAACCGGAGCGCGATGTCCCCCTGCACGTCGTCCAGGGAGTGTCCCCCCGTGGGGACGAGGTACCGCAGGGAGAGCACGTTTCCGATGTCCACGAGGGCGCTGATGGAGGGGAGTTCATTGCCCTTCATCACCCGCCGCACCATGGCCTCGATGGACGACCTGAACTCCGCCGGCTTCACGCCCGTCTTCCGGAAGGCCTCGCGCCACGACGCGATGCGGGGGTGCTCCGACACTCTATCCGGGTCCACCTCGGAGCGTACCCTCTCCTCGGCCTCCCGAAGGAGGGCGACGAGCTCCGCGGGGGAGGGGCCGTTCCGGACGTCCTTCAGGACCACGACGCCCCGGATGTAGTCCGGAAACAGCGAGAAGACATCCTCGGTGATGGTGTAGACGATACTCTTCATGGCTCCACCTCCTGATCGGGCGGGCAGACTTTTCTGCACACCCTGTCCGTCATCATACCCCAAAGACTCCGGTACGGAAAAGGGAGCGCAGGATCAGAACGCCGGAGAACGGGAGGGCCGCGGGGAGCGTCCGCCGGATCGGGTCGTCCAAGGACGTCCCGAAGTACTCCGTGACGACGGCGAGGCTGATGCGCACCGGCGAGATCTGCATGGCGATCTATCCGGCGCCGAGGAGGAGCACGAGAAGAAGCATCCCAGCTCCGGGGACGGTGGCGAAGACGAGGGGCATGCAGATCGTCGTGATGGCGACCTGGCAGCTGATGATCGCAAGGGCAGCGGCCTCCTGAGCTTGATGAAGAACACGAGAAGAAGCATCCCAACCCCGGAGACGGCGGCGAAGGCGAGGAGCATGCAGATCGCCGTGATGGCGGCCTGGCCTGCGGCGATCGCAAGGGGCAGCGGGCTCCTGAACTTGATGAAGAGCACGAGAAGAAGCATCCCAGCCCCGGGGACAGTGGTGAAGGCAAGGGCATGCAGATCGCCGTGATGGTGCCTGGCCGGCGGTAATCGCAAGGGGCGGCGGCTTCCTGAGTCTGACGAAGAGGACGGACAGCTTGACGATGTGCTCCACGGGTTTGATCCCTCGCCTTGGAGCGCTCGGCGGGCACCGACGTGCGGCGACCCGCACACAGAAACCCCGGTCTGCGCAGGTCGGGGAAAGGGTGGTCTCTCCGAAGGGATCAGCCCTCGGGGTATGCCGAGACCGGGCGCCTAGGCGCGAATGCCCGCTACGGCCTGGGCTTCCAGGGCCTGTTTCAGATCTGCTATCAGATCGTCCGGGTCCTCCAGGCCGACTGACATGCGGACGAGACCCTTGGAGATCCCCGCCGCCGCCAGCTCGTCGTCCGACAGGGCCGAGTGGGTCATGGACGCCGGATGCTGCACCAGGGATTCGGCGTCACCGAGGCTCACAGCCAGCGTCCAAAGTTTCGTGCTGTTGATCAGCCTCTTGCCCGCCTCGTACCCGCCCTTCAGTTCAATGGCGATCATGGCGCCGAAGTACTTCATCTGCTTTGCCGCCAACTCCCTCTGGGGGAAGCTCTCCAGGCCGGGGTACCACACGTGCTCCACCTCGGGCCGCTTCTCGAGGAACTGAGCCACCTTCATGGCCGTCTCGCAGTGGCGGGGCACCCGGATATGGAGCGTCTTCATGCCCCGAAGCAGCAGATAGGCGTCGAAGGGCGAGAGCGTCGCGCCGGTCATGTCCTTGAGCCCCTCCATCTTCAGCTTCTCGATGAAGTCCCTCTTCCCCACCGCCACGCCGGCGATGACGTCGCCGTGCCCGTTGAGGTACTTCGTGGCCGAGTGGAGCACCACATCGGCTCCGAACTCGATGGGGCGCTGGACCACCGGTGAGCAGTAGGTGTTGTCCACTACGAGGATGGCGCCCCCTTCGTGGGCGATGCGGGCCAGCCCTTCGAGGTCGGCGATGGCCATCGTCGGGTTCGACGGCGACTCGCAGTAGATCATCTTCGTGTTCGGCTTCATGGCCCTCCGGACGGCGTCGAGGTCCGTGAGATCCATGAAGGTGCTCTCGATGCCGTAGTGCGGGAAGTGGTGGCTGATCAGGGAGTAGGTGCAGCCATAGAGCGAGTTCCCCGCAAGGACGTGGTCGCCCCCCTTCAGGGCGGTCCAGAGCACGGCCGAGATGGCGCCCATGCCCGACGCGGCCGCGGCGCCGGCCTCTGCGCCCTCCAGACCGGCGACCTTGATCTCCACCGCCGTATGGTTGGGGTTGCCGAGCCTGGTGTAGATGTACCCGTCCTCCTCGCCCTGAAAACGCCGGGCCCCCTCGTCGGCGTTCCTGAACGCGAAGGTGGACGTCTGGTAGATCGGTGTCGCCAGAGCCCCCGTCTCGGGGTCGGGATGCGTCCCGAGGTGCACGCACTGCGTGTCGAACTTGTAGGTCATGATCGTCCCTCCCGTGGAATATGTAGTCTTTTTCATTATAGTATGGATGTCCCTCCCGGCCAAGGACCGTTCCTCCCGTGATATTATGGGCGAAGGACACGAGCACCCCGAAGAAGGAGATGATCCCATGCAGGACACGACGAAGCAGGCCCGGGCCATGAACGACCAGATCGTCCAGTGGCGGAGGGCGCTCCATCAGATCCCCGAGCTCGGTTTCGAGACGCCCAGGACGGAGCAGTTCATCCTCGAACGACTGTCGACCTTCGGCGTCGACGAGATCCGGCACGGAAACGGAAAGCGGGGCATCGTCGCCCTGATCAAGGGCGGCAAACCGGGCAAGGTCCTCGGCATCCGGGCGGACTACGACGCCCTCAACATGACGGAGGACACGGGGCTCCCCTTCGCCTCCACCAACGGCAACATGCACGCCTGCGGCCACGACGCCCACGCCGCCATCCTCCTCGCCACGACGAAGATCCTGGCTGAGAACAAAAAAGACCTCCAGGGAACCGTCAAGCTCCTCTTCCAGCCCTCGGAGGAGAACGGCAAGGGAGCGCCCGCCATGATCGAGGACGGCGTCCTCGACGCCCCCGCCCTGGACGGGATCATCGGCCTCCACACGGGGAACCTCTGGAAGGGCGTAACGGCCGGCGAGGCCGGCTACCGCTTCGGCGCCATCATGGCCGCGGCGGATTGGTTCACCGTCACGTTCAACGGCAAGGGCGGGCACGGCGCCACACCCCACCTCACCGTCGACCCCGTCACCATGGCCTGCCAGGCCGTCTCGGCCATGCAGCTCATCGTGAGCCGCGAGACGAGCCCCCTCGAGTCGGGCGTGGTCACCGTGGGAACCATCCAGGGCGGCACCATGCCCAACATCATCGCCCCCAGCTGCACCATCGCCGGGACGCTCCGCTCCCTCTCCCCCGAAACGCGGAAAAAGCTGGGCGAACGGGTCCGCGAGATCTGCGAGGGAACAGCCAAGACGCTTGGCGGAACTGCCGACGTCTCCTTCACCTACGGCCCGCCCCCTCTGATCAACGACAAGGCAATGACCGAGAAGTTGAAGGCGGCCATGGAAGATGTGCTCGGGGCCGACAAGGTCCGCGAGGTCGCCGAGCCGACCATGGGCGGTGAGGATATGGCCTTCTTCCAGGAGAGGGTCCCCGGCTCCTTCTTCTTCCTGCCCGCCACCTTCGGCGACGGACGGGATTACCCCCACCACCATCCGAAGTTCGACCTTAACGAGGAGGTCTTCTGGATCGGGGCCGCCGTCATGGCGCACTTCGCCCTCACCTGGCAGGAGGTCCGTCCCGCATGACCCTGCACAGGGGCACGCCCCTGCTCGAATCCATCCCCCTGAGCGGGGCGTCGGGCCGGAGGGTCTTCCTGAAGATGGAGAACATGCAGCCCTCGGGGTCATTCAAGCTCCGGGGCGTAGGGCATCTCTGCGAGACGGCCGCGAGGGAGGGCGCCACACGCTTCATCGCCCCGTCCGGCGGCAACGCCGGGTATGCCGCCGCGTGGTCCGGGCGGGCCCTCGGCATTCCTACCACAGTGGTGGTGCCCAAGACCACCTCCGAGGAGGCGAAGAACACCATCACCGCCCTCGGCGCCGAGGTCGTGGTCGAGGGGTCGGTGTGGGAGGAGTCCAACGACTTCGCCCTGGCCCTCGCGTCGAAACACAGGGGGGCCAGATACGTCCACGCCTTCGACGACCCTCTGCTGTGGGAGGGGCACGGGACCATGATCGACGAGGCTGCGGAGCAGATGGACAAACCCGACGCCATCGTCCTGTCCGTGGGGGGCGGCGGCCTCCTCTGCGGTGTCGTGGTCGGCATGGACCGCAACGGATGGGAGGACGTCTCCGTGGTGGCGTGCGAGACCGAGGGGGCCGCGTCCTACGCCGCGGCCCTCAGTGCGGGGAGGGTCGTGCGCCTCCCGAAAATCTCCTCCGTCGCCACGTCCCTCGGCTCCCTCGCCGTGGCCCCGAGGGCCCTCGAGGTCGAACGGACCCACAGGATCGTCTCCCATGTGGGGACGGACCGATCGGCGGTGAATGCCTGCAAACGCTTTCTCGACGATCACCGGGTCCTTGTTGAGCCGGCGTGCGGCATCTCCCTCGCCCAGGTCTACGAGGGAAAACTGCCCGAGGACGCACGGACGCTTCTCGTGGTCGTATGCGGCGGTATCGGCATCAGCGCGAAGAAGCTGGAGGATATGGACCGAGCCGTCTTTTAACTGTACAATATACAATGCATCATACAGGATGGTGTATTTTCTCCCCCCGGGGAGCCATAACGCATAAAGGGTGTGATCTCATATGGTACAGGCGAGCAAGAGAGCGAGCACGTGTCCGGCATCGGGCATCAGGGCCATGGGGGCCCTGGCGGCAGGGTACAAGAACGTTCTGAATCTGGGCATTGGCGAGCCGGACTTCAACATCGGTGCCAACGTGGCGGAGGCCATGAAGAAGGCCATCGACGACGGAAAAAACAAGTACACCCCCACGGCGGGCATCGCCCCGCTTCGGGCGGCCATCGCCCGCAAACTCAAGAGGGAGAACAACATCGACTGCGCGCCCGAGTCCGTGATGATGAGCAACGGTGCCTGCGGCGCCATCATGACCACCATCCTCGGCGTGACGGACCCGGGCGACGAGGTGCTCCTCCCCGACCCGGCGTGGTCGAACTACCAGGGCCAAGTCCACACGGCGGGGTGCAAGGCGGTCTTCTACCCCCTCCTTGAGGAGCACAAGTTCCACGTGCGAGCCGAGGTCCTCGAGAGGTACATCACGCCGAAGACCCGCCTGCTCCTCCTGAACTCCCCGTCCAACCCCACGGGGGGCGTCACGACGAGGGAAGAGCTCCAGGAGATCGCCGACCTGATGAAGAAGCACGACATCGCCGTCATCTCCGACGAGCCGTACGAGCAGCTTCTCTACGACGGAGCGGAGCACGTGAGCATCGGCTCCCTCCCGGGCATGCAGGACTATGTCTTCACGGCCAACACCTTCTCGAAGACCTACGCCATGACGGGGCTGCGCATCGGCTACGTTCAGGGGCCCGTGGAGATCGTGAAATCCCTCTGCAAGCTTCAGGAGGGCATGGGGTCCTGCGTCAACGAGCCGTCCCAGTGGGCCGCCATCGAGGCCCTCGAGGGCTCTCAGGACTACGTGGAGGAGATGCGGAAAACCTACGCCGCGCGCCGCAAGATCCTCGTCGACGGCCTCAACTCCCTGCCCGGCGTGACCTGTCTCGCGCCCGAAGGGGCCTTCTACGTCTTCCCGAACATCTCGAAGCACGGAAAGTCCCACGACGTGGCCATCGACTGGCTGAAGCGCGCCCAGATCCTCTCCATCCCCGGCACGGCCTTCGGGGCGGCCGGAGAGGGGTACATCCGCATGTGCTTCGCCGTCAGCGAGAGCACCATCCGGGAGACCATCTCCAGGCTGTCGGGGATTCTCACCGAGGGCAGCATCCCCGCCCGCTGAGCGGATACGGTGACCGAGGCCCCTCCTCCGGGAGGGGCCTTTTGTTT
>CALCQG010000057.1 GCA_937897575.1 uncultured Synergistales bacterium | reverse complement strand
TGAAAAATATCCCAGATTGTTTTTAATATTTGCATAAGTTAACCTTCTTTCTGAAAACGGACAATCATATCTAAAAAACTTGATGTATAGTGTCTGAAAAAAGCCATTTTATATAAATGGCCTTTACAGACAACAATTACGTTCTTCAGTCATAGCAATAGCATTTGGTGTGATTAGCTCTCTCAAAAGTGCCATAGCTTCTCCACCACCCTTTTCGCTTATTTTATAGTACATCCATTTTCCTTCAGGTCTGCTATCCACGATTCCAGACTCACAGAGAATTTTCATGTGGTAGGATAGTGAAGACTGCGGCATATCAAGCTGTTCTATCAGAACACAGGCACATTTTTCACCGCTCCGAAGTAACTCAAGGATACGCAGCCGCTTTTCGTCGCAGAAGGCTTTGAATACCTTTACTTGATCATCATATGTGGTAACTATGTTCTCACCTCAAATCCAAAAAACTTGATATGATACATTATATGCTTCAAATCCAAAAATGTCAATATGTTTTATGTGATTTATGAAAAAGACACTCCACGACTTAATTTCCGTAGAGTGCCTTGCTCGTTTTTTGCTCTATTCTTCCACATCAACCGTCAAGCCCGATTTAAATTCCACGGTAAATTTGTCCTCATAGATGATGACATTTTCAATCAGCCGTCGGATAAGTTGCTCATCATATTCGGTGAGGGCGGTGGATTGCTTCTTTAGAAATGTGCTCATATCAGCAATCCGCTTTTTGAGCTCGTCACGGTTAGCGCTTTCAAGAAGCAGCTTTTGCTTTTGGTCACGCAGACGGTGAATCTCATCGCCTACTTTTTCGTAATCCGCGTTGGAGGTGGCCAGTTTCAAAAGCTCCGTTTGCAGTTCTTCAAGCCGCTTATCAATATCCGACAAGGCCTTGTCGCTTTCACGATTTATGACGGTTGCGATGTTGTCCCGCAGAGTAATAAGGAAAGAGTCCTTGTCGCAGAGCGTCTGATTGATAGCGGTAACAAGCACTTGCTCGATGGTGCTCTCCAGTACCGTGCGGGCATCGCAGAATAGGCCGGTGTTTTCTAACCGGCTGACACAGCGCCAGACGATGGACTTCTTACCTCTGTTGTTCCAATGCACCCTGCGAAAAACCTCACCGCATTTGCCGCAGATGATTATCTGAGCAAACACGTGGTTGCTGCTGAAGGTTCTGGTCTTTCCGTTTGGGCTTGTGTGCACAATACGGCGGCGGATAAGCTCTTCCTGTACCTGCATGAAAACTTCACGCGGGATGATGGCTTCATGGCTGTTTTCTACATAGTACTGCGGAACGATACCGTTGTTCTTGACCCGCTTCTTTGTAAGAAAATCAACCGTATAGGTTTTCTGCAAGAGCGCATCTCCGATGTACTTTTCATTTCGTAGAATGTTGTTAATGTTACTGGTGTGCCAGCGCTCATTGCCTGCACCGTTCAGGATACCGTCGGCTTCTAACCCACGGGCAATCTTCAGCATACTGGCACCCTCAAGGTATTCGCGATAGATGCGCTTTACGATTTCGGCTTCTTCGGGTACAACCACAAGGCGCTTATTCTCATCCTTGGTATAACCGAGGAACCGTGCGCAGTTGACTTGTATTTCACCTTGTTGGTAACGATACTGCAAACCCAGTTTCACATTCTGACTTAAGGACTGGCTTTCCTGTTGTGCAAGGGATGCCATAATTGTGAGCATAACCTCGCCCTTGGAATCCATGGTGTTTATGTTTTCCTTCTCAAAATAGACCGGAATGTTCTTGTCCTTTAGTTGGCGGATATACTTCAAACAGTCCAGTGTGTTTCGGGCAAAGCGGCTAATGGACTTTGTGATGATCATATCGATATTACCGGCCATACACTCGTCAATCATGCGGTTGAATTCTTCACGCTTCTTAGTATTGGTACCGGAAATACCGTCGTCCGCAAAAATCCCCGCCAGCATCCAGTCGGGGTGCCCTTGTATGTAGGCGGTGTAATGCTCAATCTGTGTGTCATAGCTGGTAGCCTGCTCCTCGCTGTCTGTGGAAACACGGCAGTAAGCAGCAACGCGTAGTTTCGGTTTTTCCTCGTCCTTGCTCTTGCGAGTATGCTTCCTTGCCGGAATCACGGTGACATTTTTACTGACTGCCATTCTTGTTCACCTCCATTTCAATTAAACTGTAGGCGTATTCCGCCTGCCCGAAGGGGTCGTCGAGTTCCTCTGTTCCTTCTTTCATGCGAAAGATGGTAGGATAAACGACCTCTTTTTCTTGTATAAACTTTTTGGTACGGCCGAGTCTTTCCGCCCGCATAATTCGTTCTGCTTCGGCAGTATTGAAAGTGTCTTTGTCAATAATCGGCGGATAAAACTCATCACCGAGGTATCGGGTATTTCGTAGCATTCTTCCGATACCGGAATGGAAAGCTTTAATACCTGCTTTCTTTGCGGCCGTAGCCAAGGAATCGCCGCTCAGGTAAGATTGAAATAATGTTTTAATCTGTTCTGCAGCCTCTTTATCAATTACGGCTTTTCCGTTTTCAATACGGTAGCCAAATGGTATATGGCTCATTTATCTCACCAACCTTTCTTTTAGCGTAATGCCGCATTTTAATTCGAATCCAATTTCCGCTCGTGAATAAACAAGAACCCTCTCCACAAAACGGGCAAACAATTCACCGTCAAAGCCCTCCAGCATTGATGCTTTGGTAGCATATTGCAGCAGAGCACTGACTTCACTTAGGTTTTGGAAGTCATTATTCAAGAATCGCGTTATGGATTCCTTTTGGCGGCGCAGGCGTTCTGCCTCTTGCAACAATTCATTATTGCTCTTATTGTAAACAGCAGGCTCAAGATAACCTTTGGTCATCAGACCTACAAGTACATTCCGCTGTTTTTCATTTTCTTCAAGCTTCTTGTCAATCGTGCGAATGTTTTCCATGGTTTCATCGGAATCCATACCGCGCAGGCTGATGAGCAAAGGCTTCAGGACAATTTCATGTCCGAATATAAGCTTGTTCACATCTTGACCGCCGGATTCATAAATTAGAAGATGAAAATGAAGCTTTCGACACTCGTAACACATTGCAAAATGAGAAAAAACAAGCAAGTGATAGGCTCAGGTTGCAGATGGAAACAGTATTAAAAGTCATAGAAACTACAATTAATCGCCATATGAGTGAGATCAGTGATTACGTCTCTCAAGGGAAAGATAATCCACCTGTTTTAGGAATCAAGGAATATAACAGCTACTCCTTTGAAACACCAAAGGATACTGGAACAGGTACGAATTTCAAAGGAATGCTGATATACGATATCAGTATCCTTAATAGTACGGCGCTCCCTGCGTTGGCGCATGACTCCCTTCTGTTTGCTAATGTCTCCGATGATACCATAGGACAAATCTTGGCTTTGTATGCGCGAGAAAAACAGAAGCAAATATTTATAGCCTTCGACAGGGCGAGCAAATATGACAAAATGGCACAGTCCATCATTAGAGAAAACACTGTACTGAAATTGGATGCTGATGAACAAGCGCTGTTCGGGCGAAAATGGGGCAGAAAGGATACTGCAAAATGAGAATCCAATATAATAAACTCTGGAAAATACTCATCGATAAAAACATGAAAAAGGTTGATCTCAGAGAAGCTGCTGAAATCAGTTCAAACACTATCGCTAAGCTCAGTAAAAACGAACCGGTGCGAATGGATGTGCTGATGAAGATTGCAGCGGTGCTCGACTGTAAGGTTGAGGACTTGTTTGAGACAGTGAAGGAGGAACAATAATTGGCTAACGGAAACAATACCGCGAGCATAGGCTTTGAGCAACAAATTTGGGCGGCAGCTGATATTCTGCGAGGTAATATGGATGCTGCTGAATATAAGCATGTCGTGCTGGGGCTTATATTTCTTAAATATATATCGGACAAGTTCGAGGAGAGGTATCAAGAGTTGCTCGCCGATGACGACGACGTGGAAGATAAGGACGCATATGCAGAAGTGAATGTCTTCTTCGTGCCGCCCTCGGCGCGGTGGAGCGTTATCTCTGAAGCGGCGCACGAAGAGGAAATCGGCACGGTCATTGATGACGCGATGCGGGCGATTGAAAAAGAGAACAAGCGGCTGAAGGACATCCTGCCAAAGAACTATGCACGTGGAGAGCTAGACAAACGCCGCCTTGGGAATGTTGTTGACCTTTTCACCAACATTCAGATGATTGAACACGGGACGGACAAAGACATCTTAGGTCGCACTTACGAGTACTGCCTCGCTAAGTTTGCCGAACAGGAAGGCAAACGAGCTGGAGAATTCTATACTCCATCCTGCATTGTAAGAACACTTGTAGAGGTCTTGCAGCCTTTCAACGGGCGCGTGTATGACCCATGCTGTGGTTCTGGAGGCATGTTTGTTCAGTCTGCAAAGTTTGTTGAAAATCATAGTGGAAGCAGGAAAAGCATCTCGATTTATGGGCAAGAGTCTAACCCTACAACACGGAAACTCTGCTTGATGAATCTTGCCTTAAGAGGAATCGAGGCTGACCTTGGAAGTTCTGATGCCGACACTTTCCATAATGACCTGCATCCAACATTGAAAGCCGATTACATATTGGCTAATCCAATGTTTAATCAAGACAAGTGGGGAGCTGACCGCCTTATAGATGACCCACGATGGAAGTTTGGTGCGCCGTATGATGGTAACGCCAATTTCTCGTGGATTCAACACATGATTTACCACCTTGCACCGAACGGAAAACTTGGCCTTGTTCTAGCAAATGGTTCACTATCCTCACAGACTGGCGGCGAAGGGGACGTTCGAAGAAACATTGTAGATGCTGATCTTGTAGAAGGCATTGTAGCTATGCCTACACAACTATTTTACGGCACACCAATCCCCGTGTCCCTCTGGTTCATCAGCCGTAACAAAGCGCAGAAGGGCAAGACGCTGTTCATCGACGCCCGCAAGATGGGGACGATGGTCAACCGCCGCCTGCGCGAGATGACCACCGAGGACATCTCCAAGATTGCCGAGACCTTCCAAGCCTTCGACGACGGAATGATTGAGGATGTGAAGGGCTTCTGTGCAGCCGTAACTACTGCCGATATAGCCAAACAGGGCTACATTCTTACGCCCGGTCGCTACGTCGGCATTGAAGATCAGGAGGACGACGGTGAGCCGTTCGAGGAGAAGATGGCGCGGCTGACCGGCGAACTCTCGGAGATGTTCAAACGTTCCCGCGAACTGGAGGACGAAATCCGCAAAAGACTGGGGGCAATTGGGTATGACATTTAAACTCTCTGACATTTGCACTTTCGCCGATGGACGGATCGCTGTCGCCGACTTGGACTTGAACAACTATATCTCCACGGAGAATATGCTCCAGAACAAGGAGGGTATAACGCGCTCGGCGGGACTGCCGACCGTCAACCAGACGCAAGCCTACCAAGCGGAGGACGTGTTGGTCTCCAATATACGTCCTTACTTCAGGAAAATTTGGTATGCCGACCGTGACGGCGGGTGCTCTAATGATGTGCTGGTGTTTCGGGCGAAGGAGAATGTCTATCCGAACTTTCTCTATTACCTGCTCTCGGATAACACCTTCTTTGACTACGCCACAGCTACGGCGAAGGGAACGAAGATGCCGAGAGGCGACAAAGGTGCGATAATGCGGTATGAAGTCCCCGACCTACCGCTTGACATACAGATTGGGATTGCTGACACGCTGGCCGCTCTGGACGCTCGGATTGCTGAAAACAGAGCGATAAACAATCATTTAGAGCAGATGGCGCAGGCCATTTTCAAATCGTGGTTCGTGGACTTCGAGCCATTCGGAGCCGTAATGCCTGACGATTGGCGGGAAGGTACACTCAGCGAGATAGCTACCATCACTATGGGGCAATCTCCCGACGGTTCGAGTTACAACGAAGACGGCATCGGGACTGTCTTTTATCAAGGTCGTGCCGAGTTTGGTTCTCGGTTTCCCACCCGTCGCCTGTTCACCACCCAACCCAAACGTATGGCGACAAAAGGCGATGTGCTTATGAGCGTTCGCGCTCCTGTCGGGGACTTGAACATCGCCTTCGAGTCTTGTTGCCTCGGTCGCGGCTTGGCGGGCATCCAAAGCAACAATGACGGTCAGTCCTTTGTCCTCTACACGATGTTCGCTTTGAAACAAACACTTGATATGTTCAACGGCGAAGGCACAGTGTTTGGCTCTATCAATAAGAACGATATGGCAAACCTCCCTGTGCTTATCCCAACTGACGACGTACTCCGTCAGTTTGGGGAACTGGTTAATCCGATGGACGCAGCCATCGAAGCGAACTATGCGGAAAGCTGTAATCTTCAAGCCGCCCGCGATTCCTTGTTACCCCGCCTGATGTCCGGCGAGCTATCCGTAGCTGATCTCGGCGATGCTAAATGATTGTTTATCCTCGTGTTGTTTGCGATTTTGTCGTCCAACGCCCGAAGGGTGCGACCGATTTCAACTTGCTCTGGGAGCGGCGGCAAATCTAACTCGACGCGCTCAATGTCAGAGGGCTTGATTGACGGATACGCAGAAACGCTCTGCTCGCCGATGGCGTGTAAGCTATCCACGATTTCGCTCTGGGTCAGATAGTAGTAGAGGAAGTCACTGTCGGCTTTCTCCTTATCAACCGTGATAACCGTAAAGCCCGTGGACACGAGCATGTTCGGTAAAACATCCCTCACGATGCCGTAATGCCGTTGATTTGGTCGAACAGTTGAGTAGATGATGTCATCCACGGCGACCTTACGCCGCGCCCTGCTTGGGAGGATATCCTGCCCAATAACGATGTGCTGTATATCACCCACGCGGTTTTCCGTAATGTTTCCCGTATCTAAGTAATTAACGAACGGCCACTTCTCCGCTATCGAATAGGTGCGATGATTTGTCTTACATATGTTGCCTATACGTGTAGGCGTCCAACCTTGAGGCATTTTCCGCCCCTCCTTATCCGATGAATTTCCTATGCGAGTTCTTCACATTTGTCTGATTGACCATCGCATAGGACATGGTCGTATCTATCTTTACATGACCAAGTAACCGTTGTACTTGTTCAATGGGCATTCCCTTATCAATGGCTCGCGTTGCAAGCGTCCGCCGAAATTTATGCGGATGTACCTTTTGCATATCGGCTCGCTTTCCGATTTCCCGCAGCCTCGTTTCCACGCCGCCTATCATCAGCCGCTCTCGGGGCAGTGTCAACGACACGAACAGAGCGGGATTGGCGTCTTTTCTGCCGTCAAGGTAGTTCCTCAAGTGAATTTTTGTTCGAGCGTCAAAGTAGACCAGACGCTCTGTGCTACCCTTGCCGAACACCACGCACTCTCGTTCATGGAAATTGATGTCTTCACGGTTTAAGCCAACCAATTCTCCGACGCGCATTCCCGTTGAAGCGAGCAGGTCAATCATCGCCAAGTCGCGGACTTCCTCGCAAGCGTCGCGGAGCAGTTCCAAGCCCTCGTCGGAGAATGTCTCCTTGATGGTTTTGTCCGCTTTAATCTTGTGGATTCGGCGGACGGGACTTTTTATGATGTAATCTTCATCCTCAAGCCACCCGAAGAAGCTGCTGAAGATACGCCGTATATTGTCTATCGTGACCTTGCTGGACCCGCGCTCTTTCTGGTAGTCGGCAAGGTAAATCCGCAGGTCGTCGGTGATGATTTCCCGCACGGGTTTCTTTACGTTGTCGGTCATCTGCCGTATGGTTGAGTCGTAGTATTTCAGCGACTTCTCCGAGCAGCCTTCTACTCTCTTTGCGGCTATAAACACTTCGAGCAACCCTCCGTTCTCGGCGGTTTCCTGTGGGTTAGGGGCTTTGCGCTCCGTGACTTCCACGTTGTGGAGGTGGTACATCAGTACCCGCCGTAATTCCTCCTGTTGCGCCGGATTAAGCACCGACGCCATGCTTGTCTGAATCTCTGTAATTATCTTATCTTTCATATGTTCCTCCTGCCTTTCGGTTAAAAATGTGTTCTAACAGTGGCAGGAGGCGCGGTTAAACAATCATTTAGCGGCTTGAACCTTGAGAATTTCATACTGTCGCTTCCACGCCCTCGACGGCTTACGGCAAATACAGTC
The DNA here is from genome assembly GCA_937897575.1 of uncultured Synergistales bacterium. GTDB lineage: Bacteria > Synergistota > Synergistia > Synergistales > Aminobacteriaceae > CALCQG01. The sequence continues at coordinate 26,438 of CALCQG010000057.1, read as the reverse complement.
GTCAGTGGCAAAAGCGCAAACGTCGGGCAGTGAGTTGTTGCCGCAGATATCGGGATTCTTCTGACGGCAACCGAAAGTCTGAACTTCGGAGTCCAACTCGTTAAGCGGTGCATCAAATGGAACTTTCAGGGTTTTATTCATAAGGCACCTCCGACACCGTTAGTTCACCCGACATAAGGCGCGGAAGCAAGGAATCACGTAGAAGAGCTAGATGTCGGCTCTCGACTCGACATGCGACCGCCTGCTCATACATCGGAGCAAGCAGACTACCGAGTTCTCGGTAGCCGTCCTCGTCAGGGATTAGAACTTCGGCGTTTGCCAAGGCTTCACGTTTGATGTGACCCATCGTCGTTGCTTTATCAGCCGCCATAGTCACAAACTGGGCAAGGTGATGACGAGTCCAGCCGTAGTAGAACCATTTGTCGTATCTCGTGGAGGTGACTTTAAAAAGGTGCTGATTCAAACCGCAGTCGCCGCCACACCAGAAGTCAACAAGTAGGCTTCCAGACCATGAAAAGATTACATCGCCGTCATGAACGATATAATCAGAGCGAATGTTGGGTGAGCAAAGTTCGCTCGATGAATCGCAGAAACCTTGCCGCAGTTCCTTGATTTTGAGGACGGGAAGCCCAACTTCATCATCAATAGGACGAAAACGCTGCATTGCAAGCCCGTTGAGGTAATCGGCGATGTCGAGTAGGTTTCCAGTTGTCCAGTTTGTGGGTTGCTCCCCGCCAAATGGCTCGAAGTCTACGAACCACGACTTGAAAATAGCGTGAGCCATCTGCTCTAAATGATTGTTTAATTTACTGCCTTCGGGCACCCAGATATAGATACAGGAGGAGGTACACCCTATGGCATATACAGAAGCAAACTATGAAAATGCGGTTATTGAGGTGTTTCGAGATACCTTGGGGTATGGCTACGCTTATGGACCCGACGTAGCCCGCGACTACGCCGAACCGCTATATCTGGACGAGCTACTGCCCGCCCTGCGACGGATCAACTCTAAGTTGCCCGAATCCGCCTTGATCGAGGCAGTATATAAGCTGCGCAATTTTGAGGGCGGCACTATATTCAAGAAGAACGTTGATTTCATGGACTACCTTCAAAATGGTATATCTGTGAACTTCTTCGACAAAGGAGAACAGCGGGCGGCTTTGGTTCGGCTTGTGGACTATGAGAACGTAGATAAGAATACTTTCACCGCCGCCAACCAGTGGACGATTATCGAGAACAGCGAGAAACGGCCTGATGTTATCATGTTCTTGAACGGTTTGCCGGTAGTTCTATTCGAGTTAAAGTCTCCCTCCCGTGAGGAAACCGATGCTTCCGAGGCGTTCCTGCAACTGCGGAACTATATGCACGAAATACCATCGCTGTTCACTTATAACGCTTTCCTCGTAATGAGCGACCTCGCCATTTCCAAAGCTGGTACGATAACGGCGGGCGAAGACCGCTTCATGGAATGGAAAACGAAGGACGGCAGTTATGAGAATACGCAGTATGCCCAATTCGACACCTTCATTGAAGGAATGTTCAACAAAGAGCGGCTGCTTGACATCATCAAAAACTTCATCTGCTTCTCCGGCGACGCAAAAATTTTAAGCGCGTACCACCAGTATTTCGCCGTGCGGAAGGCTGTCGCTTCGACCGCTACCGCCACCGTCACGGACGGAAAAGGTGGTGTGTTCTGGCATACTCAAGGAAGCGGCAAGTCGCTGTCAATGGTTTTCTATGCCCATCTGCTCCAAGCTGCACTGAATTCCCCAACCATCGTCGTGCTGACCGACCGTAACGATCTGGATGATCAGCTTTTCGGGCAGTTCGCCAAATGCGCCAATTTCCTGCGTCAGACCCCGCAACAAGCTGAAAGCCGCAGCCACTTGAAAGAACTGCTCGCCGGACGGCAAGCAAACGGCATTATTTTTACCACGGCGCAGAAGTTTGAGGAGAGTTCAGAATTCCTATCAGATCGCCGAAACGTCATCGTCATGGCGGACGAGGCACACCGTAGCCAGTTCATCGACGAGCGAGTGGACAGCAAGACGGGACGCATTCAGAAATCCTTTGGTCTTATTATTCGCGAAAGCCTACCGAATGCAACCTACATAGGCTTTACGGGGACACCGATTTCAAGCAAAGACCGCTCGACTATCGAGGTGTTCGGCAATTACATCGACATCTATGATATGACCCAAGCCGTGGAGGATGGCGCGACCCGCCCAGTCTATTATGAGAGCCGAGTCATTCATCTGAAACTGGATGAAGATATTCTACATCTCATTGATGCTGAATATGACATCATGGCGCAGAATGCCGAGGACTACGCCATCGAAAAGAGCAAGAAGGAACTCGGCAAAATGGACTCCATCCTCGGTGCGGAGCAAACCATCACCGCGCTTTGCGAGGATATCGTCAAGCACTACGAAGAAAATCGTCAATATGAACTCACGGGCAAGGCTATGGTGGTCGGCTATTCCCGCGCCATCGCTATGGCAATTTACCGCAAGCTGATCGAACTCCGTCCTGAATGGGCAGATAAAGTCGGCGTGGTTATGACCGAAAGCAATAAAGACCCTGAAGAATGGAGAAGCGTAATTGGCAACAAACGTCACCGAGACGCAATGGCAAAGCGGTTCAAAGACAACGACGACCCGCTGAAAATCGCCATCGTCGTGGATATGTGGCTGACAGGATTTGACGTTCCCTCGCTCGCAACGATGTATGTTTACAAGCCGATGACAGGTCACAACCTTATGCAGGCAATCGCACGTGTCAATCGGGTTTATGAGGATAAAGAAGGCGGCTTGGTAGTGGATTATGTCGGCATTGCGGGTGCTTTGAAACAGGCAATGAACGACTACACCAACCGCGACAAGAGCAACTACGGCGACACCGACATCGCAAAAACAGCCCTACCTAAATTCGTCGAGAAACTGGAAGTCTGCCGCGACCTTTTCCATGGTTTCGACTATTCCGGTTTTATGCGGTCAAACGCCAGTGACCTTTCCCGTGCTAAGGCAATCAGCGGTGGGGTGAACTTCCTGACGGCAATAGACAGACAACCACACAGATTTATGGAAGAGACGGTATCACGCATTGCCGAGTCATCGATAGGATATGGCGACACCACAAACCGCAAGGATGCTTTCATCAAAGAGGCTATGCTCCTGCGTCAGGCACTATCCCTTTGCCGTTCGCTACTGACTGCGGAACAGCGATACGAAGCTGCTTACTTTGAGGCGGTGCGAACTCTCCTAACCCGTATCACAGGAGAAGGCAAACCGCTGTCTTTGAAAGAAATAAATGCACGCGTCAACGAACTGTTGAAAGCAAGCATTCAAAGCGAAGGTGTTATTAATTTATTCTCGGACGTAGACACTGGCTTTTCCCTGTTTGACCCGAAGTTCCTTGACGAGATCGCCAAGATGAAGGAGAAGAACCTCGCCGTTGAGATTTTAAAGAAATTACTTGCTGAGCAGGTGTCCCTCTATCGCAGAACGAACCTCGTCAAGTCGGAGAAGTTCTCGGAAAGGCTCTCGCGGGCAATGAAAGCGTACCTGAATGGAATGCTCTCCAACGAGGAAGTCATTGCCGAACTGATGAAGATGGCGAAGGAGATGGCGACCGCCCAAGCGGAAGGTGACGCTATGGGACTGACTGATGAAGAGTTGGCGTTCTACGATGCATTAACCCGTCCAGAAGCGGTCAAGGACTTCTATCAAAATGAGGAACTCGTGGCGATGACCCATGAACTTGCCGATATGCTCCGCAAGAACCGCACCATCGACTGGCAAAAGAAAGAGTCTGCCCGCGCCGGCATGCGCCGGATGGTCAAAAAATTGCTAAAAAAGTACAAATACCCGCCGGAGGGTATGGAAGATGCCATTGCCACTGTTATTGGACAATGTGAGATGTGGACGGATAAATAAGGGAGGGCAAAGCGATGAACGCTTTCAAGAGCAATATCTACAAATACCTCGGCGGGACCTGTCAATACCGAATACCGCTGTATCAGAGAACATACAGTTGGGAGCGTGAGCAGTGCGCCCGTCTTTGGAGCGACATCGTAAACCTCCACACTACGCAAAGGGAGGGTCACTTCGTCGGATCGATTGTCCGCATTGACGAGGATTCCGCGGCGGGGTCTACCCTTGCAATGATTATCGACGGTCAGCAGAGGCTTACCACGCTGACTCTTCTTCTCGTCGCCCTGCGCGACTATGCGGCGACTCATTCAGACTGTGGTGTGAACCCGAACAAGATAACCGACACGCTGCTCTTGAACCAATATGAAACGGGAAATGCCAAATACAAACTGCTCCTTACGCAGTCCGACAGGGACGCGCTGATAAAGAAGATTGAGGGTGCGCCAATTTCCGACACCTTGAAATCTCGAGTGCTGGACAACTACGGCTTCTTCTCAGGGCAAATTGGAAAGGGCGAGATTGCACCATCCGATCTTTACGACGCCATCGGAAAACTGCAAATCGTGGACATCGTCCTCGACCGCCAGTATGATGACCCGCAGGCGATTTTCGAGAGTCTCAACTCCACAGGTATGGACTTGAAGGACTCAGACCTCATCCGCAATCATCTATTGATGGGTTTGGACTCTGCGACCCAGACGGATGTTTACAACAACATCTGGCGGCCAACGGAACTACTCTTTGACTACGAGCATCAAAGCGAGTTGCTGGACAACTTCTTCCGTGACTACCTCACGATGAAGCTGGGCAGGATTCCTCGCAAAAACGAGGTCTACAAAGAGTTCCGCGCTTACCACAACGGTAGTGGACTAACCATTCGCGACCTATGTCAAGACATCTACAGCTTCGCCAAGCACTATTCCGACATGTATTTTGTGCGGAGCGGCGACGCCGTGTTGAAATCGCTCTACGGCGATATGAAGGCAATTCGCATGGAGGTCGCTTACCCGTTTCTTCTGAAAGTGCACGACGATTGCGACAAGGACTTGATAACCATCGAGGAACTGCGGGAAATCCTGCGGCTCTGCGTAAGCTACGTACTGCGCCGCGCCGTCTGCGACATTCCGACGAACTCCCTGAACAAGACTTTCGCCACAATGAAGAATGACATCAGACAGTTCGACTATCTGAACTCGGTAAAGGCGTTCTTTATCTTGCTCGACTCCTACAAGGAGTTCCCGAACGACAAGCGATTCCTCGATACCTTCCTGACGAGGGACATCTACCATATGAACCGCTGCGGTTATATCCTTGGGAGACTTGAAAACTGGGACAACAAGTCGGCAGTCAATGCGGAAAAGCTGACCATTGAACACATCATCCCGCAGAACCCGCACCTCTCCGCCGACTGGGTATCCACCCTCGGAAGCGACTGGGAGGAGATTCAAAAGAAGTACTTGCATACTATCGGCAACCTGACGTTGACGGCTTATAACTCTGAGATGAGCGATTCGCCGTTCGCCGACAAGCTGACAATGGACGGCGGTTTCCAGCAGAGTGCGCTTCGTTTGAATAAGTATGTTGTTACCCAGATCACTTGGGGCGAGCCGCAGGTCAATGAACGCGCAGCCCAGCTTGGGGAGGTGGCGAAAAAGGCGTGGCCGTACCCGACGCTTACAGAAGCCGAACTCGCGCCGTACCGCAAACAGGACGACATCGCGCCGGAGTATAACCTTGAAAGCTATCAGTATCTGAACGCTTTCAACCGTATGCTCTTTGAGAAGCTGAACACCCGAATCCTTAACCTCGGCACCTATGTGAAGCGTGAGTTTAAAAAGCTGTATATCGCCTACAAGGCCGACACCAACTTCGTGGATGTTGTTATCCAGAACTCGCGGCTCCGCTTGGCCATCAATATGAAGTTCGCCGACGTCATCGACCCGAAAGGCATTTGCAAAGACATCACGGGTGTCGGCAGATGGGGCAACGGCGATGTCGAGATCGGTCTGGACAGCTTGGATATGCTCGACGACGTGATGGAGGTTATTGAGCAGGCGTTCAGACTGCAGGATGTGGAGTGAAAATAAACGGAGGGCGATGGTTATGCTTTGCAATAACCTAAACCAGTTTATGGGTTAAACTTTCGGACAGCTGGGTTGGGATGTCTTGGAATAATGACCGTACGAGCAGTTTACAGGAACTTCCTGACTCTACGAATGTTTGATCTCTGGTTTAGCGAAGGAGGGCGGAGCACACACTTCGCGGGAGGGTTTATGAGGATTTCTAATATTAAGGTTTCTAACTACAGAAATATCGACGGGATAGATGTTTGTTTTAATCCGGGTTGCAATTATATCATTGGAGAAAACAATCTGGGTAAGAGCAACTTTCTGTCGCTTCTTGGTACTGTGTGTAATGGCAAGGGATTTGACGAAAAGGATTTTTCTGACCCTGAAAAAGCTATCGAGGTCGAACTAGATATCAGACTGCTCCCCAATGAACAGGGTTTTTTCGGTGACAACTTTTCACCGGATGATGCTTCACTGTTGAAGATTCGTTATCATCAGACCATTAAGGAAGCCTATCCTACAATTGTCAGTGCAGACTCAAATGAGAGTATACAGACGAGGCTCATCAGAAAGATTAATTTCTTGAAATATGAGACTACGTCTATGCCGAGTAGGGAGTTGCGTCTTGATACCCAAAAGGGAGCCGGACTCCTCATTAACGGAATCATTGAAAGGTTTATTGGTGATAGTGTTCCATCGTTTTTGAATGACACTCAAGTAGATAGTCTAAGGGAGTTTATTAATAGTCACCTTGGCAAAATTCGAAGTTTCCGTGACTATGCGATAGAGGCGACTATCGCTCCGAACCCTACGGAAATGCTAACAAGCCTTTTTTACCTTTCTGATGGCGACAGAAAAATTGAAACCACAGGAAGCGGCGTCCAGTATATGACGATGGCTTCAATAAATATTCTGTGCCAGATAATGGAGTTATACAAAAGCAAGTCCGCTCCGTTCGAGGAGCAGCTATACACCGACGACAAAGGTAAAAAACTTTTGCCACTCGTGCTGGCGATTGATGAGCCGGAAGTCCACCTACACCCATATTTGCAAAGGTCACTTATCGGTTACTACAAGCGAATACTGTGTAACGAGGACTCTGAGTTTGCCGACCTATTGAATACTTGCTTCGGTATTGACGGTATCGACGGACAGTTGATTATTGTCACGCACTCGACGGACGCATTGGTTGGGGATTATCGCAACCTTATCCGTTTCTATAAGAACGGAGATAAGACATCGGTAATCAGTGGATATGATTTGCGTCCGATTGAACACACTAATAACGATGGGCGTATTAAAACCGAGGATGAAAAACACCTCATTATGCACTTCCCAGAAATCAAGGAGGCGTTTTATGCCAAAAGCGCCATCTTGATTGAAGGCGAGACGGAATACGGCTGTATTCACGCTTTTTCCGATAAGATAGGCATTGATTTGGATGATTATGGTATTTGCGTGATAAATGCAAGGGGTGAGGGTTCTATTAAACCGCTTCGCCAGTTGCTTAGGCTATTTGCCGTTCCAAGCATTGCCATTTATGATGGGGATGTTAAAGCTGGTCAGACTGCTAATGACGATGAGTTTTTTACAAAAGAATTATGTTTCGAGATTGAAGTAGTCAAAACGCTATTTACAAACGATAAGACTTCAGTCGTTCGTAAGATCGCGCTGGATTTAGACCGTAAAGCCGAGTCAGTAGCTTTGGACGTGGATTTCGTCCGGAAGCATTTCAAGAAGATGGGCATAGATATCAACGGCTACACACCTAAGAAGTTATCTGATGTAAGTGACACCGATGAAACTGAATTCTGTCAGATGTACTCAGCGTGGTTTATGGCAAAAAAAGGCGTCCTCCTTGGACGCATTGTTGGTGAATCGTTACCCACCGAATTTATACCCACTTGCTATAGCGATGCTATAAAGAAAGCGCAGGAGGTGGCGACCAATGACTAACGCTACTCTCGCTGAAATAAAAGAGAAAATCTCTGTCCAACACGAAGGTGATGAGAAACAACTTGAAGTAATTTTTTCAGATAGTCTGCGACTGATTGTTGAAGCTCCTGCCGGATATGGAAAAACCACGACGATGATTAGTCGCATTGCCTATTTATTTGCTTCGGGAGGCATACCAAATCCTAAGCGCATCCTTGGTCTCACATTTAGCGTAAACGCTGCGCTGAAAGTCAAACGCGAAGTCGCTGAAAAATTGCCTGTTCTGCTCGGTTCACAGAACAGCCCTGTTGCCTTAGGTGAAAAAGTAACCGTCACGAACTACCACGGATTCTGCAAAGGTGTTCTTAAAAAGTATGGGTATCTCATTGCTGATGGCTTGCGTAAGGATGTCAATCTTTTTCGAGCCGTTGGTGATAGCGATATTGAAAGACAGTCGAGCCTAAAAACGGCTCTTTCATCAGATGAACTTGAAAAACTCAAAGCCGTGGAAACCGCAGTCAAAGAGGCTCGGGTTCCAGACGCACAGACAATCCACGCCTATAACGAGATTGTTATCAAGAAGTTGCTGCCGCTGGAGTATATCACTCATAATGCTGTAATCTTGTTCGTTTTGGAGATGTTCGACCGGTTTCCCGAGGTCAAAAGATTCTACCAGAGCTATTACCCTCTTATTGTTGTCGATGAGTTTCAGGACACAAACTGCATTGCCTGGAAATTGCTTGAGACAATTATAGTTGAACAGACACAGCTTGTTTTTCTTGGCGATCCGCTGCAAAGGATTTACGGATTCATTGGAGCGTTACCTGATATAATGACAATGGTTGTTGACAAATACGGAATGTCTAAAGTTACTCTGTCAAAGAATTATCGATTTCGTAACAATCCCGAAATGCTAAAGCTGGATAAAATCATCAGAGAGAACGCTGCGTCTTGTTTCTCTACAACCGTCTTAGAGGATGATGTGGCGAAGTTACCTGCCATTTGGGGAACAACCCAGCAAGATGAAGCGCAGCAGGTTGTTGCTAAAGTCCAGACTCTGATGGGTGACGGGATAGACAAAATTGCTATTCTTTTCAGGGGTCGAGGGAAGAATGCCGAAATAGTAGAAGCAGAACTTACCGATAAAAAGGTGGCGTACTTCTACGGTATGTTCACTGACGAAGATGCCGAGTATGTAGAATTTCACAACAAATGCCAAGAGATGTTTATAAAGCGGTTCGGGAAGTCAAAAAGCATCAACAAGAAAGCTTTGATTTCTTTCTCCGACAACGTCAAAAAAGCATATGATGCAGCGACAGGCAAAACAATTGACTCATTGCTCCGTTTGCTTGATGCTCTTGTCGAAAAAGTATCAATCGATTACTCAGATCTCTTGTCCGAGGATAAGTACAATCTGCTCTTGGATATTTTTGAGAACCGCCAATTGAAACAAGCTATGGAGTATGTGGATTCGCAAATTATACTCTCTACCGTCCACGGAGCGAAAGGGCTTGAGTGGGACTATGTTGTACTCGCGGATGTGGAACGATGGGTATTCCCCGGATACTATACCTGTAACGATTGCCCTAATAAATTCGCCTCTACTACTAATTGTTGCTGTTCTTTACCAATTCCTCTGTCATCGGGTTTTCGGGATATCGCTTTAGATGAGTTGTCAGTGTTCTATGTAGGAATAACGCGAGCACGAAAACAGGTGTTTGTTTCAGCGAGTTCCAAAAGGATAGACTATTTCGGAAACGAAAAGAGTAGTGTCTTTTCCTGTTTGGTGACTATCAATGGTGTTAAACTGATAAAGGCAGATATGGTGACAACTCCATAGGGGTGTGCAAAAGCGGTGCATCTTTTAACGATTTGATTTGACCGGTGCATTTTATCGATAGTTAGTTCCTTTGCCACCGGAGATGACAGGAATTAAACCCCATGTATCGACTTGTTCCCCCGAACGGACAAAAATCATTGACCTGTTCCCTCGAACAGAACACCCCCATAAAAACCACTATTGACCTGTTCCCGAGAACGGACAAAACGAAAAATACATACCAGACATCAACCTGATGCTCTCGTTCCACGTTGAGACGGTAGTATTGATGTCAAGGGCGGGTTAGTGCGTGCGTGAAAAGTCCGGTGGCATGAGTATGTTTGAGAGACGCGGGGAAGCGTATAAACGAGAGGGTTTGGCCTCTTGCTTCGAGCCCGTCCACTATGGACTGAGAAGCTCTTGAAAGGCTCATGGGCGGTGCTCCTGAACTTTTAGAGGACAAAGTGGGCTCAAGAGCCGAAATGGAACTTCACAGCCCTTGCGTTTTTTCAACCCGCACGAAGCACCTCCTTTCAAAAGAGAGTGCAACACTATCCTTTTAACCGGTGGACTCGACCCCTCTTCTTATCTCCCGATTACCGGCCAAAATATCCTCCGGATGTGCGCGCCCTTGACACATTCGGTTTGTTGATATATGATCCTTATCAATACTTAACTCTAATAAGTAATTATTACAGATTAAAGAATCGCAATACCAACAAGTATCCTTGGTTCTAAAGCGGTAACAGTGTGCCGTTGTCATAGTATGGCGATGAAATTTATAAAACGATGGGAAACCCTACTAGTACCAACGGACGGTATCACGGAGCTCAAATTGCCCCGGGGGTGGTGAAATCAGCACAGTGGCAATACCAGGTCGGGCCGTTCTTCATGATCCTGTAGGCCGCGAACATGATCTCGAGCAATGCATGAAGGGGAGCACGTCTTCGCACGAACAAGGGTTACATCTCGGATTCGGACAAAGACGTAAAGAGGATTCACGGTTCGGGTGTAGCAGGGTGGTGTTGGTTTCGAGGGTGCGTACCCTGAACATGAGAAGGGATCGTTACGACAAACATGAAGGACGGGCAAAGGTTACAAATGAACTCTGTACGCCTGCGGGAGCGAAACACCCGTAAATACATATCAATGAGAGGAGAATGGAGATGAGAAGCTTTACGACGTTAGACTTGCAATACGCACACAGGTTTTATGGGTTCAAAGGCGAGGCGCAGTATCTGCATGGACATACGGGGATACTGACGATTGAAGTTGAAGGTACTGTCAACATGGGAGTCAATATGGTCTTTCCATGCAACGAGATCCAGAAGACGGCGTGGGAAGTTTTACAGAACTTCGACCATGCGCTGGTTTTAAGAGAGGATGACCCGTTGCTTCCTGCGATTCTTGGTGTGTACGAAGCACAAGGTATCAGAAACGGTGCGCCGACTAATCAGCAAAAAGGCCCGGCTTTCAAGACGGAACTCGCGACGGCATACCCTGAATGCCGTTTGGTCGTCACAAAAGAAACGATGACCGTCGAAGGCATGATTAAAATCGTATACGACTTGCTGAAGGACAAACTGAACATCGTCAAGCTCACTTTTACAAGCGGAGTGAACGGCGCTACAGAAACGTACGAGCCCCGCACAGATATCGATCGCTGCCCGTTATGCGGCATTGCGTTAAATGCAAACGGCGTATGCCCTAAGTGTGGATACAAGAAATAGACCGCAAGACATTGGAAAATCCGCGTTTTTGAACGTGCTATGAATCAAGGCACTCTATGGCAATACGCGTAGAGTGCCTTTTTTTATTCATGAAGAAGCACCGCCGTGTCAATCGGATATCCCATGGCTGACTTTCTCTTACAGTCAGTATCCCGTTTCTCAAGCCGCCGGACACGCTGCTTGACGCTCCATGACGATTGGTCGTTTCCTCAGGAATGCGGCCATGTCAGCAATACGCTTTTTAGTTCACCCCTTCCGGCGCGTACCAGCTGAACCTTTTGCTTTTCCTCGCTTGGACGATCGATCTCATCGGCGACATCGTCATAATTGAAGGACACAGGACGGGATTAGCTGGTCGTATTCTTAAGAAGAATTGCCCTCGGACGTGGACGTTCGTCAAGAAGAGCAGGAACGTACTGCCGTACACGGGGTGACGGCAACCTCTTCTAAGAGGCAAAAATCTCATGTCTCGCGGAACGGCAAGCGGAGGATGGGGTACCCGAGGCTGGATGGGACGGGATTGCCTCTCTCGGCACGGGAGAAGGGGATCACGCCGGTGAAGTCCCGGTATCGGCCGTCCAGTGCGTGCAAGAACCGTGCACGCTCCACCGGTGCGTGCGAAATCCCTTCCCGCGTTTGGCCATGCCATGACGGCGCGAGGGCGAGAGTATCGACCCTGCCTTGTCAAATAGTGGACAGGCAGATATAATGATCCGTGACTCATTCATAAGCGAGCGGACATAGCTCAGTTGGTAGAGCATCAGCTTCCCAAGCTGAGGGTCGCGGGTTCGAACCCCGTTGTCCGCTCCATTTTTTTATATTCTTCCTGGAAGCATTCTGCACGAGATGGGCGATTGCGGCAGCAGGTGAGACGATCGGCTCTGTTGGACTTTGTTAAATTTGACACAGACTTTACACTGGGAATACAATATAATTATTCGTATTTGATGATTCTTTGTGGTATATCTCCTGCACACGGGGAGGAGGTGGAATGGATGACTGTGAATCTGGCGGACGAGATTAAAGAGGTTGAGGCGCGTTCCAAGGAAATCGTCCAGCATGCGAAGAACGAGGCCGTTCGTCTCGTGAACGAGGCGCGGAACGAGTCCCAGCGGCGGACGAAGGAGGCGCAACAGAAGGCGTTCCGGTTCTTCAGGGACAAGGTTGTCTCGGTGGAGCGGGATGCCGAGAAAAGGGCCGATGAAAAGCTGGCAACCGGCCATAGGGAGATGGAGGACCGCTCACGGCAGTATGAAAATGCGCTTGCGGGCGTATCAGACTGGATCGCTGGAGAGGTGATTTCCCGTTATGGCAGTTGACAGGATGAAAAAAGCGGAGATTTACGTGCATCGGTCTGCTCTCGACGGCGTTCTGGCGGCGCTGCAAAAGACCGGCTCCTTCGAGGTTCGCTCTCTGGCCTCCAATGACTCTGAACAGGCGGTACCAAGGCACCCGGATCTTACACGGCTCGAGACCCTGTTGGGTGAGTCTCGCTTCCTCCTTCGTTTTCTCGAACCCCATTTTGCGACGGACAAATCGGCGATCGTCCGCCTTCTCGAGGGAAAAGAGGAGGTTGCTCTCTCGACGGGGAGGGACCTTGCGGCCCGGATAGACGTCTCGTCGCTCGCAGAGCAGATGCGGGAGCTCGAGCGCTCTTTGGCGGAGACCCGCGCCGAGTTCTCTCAGATAGCGTCCCTTGAAGCTCTTCTCTCCTCCCTCGACGATTTTCCGTACCCCCTCGAACTGATTACCTCCGGAACAGAGCGAGTCTCCGGCATTTTTGGGACGGTCCCGTCGTTGACGCTCGACGACTGGAGGAACGGCATGGAGTCTCTCCTCGGCTCTATGGGCGAGGTCTTCGTCGGTTCCAAGGCCGACAAAAAAAATCCGGACATCCGAGTCGCCGTCTTCTTCGAGGAATCCCTGGCCACGGGCGTGGCCGATATAAATGCGGCCAACTCCTTTGTCCGCGTGGATCTTCCCGCCACGTTGAAGGGGACCGTGAGGGAGGAACTTGCCGCGCTCTCGGAGAGAAAGGACATCCTGACCCGGAAAGAACAGGATATTCTCTCTCAACGTGATGCCGCCGCACAAGAATGGGTGCCGTCCATCCGGATATTGAGCGACTATTGGTCCGTGCTGCGGGACAGAGGTCAGATCCTGTCCTCCGGTTTGGCGACGGAGCAGGTCATGATGCTCAGCGGCTGGATTCCCGAGAGAAAGGTCCCCGACGTTCAGAAACTCCTCGCTCCCTACGGCTCTTCCGTCGAGCTGATGCTGACGGATCCCGGCGAAGGGGACGAACCGCCGACGCTGCTTCGGAACGCATCGTGGAGCCAACCCTTCGAGTTCATAACGAAGCTGTACGGCTTGCCTCAGTACGGAGAAACCGACCCAACGCCGCTCATGGCACCCTTCTTCATCCTCTTTTTCGGCATGTGCCTCGGCGACGGAGGATTTGGGATCGTCATGGTCGTCATGTCGCTCTGGCTTCTGAAAAAATACAGAAGGATGCCGCCGATCTTCTCGGACTTCCTCAAACTGTTCGTCATGACCGGCGTCTCCACCATCCTCGTAGGCGCTCTTACGGGTGGGTGGTTCGGCAACCTGGTCGATACCTTCCCCATATTGAGTTTCCTGAAACCCGTGAAGGACGGGCTCATGAAGATCGACCCCATGAACCAGCCGATGCAGTATCTGGCCATCAGCCTCGCCTTGGGCGCAATCCACCTCTTCTTCGGAATGGGCATAGCCGCCTATGACGCCTACAGGAAAAAGGACTACGTCACGATGTTCGTGGACAAGATCGGATGGATGGTCTTTCTCTTCAGCATCCTCATGTGGGGGATAACCTTTTCCGGGGCGTTCTCCGAAGGGGTGGGCAAGTTCTTCAAGTTCGTGACCATCGGAAGTGCGCTCTTTCTCCTGGTCACCCAGGGTCGTGAAAAGAACGGGATATTCAGGAAGTTGTTCTCCGGGGGCCTCGCCCTCTACGGTACGTCGTCCTACTTGGGCGACCTCCTGAGCTACAGCAGGCTGCTGGCTCTCGGGCTTGCATCCGCGGCAGTGGGTCTGATCGTCAACGTCCTCGCCGATCTGGCGACGGGGATTCCGTACATAGGACTGCTCTTCGCCCTGGTCCTTCTTCTGGGCGGCAACATATTCAGCTTCGTCATCAACGTGATGGGCGCCTTCGTGCACTCCATGCGCCTTCAGTACGTCGAGTTCTTCGGGAAGTTCTACGGTGGAGGCGGCCGCGACTTCAATCCGCTGACCTACAGAACGAACTACGTCCTTCTGCAGGACGACAAAACGGAATAGAAACACCGACAACAGGATGTTTACACTATATGTTTGAGGGGAGTGTATCGGTACGATGAATCTGGATCTTCTCGGAACAATGTTGGCGGTCGGAGGTGCGGCCATGGCCGCAGGGTGGGGAGCAGCCGGTTCAGCCATCGGAGTCGGCATTGCGGGTGAAGCCGGCGCTGGTGTGATGACGGAGGACCCCGGCAAGTTCGGCTTAATTCTTCCTCTTCAGGCCCTGCCAGGGACGCAGGGAATCTACGGTCTTCTTGTGGCGTTCTTCGCCATTCTGAAGGTCGGTCTTCTCGGCGGCGATCCCGTAACCGTGTCCGTAGCCCAGGGCTTCGGCATTTTCTGTGCCTGCCTCCCTGCAGCCATCGGCGAGTACTTCTCCGGCATAGCCCAGGGGAAGACGTCCGCCGCATCCATTCAAATGATTGCGAAACGGCCCGAAGAGATGGGTAAGGCCATCATTCTCCCGGCAATGGTCGAGACCTATGCCGTTCTCTCCCTTCTGATGAGCATTATTCTTCTCAATGGAATAAAGGTGTAGGGGGCTGGGAAACCATGTCCCTTGCGGAGATTCAGCGTAAAATAATATCCGATGCGGAGCAGGAGGCGGCCGTTCTCCTTGAGAAGGCGAAGTCTCAGGCCGCGGTGATTTCCGGCGAGGCCGACGCGGAGATAGCGAAAATCGAAGCGCACTACGCTGCCCAGTTCAGCAAAGAGGAGCCGGAGATCTACAGGCGAAGGGAGATCGTATCCGATCTCGACATAAAGAAAATCCTCCTGGGAGGAAAGTACGCCCTCATCAACCGGGCCTTCAGCGGAGCACTGGACCGCTTGGCCAACCTTCCGAAGGAGGAGTACCTCGGTTTTGCGGAGAAGCTTCTGGACAGGGTTGTCGAGTCCGGGAGCGAAGAGGTGCGGGTATCCCCCTCGGAGCGGTACATCACCGAGGAGTGGCTGGCCGGTTATAACCAGAAGCGGGGCAAAATGCTGACTCTGAGCGCCGATCGGGCGGACATCGCCGGCGGCTTTATCCTGCAGAGCGGCGACATCCAGACGAACTGCTCGTGGGATATGCTCCTGCGGTGGGTGCGGGACGACATTGAGGCAGACGTTGCGCAACGGCTGTTTTCGGAATAACGGGAGGTGATGTCTCGTGCCTCCGGCAGAGCAGTACGGGTACTCGGTTGCGCGCCTCCGGGCGATGTCCGGACGCCTGCTTGAAGAGTCTCTCATACAGCGCGTTCTGGAGAGCGACGATCTGGAGACGGCGGTGAAGGTCCTCGGCGAAACATCCTACGTTCAGTGGCTCGGCGAGCAGAAGGGGACCCTCGACTTTGACCGCGTCATAGAGAACGAACTGGTGCATGGGTACGACGAGGTTCAGAAGTTCGTGCCCGATGCCCGGCTTGTTCAGATATGCCGGCTTCCCTACGACTTTCACAACGTCAAGGTCCTGCTGAAGAGTTTGATCCTGGCGAAGGAGGGCGGAGAGAGGCGCTTCGATCTGCTGACGCCTCTCGGCAACATCGACAGGGATGTTCTGATCACGGCCATGGAGACGGAGGAGTACCGTCTCTTGCCCTTCGGCCTTCACAGGGCTGTCCCCGAGGCGCTGGCCCTCTGGGAGCAGACGAAGGATGCTCTCGTCATGGAAAAGTCGCTCGACAGAGCGCTCTTCGAGGCCATGGGGAACCTTGCCCGGGAGACGAACATCGAGGCGGCGGTGCAGTGGGTTCGGGGCAGAATTGACGCGGAGAACATCCGCAACCTGCTTCGACTGAAGCGCCTCGACATAGATCCGTCGGACGTGGGCTCGTTCCTGCACGCCGGAGGGCTCATCTCGAAGGAGAAACTCCTCTCCCTGCTGCCCGAGCCGGTGGAGAGCTGGGGGCGAAGCCTCTCCTTCTCCGAGGTGGGAGACGCTTTCTCCCACGTGGAGGACTCCTCCGATCTTTCGACGCTCGTTGTCCGGATGGAGCGGCTGCTTGACGAATACATTTTCTCTGTCCTCGAGGAGAGCAAGTTCGGGGCCTTCGAACCCGGATACGTCCTCTCCTTTCTCTGGAAGAAGGAGATGGAGGCGAAGAACCTCCGGATAGCGATGGTCTCCGTCGCGAACGATACGGACAGATCGATGGCAAAGGGGTTGCTCCGTCATGTCTAAACAATCGACAGAGTATTGCATGGCAGCGGTCGGTGAATATGAGACGGTGCTGCCCTTTCAGGCGGTGGGAGTGAGGCCCTTCATCATCAAGGGAGAGGGGCTCTCCGCCGTTCGCGAGACGCTGGAAAGGCTCGCCCGCGAGCAGTACGCCGTCGTCTTCGTGCAGGAGAGTTATTATGCCGAGATGGCCGACGAAGTGAACCAGCTGAACCGGGAGCACGAGACGAGCTTCGTCCCCGTTCCCGGCCTCAGGGGCAGCATGGGCATCGGGTTGGAGTCCATCAGGAGCAGCGTCGAACGAGCGGTCGGAATGGATATCTTCCAGGAGAAATAAAATGACGAGATTACCGGGATGTCTGGAGGCGATAGACTGTGGCCAATGAAGCGAAGAAGGGTATTCAGGGGTCTATAGAGAAGATATCGGGCCCCCTGGTTATAGCGAAAGGGATGTACGGCGCCAATATGTACGACGTGGTCCGGGTCGGCACCATGGGCCTCGTGGGCGAGATCATCGAATTGAGAGGGGACACGGTCTCCATACAGACCTATGAGGAGACGTCGGGGCTTATGCCGGGGGAACCGGTGACGAGCACCGGAGAACCCCTCAGCGTCGAGCTGGGGCCCGGCATCATCGAGCAGTTTTACGACGGAATACAGCGCCCGCTGAACCTCATCGAAAGAGCGGCGGACAGCCACTTCATCTCCCGCGGGATCAACGTTCCGGCGATCGACCGGACCAAAAAGTGGGACTTCACACCCCGCGTCGCAGCGGGGGATAGGGTTGTTCCCGGCGACATCCTCGGCGTTGTGCAGGAGTCCGTCCTCGTGGAGCATCGCATCATGGTCCCCGTGGGCATGGAGGGGACGGTGGCGGAGATCAGAGACGGCAGCTTCACCGTGGAGGAGACGGTTGCCGTTCTAGAACAGGACGGTGTTCGGCACAACGTGACCATGCTCCAGCGGTGGCCCGTCCGGAAGCCCCGGCCCGTCGCGAAACGTCTGCCGCCCGTCACGCCCCTCACCACCGGGCAACGTGTCGTGGACGCCTTTTTCCCCATAGCCATGGGGGGCACTGCCTGCGTGCCCGGCCCCTTCGGTTCCGGAAAGACGGTCATCCAGCACCAGCTGGCGAAATGGGCGGAGGCGGAGATCGTCGTCTACGTCGGCTGCGGTGAGCGCGGCAACGAGATGACCGACGTGCTCCTGGAGTTCCCCGAGCTCGAAGACCCCCGTTCCGGACAGCCTCTGATGAAGCGCACCGTTTTGATCGCCAATACGTCGAACATGCCCGTGGCGGCCCGAGAGGCGAGCATCTACACGGGCATCGCCATGGCGGAATACTATCGGGACATGGGGTACTCCGTGGCGCTCATGGCGGACTCTACCAGCCGGTGGGCGGAGGCGCTCCGCGAGATGTCGGGCCGGCTTGAAGAGATGCCCGGCGAAGAGGGGTATCCAGCCTACCTTGGGACGCGCCTCGCCTCGTTCTACGAGCGGGCGGGCAGGGCCGTGGTCCTGGGTTCCGAGGGCCGCGAGGGATCCGTTACCGCCATCGGCGCCGTGTCCCCCCCGGGCGGCGACATCTCCGAACCGGTGAGCCAGAACACGCTCCGTGTGACCAAGGTCTTCTGGGGCCTGGACGCCAACCTGGCGTATCAGCGTCACTTCCCGGCGATCAACTGGCTGCAGAGCTATTCGCTGTACGCGGACAAGCTGGACGAGTACTGGAACACAAAGTTCGACAACGAATGGAGCGCCCTTCGGATAGAGGCCATGAGCCTTCTCGAGGAGGAAGCCAACCTTCAGGAGGTCGTCCGCCTCGTCGGCGTGGAGGCCCTCTCCAAGGAGGAGCGGATGGTCCTGGCGACCACCAAGTCCATCCGGGAGGACTTCCTGCACCAGAACGCCTTCCACGAGGTTGACACCTACGCCTCCATGAACAAGCAGTTCAAGATGCTTCGGAGTATCGTCCAGTTCCATCACCTGGCCATGGAGGCCCTTCGCAAGGGAGCGCCTCTGAAAGCCCTGTTCGACCTCCACGTGCGGGTTGAGCTGGCCCGCATGCGGTACCTGGACGAGGACAACATCGGAAAGATAGACGAGTTCGAGGAGCAGATGAAGCGGGAGATCAACGAAGTGACCCCCGTCGGAGGTGAAAGCGATGCTGCCTAAGGAGTACAGGACCATCAGCGAGCTCTCCGGCCCGCTTCTGGTGGTCGAGAGGACGAAGAGCGTCCGATACGACGAACTTGTGGAGATCGAACTCCCCAGCGGCGAAAAGCGCAGGGGGAGGGTCTTGGAGATCAGTTCGGACAGGGCGCTGGTCCAGGTGTTCGAGGGGACGGACGGAATCGACGCCAAGGAAACGAAGCTCCTCTTCCTCGGCAAAGTCCTCACGCTGCCCGTGAGCCGGGACATGCTTGGCCGGACGTTCAACGGCCGGGGCGAACCCATCGACGGCGGCGCGCCCATCCTGGCGGAGAAGAAACTCGACGTCAACGGCATGCCCATGAACCCCTTCTCCCGGGACTACCCCTCGGACTTCATCCAGACGGGCATCTCCACCATCGACGGCATGAACCCCATGGTGCGGGGCCAGAAGCTGCCCATCTTCTCGGGAAGCGGCTTGCCTCACAACCGGATGGCCGCGCAGATCGCCCGTCAGGCGACGGTGATCAGCGGACACGAGGACTTCGCCGTCGTATTCGCGGCCATGGGGATCACCTTCGAAGAGGCCTCCTTCTTCATGGAGGACTTCAGAAAAACGGGGGCCATCGAGCGGACCGTCCTCTTCGTGAACCTCGCCGACGACCCGGCAATCGAACGGATTACCACGCCCCGCCTCGCCCTGACCGCAGCGGAGTATCTCGCCTTCGAGCACGACATGCACGTGGTGGTCATCCTCACGGACCTCACGAACTACTGCGAGGCGCTGCGCGAGGTCTCGGCGGCCAGAAAGGAGGTCCCCGGGCGGCGCGGATATCCGGGGTACCTCTACACCGACCTCGCCACCATGTACGAGCGGGCGGGACGCCTCAAGGGCAAGAAGGGGTCCATCACCCAGATCCCCATCCTCACCATGCCCGAGGATGACAAGACCCACCCGATCCCCGACCTGACGGGGTACATCACGGAGGGGCAGATCATCCTGAGCAGAGCGCTGCACCGGAAGGGCATCTATCCTCCTGTGGACGTCATGCCCTCCCTGTCCCGACTGAAGGACAAGGGCATCGGCAAGGACAAGACGAGGGAGGACCACGCCGACCTCATGAATCAGCTCTTTGCGGCGTACTCCCGGGGCAAGGAGGCGAAGGAGCTGGCGGTCATCCTCGGTGACGGGGCCCTGAACGACGAGGACAAGGCCTTCGCGAAATTCTCCGAGGCCTTCGAGGATCAGTACGTCCGCCAGGGCGAGTACCAGAACAGGACCTTCCAGGACACCCTGGAGCTTGGATGGGACCTGCTCACCATGATCCCGGAGAAGGAGCTCAAACGGGTTCGCGACGCATACATTGAAAAGTATTTCAGACCCCGTCTTACGAAGGAAGCGGACAGAGAGCCCGTCGCGCACAGAGCGTAAAGGAGCGGTACGATGGCCCACTTAAACGTCAATCCAAACAGGATGGAGCTCTCAAGGCTGAAGAAGCGCCTCGTCACCGCGAGGCGGGGGCACAAGCTGCTGAAGGACAAGCAGGATGCCCTGATCAAGGCCTTTCTTGAGCGCGCCCGGGAGGGAAAGGCCATTCGGGAGGAAGTGGAGAAGGAGCTGGAGGCGAGCTACGGAAGTTTTCTCCTCGCCCGGGCCCAGACTCTGCCGGCCATGCTTGAGCAGGCGCTGATGGTGTCGGGGGCGAAGTGCGACATCGAGATCAGCCGGCATAACGTCATGAGCGTCATGGTCCCCGACTACACGACCCATCAGGACGGCGTGGCGCTCAACTACGGCCTTGCCTCGTCTCTGGGCAGCCTGGATGTCGCCCTCGAGCGCTTTGCCAAGCTGATCCCGAAGCTGATCGCGCTGGCCGCCAAGGAGAAGGCAATACACCTCATGGCGGTGGAGATCGAGCGGACCCGTCGACGGGTCAATGCCCTCGAGTACGTGCTCATCCCGAATTTCGCCGACACGATCCGATACATCACCATGAAGCTGGACGAACAGGAGCGCTCCACGCTCAGCCGGCTCATGAAGATCAAGGAGATCGTCCGGTCCCACTGACCTCACCAGAAGTTCGTCTCAGTCTCCGGAGTGTTTCCACTCCGGAGATTTTTTTGCGGCGACACTAGAGAAGGTGCCGTGGTATAATCGCGCGGGGAGTATCCTTGATGGCCGCTCTTCGTCTCAGGAGGAGAGGAAAGTCCGGGCTCCGCAGGGCAGGACGCTGGGTAACGCCCAGTTGGCGCGAGCCAAAGGAAAGTGCCACAGAAACATACCGCCTGCTTGCAGGTAAGGGTGAAAAGGTGGGGTAAGAGCCCACCGGGTGGAGAGTGATCTCCATGCCAGGCAAACCCCGTCCGGAGCAAGACCGAATAGGAGGGGATGACGCTGCCCGCCGACCCTCGGGTACGGTCGCGTAAAGAACGTCGTAAGGCGTTTTTCAGATAAATGGCCATCCATTGACAGAACCCGGCTTACAGGATACTCCCTTGCTCTTTCGGTGAACACAAATAGGTCTGCAGACTCACTCTCGTTCTTTTTTTATGAGTCTGCAGACCTATTTCTATTTTATGCAAGGTGGTAGTGTGGGAGCAAGTGGGAAATAATGTTAGAAAGTGGGAGGAAATCCCATGCTGGTTGGGACCTACGAGCACAAGATCGATTCAAAAGCCAGAATCGTGCTTCCTTCCAAGTTCAGAGACGAGCTTGGAGAGACCGTAGTGTCCACCATCGGCATCGACCAGTGCATCTCATTATACTCCCTTGCGGGGTGGGAGAAGGTCCTGGACAAACTCCAGGAGCTTCCCTTTTCCAAGGGAAAGGCGCGCGGTTTTCTCCGCGTGATGCTCTCGAGCGCCCACGAGCTTCAGATCGATTCGGCCGGCCGGATCCTCGTCCCGTCGGTGTTGCGTCAGCACGGCATGCTTGAACAGGACGTGGTGTTCGTCGGCGTGAACGACCATGTGGAGCTATGGGACAAGGCGAAGTGGGATGAGTACAGGAATCAAATCCTTGACGAGCTTCCAGAGATAGCCGAGGGTGTGGACGGGTTTTGATGGAACACGTTCCCGTCCTGCTCGATGAAATTCTTCGCGCTCTTTCGGACCGTGAAAATAGTTTGGAACGAGTTCTTGACTGTACTCTCGGCCTTGGCGGATATACGGTGGCGATTCTCGAGACCTTTCCCGGTGCGCAGGTCTGGGGGATCGATCAGGACTCCGAAGCCCTCGCCATCGCCGCAGAGAGAGCGTCGGGCTACGGCGATCGGTTTCATCCGGTCCACGGCAATTTTTCCGCCATGGACGCCCTGGTGGGAGACGAAGCCCCTTTCGATGCGATACTCTTCGATCTGGGCGTGTCGAACCTTCAGCTGACGAGCGGTGAACGGGGGTTCTCCTTCCAGGAGGACGGCCCGCTGGATATGAGAATGGACGCCTCGTCGCCGCTGACCGCCGCAGACCTTGTCAACGAGGGCTCCGAGAAAGATCTGGCCGATATCTTCTGGAAGTACGGCGAAGAGCGGTTTTCGCGCCCCATCGCGCGAGGGATCGTCCGCTTCAGACAGAGGAGTGGGCGGATCGACAGGACTTCCACGCTGGTGGAGATCATTCGTTCGACGCTCCCTGCCCCGGTTCAGAGAAAGATGGGGGGGCACCCGGCGAGGCGGGTTTTCCAGGCGCTGCGGATTGCGGTGAACGACGAACTGGAGGCTCTGACGCTCGGGTTGAGGGGGGCGAAAGCCCTCTGTCGCGACGGAGGGTCGATTCTGGCGGTTAGCTACCACTCGCTGGAGGACCGGATCGTGAAGCATCTCTTCAGGGAGTGGCAGCAAGCGGAGCTCGGGACGGTCCGGACCAGACGGCCGATAACTCCGTCGGACGAGGAGACAGTGCGGAACCATAAGGCGCGAAGCGCGAAATTGAGAATTTTTTCCGTGGGCGGCAGCCGCGAAGGAGGCAACGAGCGAAGATGGAGAGTCAGATGAATGTCCAGGCCCTTTCTTCTCTTCCTTTCAGGAAGGTGTGGCCCTACGCCGCCCTGTGCGTCATCCTCGGATTCATCGCCTTCATGGGCTTGGGGGTCCTCAGGTTGTACAGTTTCCGGCTGGAGTGCCGGTTGAACGGCATCAACAGTCAGATAGAATCCTTCAGAGCCCAGGAGATCACGCTGCGGCAGGAGCTGTCCGCTGTCCTCTCCCCCGGGCGGGTGTACGCCTTTTCGAAGGATCAGCTCGGGATGACCTACGCCGCCGACGTCAAAGTGCTGCGGGTGGACGGGGCGCTCCTTGCCTCGGCGCCTGACTCCTCCCTTTCCGGCAGTGCGGACGAAGGAGGAAGGGAGGGGTGGTTCTACTTCTTCCTCGAGAGAGCGTCGGCACGGAATTAATCCGCGCGGGAGACCATAACAGGGGGAAGGTCGCATGTTCAAGCGCTTCGGGGGATTCCACTGGATTCTTGTTTTCGCCTGTTTCGGCGTGCTCGCTTGGCGAGTCGCGTCGTTACAGCTTCTCCCCGACCCCAGAGTGCAGCGGCAGTCCCAGCGCCAATACTGGAATCACGTCCCCGTGAGCACGAATCGGGGCGTCATCTACGACAAGAACGGCAACGCCCTGGCTCTCTCCGTTCCAGCCTCAAGTTTCTTCATCGACCCCGCCTTCTGGGATCCCGCCAACGGCCAGAAGCTCGCGGGGATCCTTCCCCAGGATACGGTACGCTCCGTGTCGTCCCAGCTCAAGGGACGATTCACCTGGCTGGCGCGAAAGACGGACCAAAAGACGGCCGAGGCGATACGGTCCCTCGGTCTCAAGGGCATCTACGAACTCCACGAGAAAAAGAGGCTCTATCCGAACAAGTCGCTTCTGGCCCATGTCATCGGTTTCTGTGATGTGGATGACAAAGGGCTGTCCGGGATCGAGTTGGTATGGGACAGGGTCTTGTACTCCCCACCGGGTGTCCGGGTGCTGGCGAAGGAGTCCTCGGGAAAGACCCTGGACGTGACGGCGTTCTCCGAAAGCGCGGGCGGTGGGATCGGCTCGGTGAACCTGACCGTCGACTCGCGCATTCAGTTCATCGTGGAACGGCGATTGAACGAGGGCATCGCGGAGCACGGAGCGAAGTGGGGCAGTATCGTCTGTCTCGATCCGAACAGCGGGGCCGTCCTTGCCATGGCGAGCTGGCCCTCCTTCGACCCCAACGACAGGAAAGAGCTTGCTAACCTCAAAAAGATCGTCAACAACTCCATCGGCCGGACCTATGAGCCGGGTTCCACTTTCAAACCCGTGATCCTCGGTGTCGCCCTCGAACGGGGATCCATTGGCAAGAACGAGGTGTTCAACTGCCCCTACCGTATCAAGGTGGCCGACGGTCACGTCTCCGAGGCGGAGAACAGAGGGTACGGAAAGCTCAGCGTGCCCGAAATTCTGGTGAAATCCTCCAACACGGGCATGGCGCAGATCGGGCTGCGAGTGAAGGCGGCCGATATGTACAGCGGCCTGCGGGAGTGGGGATTCGGAAAAACGGTGGAGATCGAGCTCAACGGGATGGAGAGCGGCCTCCTTGCGACGCCCGAGCAGTGGCGGGGCGTCGTCCCCTCGAACATCGCCATTGGCCAGGGGTTGGCGGTGACCCCTCTGCACCTGGCGTCGGCGATCGGGGCCATAGCGAACGGAGGCGATCTCCTTCGCCCCTTCATCGTATCGGAGGTCCGGGACGGAGGAGGCGACGTCCTCTATGCGGGAGGACGGCATATGCTTCGGGAGGTTCTCTCCCGGGAGACGGCTCAATGGCTCCGGTCGTCCCTTCGGGATGTCGTTCGCAAGGGGACGGGGCGCTCGGCGGATATCCCGGGTATCGAACTCGCGGCGAAGACGGGGACCGCCCAGGTCGCCGAGCGCGGTGAGTATATGAAGGGGAAGTGGGTCGCCTCCTTCGGAGGCTTCTGGCCCGTCGAGAAGGCGCAGTACGTCCTGCTCGTCGTTATCGGCGAGCCCTCGAAGGGCAAGTACTACGGCGGAGTCGTGGCGGCCCCCGTCTTTCGGCGCATTGTGGAGGACATGATGCAGATCGGCCTGACTGCGGCGATAGAAAGGGTTGGTTGATACCATGGCGATTCTGTCGCAGCTCCTCACGGAGTACAACGAACAGTTTTCCCCCTATCTTGTACTGCATGGAGCCTCTCACGGCGAGGTGCACGTGGCGCAGGCGGTGTGCGACAGCCGTCGGATGGAGCAGGACGCCCTGTTCTGCTGCATCCGGGGGGAGAAGGCCGATGGGCATGACCATGCCGGACAGGCCGTGGAGCGGGGGGCCTCGGCGCTCCTGGTGGAACGACTGCTCCCGCTGGATGTCCCGCAGCTCCTCTCCATGGACGTGCGCCGGGACATGGGACGAATCGCATCGCTCCTGTACGGCTGCCCGTCGAAGAAGCTCTCCATGTTCGCCGTCACGGGGACGAACGGGAAGAGCACCACGACGTGGATCATCCGGCACATGCTCCAGTCGCTCGGTATCAAGACGGGCCTCTTCGGGACCATCGTCTACAATGACGGCCTCTCGGAACGGGATGCGGACAGGACGACGCCCGAGAGCTGCGATATCCAGAGAGCTCTCGGGGACATGGTGCGCAACGGGTGCACGGCCTGCGTCATGGAGACCTCGTCCCACGGCCTGTGCCTCGGGCGATTGGAGGGGTGCTCCTACGACGGCGCCGTCTTCACGAACCTGAGCGAGGAGCATCTCGATTTCCATCACACCCTCGAGGAGTACTACCTCGCGAAGAGGCGTCTTTTCACGACGTACATGAAGGACGGCTGGCAGGGCGCTGGGAACTGGGACGACCCCTACGGCAGGCGAATCGTCGGCGAGTTCTCCGGCAACGTGCGCCCCTTCGGCCTTTCAGAGCCCAGGGGAGCCGGGGTGTGGGCGGAGGAGATCGACGTGGGGCTCGAGCGGACAACGGCGACCTTTTTCTTCCCCGATACGGGCGAGCGGTACGCCGTCTCGACGCCGTTGACGGGGACGTTCAACGTGTCCAACATGCTCGGCGCCACAGCCCTCCTGTCCGGAGTCCTGCACGAGCGTAGGGCCATCGTGGAGGCCCTCGGCTCCATGATTCAGGTGCCCGGCCGGCTCGAAAAATACTTCTTCTCCAACGGCGTCTGCGCCATCATCGACTTTGCCCACACGCCCTTCGCTCTGAAGAACATCCTCTCCGCACTCCGCCCGCTCTGCTCGGGCTCTCTGATCGCCCTGTTCGGCCACGGGGGCGAACGGTTCAAACCGAACCGTCCCTCCCTCGGCCGTGTGGCGGCGCAGTAC
>CALCQG010000056.1 GCA_937897575.1 uncultured Synergistales bacterium | reverse complement strand
CTGCGAAGGCATTCACCCCCGCCACCCCCTGCATGAGGGAGTACATCTCCGGGGCAGTCATTCCCTGCTCCGCATGACCATCACCGCAATAAAAAAGACCGCCCCCGCGAGCAAGAGCGGCCAGAATTCCCGGTACTGAATCGCTACCACACAATCACCTCCAGGTCATCAAGGGTCTCCGCGGCCTCGATAAGAGGCAATAGTTCAGCCTCACGGTCGAAACACCCTTGCACATGCGCCCGGACAGCGTCGGCTATGGCGAGGATTTGCAGTGCAGTCAGTTCGACGAAACCATCCACGCCCTTCCAGTTACAGGTATAAGTATTGTCCTGCATGGCCTTGAGCGCCGCACCCGTGATAAGACTCTGACTCTCCCTATCCGTGCGAATACCGTTGATCCCCTCCGTCTCAGCCTCGAACCGTGCTGATGCAATCTCGGCTTGCTTAGCCTCTTTTGCCTGTTCAAACTTATCCTCAACGGTAATTACTTTTGTCCAGTCAATCATACTGGTAACACCACCTGTCCGTTGGAAGTCATGGTAATAGGTTCCGGAAACCGTGCCTGTTCAGATGCGTCCGGCCCGTGAGGGAGGAGGATGGGAATGATCAGTTCTCCGTCCACACGGCTCACATCTCCGCATATCCACTCACAGTCGACAGCCTCTCTGGGCAGGGTGGCACCGTCAGGGAGAGGGGAGAAATCATAGACCGTGCCGTTGACGATAAGGGCATCCCCTGATTTCGAGAGGACGAGGGTATCATCACGCCTCTGGGGGCTAAAAAGTAATTTCATCTAGAGCCACCTCCCGATAGCTATACATTTACAAGCAGGAGTGGAGACTGTTGAAGCACCTCTTACAATTCTATATTTCGCAACAGACCCGCCTTCACCAGAACTTGTTCCCCTAGCAACCCAACATAAACCGGCTCCATTTACTTCCAATCCCGATGTTGTTGGAAACCCAACAAAAATGGCAGGAAAGTACCATATTATTTCTTCAGTATGAAACACACTCCCATTTGAGAGTGTGACAGCCCCGTTTGACAACAGCTCAGAAGTACAAATCATCGTCCCGTCCGCAAATTTCGTATACTTCCCGTTTGCGTTTGAGCCCAGCTCGATAACCGCCCCTGTCGGCACGCCGCCAACCTGTGAGACTGTGCCAAGGAGGTTCCCCCTCAGTCCTGCAAGGAATCCCGCAGGTGTCACGGCACGGGTGGTATCCGTTGCAGTTGTCGTTTCTGCTGAAGTGGCGAGTTCAACAACGCCCTTAACGGTTGTGGAGGCATCCTTGAGCCATCCAGAATCAATGTCTCCGTTTGCATCAGCTACCGGAATGCCAAGTGCCGTTGGTGTAGTGGTCGGCTTGTCAATCAGGCTCTGGAACGATGCGAAAAACGTAGCCAATCTCTGCGCGAATGACGGGGTGGTCATATTGCCAACCATGTTAAATACACAATATTGATTATTACTCCCGGTTGTTCCGGCGTAGCTCTGCTTCAAGGTTATTTCCGTATTGGAAACAACCACATCCACCTCATACCATGCACCCGTTGGATTCAAATTTGCATCCACAAGGGCGAAGGCGTCACCAGCATTGACTGCCGTTGTCCACAGCGTTCCGACCCCTGTGACTGTCTTCGATCCGTTTGTTACTACTACTGTTCCTGTTCTATACCAGCTCATTATTCAACCTCCTCTGAGAACGGCAGGGACTCCCTGATATCAGAGAGCCCCTTGACCAATTCATCTAATTTTGCCGTGCGCCCCATCGCCGCTTCTGTGAGGGCTTCCAGCTGGGCTTCTATGGGGTACTTTGATAAATATTCCTCTTTGCGGTTCTTCCGCACCTCCGCAGAGGTTGGCTTATAACTTATTTTCATAGCGTCACCTCCGCATCAAGATAGGGCCAGCATGTTATTTTGACGATTCCTGTATATCCCTCGATGTCAGCTTCGCCATCATCGACAGGGAAGGCCTGTTCGCCTAGCGTGACCGTTGCACCTTGCGGAATACCGCTGATAACTGAGCCTGTGACGGTTAGGGGCATAGCAGGGCGTAGAGTCGCTATACCATTCGCAATATAATGAGTTTCAAGATCATAAGTTCCTTCTATCCAGGTTTTGTCTTCTACGTTGACATCGAAATACGCCTCGCTGCATATCAGAGTTCCTATTATTCTGCCGCCTACCGGATCATAAAATGTCGCTCGTCTCATGTCACCACCTCTACCGTTTCATATGGAATAACGAAAGCGAGTGTGAGCGGATATAGGTATCCCATTTAGTGTTCATTTCCCCTCCACTGCCCAATAACCATTGTAAATATAGATACCATGTCCCGCTTGATGACGGAATCCACTGAAACTGCTCTGTGTAGCTCATGTTGATTTGGTCGCCACCTCCGACATTTTTAGTCCAAATGGCACTAGCCCCTGTTAGAGTATCGCTTGTATTGGCAAGCACCCTAAAAGATGTTCCTGCATAATCCTCTGCGGAATACCAGTTGACTGAAAAGGTAATCATCGCAGGTCTGCCCGATACAATCTGTGTTACAGTTACCCTGCTATTGAAAGGCATGGTCCTCCATGTCGGAGATTCTGTGCCGTAAAGAGTTCCCCACGAAGAAGTCTGCCCGCCCGTGACGAAAACATAGGTTGTGACGGCATTGTTTTTAATTTTCAGTGTGTCAATCGCCGCATCCTGGATAAATACATTTTGCATCGAAATTCGTGTAACGCCATCAACCACCCCAAGCGCAAATGGATAATCATTACTTGCTCCTGGTTTCCCGATTAAGAAATTATCGACGTGGAACACCATGGAGCTTGATGTGCCAGTGCCAATGAGTTCATAGCCTGTGACGTATCCGTTCGTGTCGATTTTAACGGCGTGTTTTGATTTAATTCCGTCGACAGAACTATCAATGGTCTGTATCGCCGAGGTGTTGCTCCCTACCGTGGTTTGCAGGGTTGTTACGTTAGATGCAATTGCACTGTCTGCATTTGCTCGCGCTGTGGCTTCGGTCTGAATTGCTGCTTGATTATTGTTAACCTTCGCCGCCAACAACAATCTCTGTCCCGCTTCAGCTTCCATTTCATCATTGACATGGGCGTACAGTTCAGATTCCGCTATTGCTAATGCGCTCTCCGTTTTAGCCTTCGTGTCAGCCTGTGCTTCCCGGTCGTTGAGCATGGCATCTACGAGACCCTGCGCTAATACTTCCTCTGAATCCTGCACAACTGTTACTGAGCTGACAACCCTATCAACGATTGCGCCCTCAAGAGCGTCTATATTGACCTCAGCGATTGATACTCTCGATTCCACTGCGTCAAGCTCCTGTGAGGTAGCAAGTAAGGCAATCTCCGCATCCTGCCCATCAAGCCGTGATTCAGCCGTGCCGATTCGCCCGCCGAGAGCGTTGACATCAACCACTGATGCCTTTTCAATCAGCGTGCCCTCGACCGCATCTAAGCCCTCCTCAACGGTGACTATCCGTGCATCCATACCAGATAAAAGCAGTTCGCCAGCATCGCCAAAAACTGCCCCGGCTATCCGCGCATCAACTTGGGCAAGCGTTACCTTACTGGTCAGCGTGGACTCAACCGCATCAAGGTCAACCTCAACCGTGGATACTCTCGCATCATTGGCTGTTTTGTAAGCATCAAGAGCATAAATGCTCGTAAGCCCTGTTGCAGGATCGGTAATAATTCCCGCATCTCTTACTGCACTTATTGCTTCGGAAGCGTCAAGCATTGCGTCAATAGTGCCGTCAGCATAAGTGTTGACCTGAGTCATTATGTCATCGTTGACTTCGTCTATTCGGTCAGCTATCCTTTGTTCGTAAGCGGGGAGGTCAATTGTCTTGATAGTTGTATCTCCTAGGGTAATAGCACTGTTGAGGTCACTCTGCACTTCTGCAAGATACGGATTTTCCTGCAACACCAGGTCTACGAAATCCTGATGGTTCTCTTGGTCGGAGTTCCCCGCCGTGCCTGCCGTAGCGTTCCATGCACCCACGTTGCCTGAGAAATCCACTGCCCTCACCCAATAGTAGCGGGTGATGAATGACCCCACATACCGCTGGTATGATGTGCCATTAGTTTCGGCAATCTTGACGGCGGTTGCCCTGTTATCAATGGCATTTTCCCACACTTCAACATAATTTAAATCTTTATCAGCGGGATTAACCCATTCCAGATCAATGTTTCCAAACCATCCCGTTGCAGTGAGGGAAGTTGGAGCCGCAGGAGGGGTAACATCACGTCCTACGGACAGCGTTGCCGTCGCCCCGGTTGTCTCCCCGCCGTTGTTAGGCTTGACGCAGTTGACCCAGACCTCCAGATCCTCTCCGGTAGTCAGTCCGGTAATGGTGGTCTGTGTGGTCATACGGGACGTATTCAGATGCAGGTTCCATTCCGTATCTCCATCGTACCGCCACCGCACATTCAGTGCCGCAGGAGTGTAATCGGACGGGTTCTGCCATGTAGCACGAATCACCGGAAACCATGTCCCGTCTTCAGCGATATACCCTATATCGTCAAGGACAAGGGCGTATACATCGTCATAGGTAACAGGCGTTGGATCTACTATAGGCGTCTGGACTGGCAGCGCATCATCACCGTATACCGTCGCATCATATTCCGCGCAGGTGATTGTAACTAAACCCGAATCACCTTGGTCCTGTACTGCTACTACCCGGAAGGGTTTTGCGTCCCACCCCGTAAAATCAGGATAGGTCAGGGATACGATTTCCCCTGCCTCGATGTCGGCATCCTGCAAGCCCACCTGGAACGAACAAAAATTTTGTACCCGTTTTGCTGTCTCCATCAAATAATTACCCAACCGACCTACCTGGGACGAGCGGGTTACTCCGAGCACGGAGAATGATTTTTCAAAAACACCACGAGCCTGCATATCCTCCTGATACTCAAACACAGCCGAGGACTGCTCGTAATGGTTGTCCGGGTCGATCCACTCCAGGGTAATTCTGTTCGGCGAATCATCTCCTGATTTCTGCCACCAGGAAAAAGAATCCTTCACAAAATTATCCGGCCCGAGTGCCTTGTACACACTCCCGGCCTGCTCCACGTGAAGCTCGATCTTGTCCCTGGCGAGGAAGTACCCTCTAAAACAAGCCAGCATGGATTGCAGATGGTCCACCGCGGGTCGATGGGTGTCAATGATGTAGTCCAGTGTGAAACGAGGTTCACCCTCAACCAGGGCATCACAATAGTCGGCAGACGCCATGAACGAGTCGAGGTCTATCAAATCTTGCGGCACACCCACACCGTAGCGGGTATTGGTCAGGAAATCATAGACGATCCACGCTGGATTCCTTGAGAACACCGTACCGGCAGGCGTCCATATTTTGCGCCCTTCCACTATGGACGAGATGGTGGGGTTGCCTGACAGCCCGTCCTGCGCCTTGAGAGTCAACCCCACGTAGGCAACATTCGCATACGTGCTCCCGCTGGGGTCTCGGCTGTCAGCAACCTGGTCGGGTTCACCGAGGTGGACGTTCAGCGTCACCTCTTCCAGCTCATGGGTAATGTCTCCATTTGCATCCGTCAGTTCCGTGTCGCTGGCGTAGATGGATTTTATGGACTGGATTGGCCCTTCGGAAACACCGACGAGCATGTCCATTTTCTGCAGGGTATCGTCGTAAAACGTCTGCATGAAAATGTTGCCGCCGACTCTGCACCGTCCGTACACAATAGGGATGGGAAGCATCTGGGATTTTGTGTTCGACAACTGCCCAAATGTGTAATTGGGCGTCGAATCTCCAAGGTCGGTATCCGGTCCGTCGAACAACGAGCCAAGGGAGGCACCCACCATCCAGAGGGTACCGACAGAAATGCCGAGGAATCCTGCAATTCCTATCCCAAGCCCGGTTCCTGACAAGACAAATCCTAACAGTGCCCCTATTGCCGCTCCCGGCATGTCTCCACCTCCCTCGCCCGGTAGATTTTGTAGATCCGTTTCATCCTGATTTTCATCTTCCGCGAACTCTTGCCCGGGTATATATGGAGCAGTGCATCATCCACTACAGTACAAATATGATGCCTCACAACCCCATCTATTCCAGGCAAGCGATAAATTACAAGGTCACCTTCACGGGCAGTATTCACCTCATCAGCTATACTGCTCATCCAGCCAAGAAGAATATTTTCATCCCCCGTTTCCGGGTCGTAGTCGAACGGAAAGTCATACTCCCGTCCGAACAGTTCCTTCTGTGCCAGAAGGGCGAGCCCTACGCAGTCGATACCGTCACGATCTCGCCCTTTCGTCTTCCACGGAATACCGATCATTTCAGCGCCAGCGTCCTCGGGTCTTTCGCAGACGGCAAGTGCGGGAAGTCCTTCACCCAGTAGAGTCGCCTCGGAACCCGCGTGGCAAGAGAAAAATCCGCCTTGACCATGACCTCAATGGCTGAAATCCCTATAATCGCTTTTTCGAGATGTCCCTGGAATATCCACCTCGCCCCGGCAGGAGACAATAACGTATCCTGGAACGCCTCCAGCAGATGCATTCTCACGCCGCGTAAACGGTAGTCCTTCGCCAGAGATGTGAATGCGCCACTCACATTGTCCAGCCGCACGTTTACCGTGCCGATCTCATTATCCGTGGACGCCTGCACCTGGTCGTAGGAGAGAGCACAGGCGGTGTAAAGCTGGGCATTGTCATTCTCGTCAAAAAACGATATGTCTGATTGTGCGTTGGTCAGATACAGGGACACCATAACAGACGGGTTATTGACCTGCGGGATGTCCAGCGCACGCACCAGCAGGATCGGCTTTAGTTCGTCATTCGACGATTCTGCTATATATCCCGCTCCTGCCCTGCTCATAATATCTCCCTCAACGTGACTTCACATTCGCCGTACTGAGAGCCGTAATAACTGACTGACAGGCTGCCTTCCTCAAAACGGGCGGAAATGGCGGCCGCACCGCCGGGCGGTGTCCAGTTGAACGCCTCGTAATTACCGCCGCGGGCATTGTAAAAATCCTCAATTCCCTGGATGGTAGCAACGGCTGCACGGAATCCGAGCGTCCACGTCCGCGCCCTTACGCCCAGGTATTTTCTCTCTTCCTTGCCGGACTCAAACTCCGTGACCAGAACTCTATGATTTAATCCCCGCTGATACGCATAGAGTGGCGAATAGGAAAATGTCTCTGCCATTACGCCAGCCCCCTCATAGCGGAACGAACCGCGCCGTTTTTCATGATGTTTTCAACCACTATATTTTCAACACTCGCCCTATTTGTTCGCATCATTTCTACAAACGACCGGCTGTCTACGGCGCTGATGTTCATGGTGATATGTGTCTCGCCACCGCCGCCATCTGCCTGTACGCCGAGATCTCCGCTAGGTGTGCGTTTGAGCGGCATGATAGCCTCCGGCCCGGCCTCGCCCATGAGGCCCATGCCGTGCGCCATGGGAAATATGGTCGGCCTGTCCACGATGCCGCCACGGGCGAAGGGCACGATATTTCCGCCCGAAAGGACACCACCGTCGGCGAAGCCGAACAACCCAAAAATCGATTTCAGCAAGGTAGCCTTGATTACAGCATATGCGATGTCCTGCGCCAGACGCCGCAATGAATCACCCAGATCTTCACCATACGCTATGGCCCCGGCGAACGCACTAGAAATTAGGTCAGGTACCTCAATAAATTTTTCCCTGAGTGCTGTTTCAGCCTCGCGGACAAAACTCCCCAGCGTCCTCGTGCTGGCCTGTATAGAGATATCGAGCGCCGTCATTGCGGAGTCGATCTGCTCTACCGCTCCGGGAAACATGGCGAACTGCTCCCTGATTTTCGTGAGGGCTTCCCTGTACTGCTCCAATCCGATATTGCCGATGTCGAGCTGCATCCGCAGGGCTTCCAGCGAACGCGCCGCGTCCTCGGAAGCGAAGGTCTGATTAAGTTCAAGAGCGATGTTTCTTGTCTCCTCCATGAGGTTTTGACGCTCTTTGAGGGCTTCTATTTCCTTGCCGGTCTGCTCCCCTATTTTTTTCGAGGATTCGATTCTCTTTTGCGCCTCTTCGTTTGAGATGCCAAGAGACTTGGCAAGCGAAACGGTCATTTCATCGAAGACCTGTTTCGTCGCTTTCCCTTGGGAACCTACCTTCTTCATCGCCTCTTCGGACTTTTTGAAGGTGTCGAGAATCGCCTGTATTTCCGGTGTTACTTGAGGTTGAGTTCCCGCCGTTACAGGAGTTTTCCCTGTGCCTCTTATCACGCTTCCGCTCTGCCGTGATACTGCCGCCTTATCGTAGGCTTCCATCGCCTTTGCCCGGGCGAGGGCATCCTGTTCTGCCCGGAGGTCGGCTAATTCCTTGCTCCTCCCGGACTCGTTCAGCCCAAGTCCCCGGCGCTCCGATAGGGATTCTATCCCTTTAGCACTGAAATCAGCATTGACTAAAAATGCCAGAGCCGCAGCCGCGCCGCTGAAAACGGCCGCGTTCGCCGATAGGAATATGGCGAGGTTGCGCAGGGCCTTCAGCGCCCCGGCGGCCCCGCTGGTGATTTTGGAAAATATCAGAATCATGGGGCCGATAGCCGCAGCTGCGAGCCCCCAGTTAACGATGCTCGTTTTCAACTCCGGAGAGAGCTCGGAAAACGCCTTCGTCACATCGGCTACCCGGTTCGCCGCCACCATAAGCGACGGGGTGAGGGTGTTGCCAATTTCTCGCCCTGTGGCCGCGATCTGGTTCCGGAGGATGGCGAGCCGTTTTTCAGTGGTCTTGTAGAATATAGCCGTCTTTTCCTGGAGTTCGTTGTTTTTCTGCCAGGCCTTACTGCCCAGCTCAATGGAGTTTGTGAAAACGTTGCTTGCGCCGGTCGCCCTCAGGATGGCATCCCGGAGACGGATCTCCGTGATCCCCATTTTGTCGAGGACCTCAATAGCCGTCATGCCGGTGCCCTCTAAACTGGCAAGCCCCTGGATGAATTTTATTATCGCGCCCGTCGCGTCCCTCCCAAACAGGGCGGTAAACTCCTGTGCACTCATCCCGGCCACGGTGGCAAAATCCTTGACCGCATTCCCGCCCTTGACGGTGGCGAGCTTCATTTCAATCATCAGTTTACTGAACGCCGTGCCGCCAGCCTGCGCCTCGATCCCCACGGACGAGAGCGAGCCGCCGAGCGCCATGATCTGCGCTTCGGTCATGCCCACCTGCTTGCCCGCACCGGCAAGCCGGAGACCCATCTCCACGACCTCTTTTTCAGTCGTGGCGAGGCTGTTGCCCAAGGCGACGACAGTAGAGCCGAGACGGTCAAAGTCCTTCTGGCTCATCTGGGTGATGTTCGCGAATCGCGCCAGTGAGTCGGCAGCCTCGTCAGCGGACATATTTGATGTCTCGCCGAGCTGGATCATGGCCTTAGTGAAGCCGAGGATATTTTGTCTCTGGATGCCGAGCTGCCCTGCGGACGCTGCGACCCGTGCGATCTCCTCCGCCGCCGTTGGCATGGTCTTGGACATCTCGACGATGCCCTGTTCCATGGCCTTCAGTTCAGCCTCGGTGCCGCCGACGGATTTTTTCACTTTGGCAAATGCGGACTCGAATTTCACGGCTTCCCGGACCGCCAGCGCTCCGAGTCCCACGAGGGGGGCGGTGACGTTGCGAGTCATGGCCGTGCCGAACCGCTGGGCGTTCGCGCTCATTTTCCCGAGCTTGTACTCCACGCGCTTCAAACCCCGCTCCAGCTCCGTCACGTCAGCGCCGAACACGTATCTAATTTTCTTCGCCACTCTTATCCCCCCTCCTGGACTTGACCTTATTTTTCAGATGTTCGTGGTATTCGCCCTTGCTCATAATTTCCCCGTCCACCCAATACCTGGCCAGGTCGTTTGTCCGGACGGGATGCTTCAGCCGCCCGCAGGCGTTCATGATCCAGGCCGCCTGCTGCGCCCGTTTTTGCGATTCCAGATATTCCGAGTAGCGCCAGGCGTAGATAAGATCGTCCACTTCTCCCCAGGTAAGCTGCCACAGATCTTCGTGGGAAAGCCGCAGGGGACCGAGAGCGATCAGCACAAGTTCCTGTGCCGCCTTCTCCCAGTCCCCCGCTGTCAGTTTTTTCCCTTCTCCTCCGCGGCCGCGTCTGGCAGTCCGAATACCCGCTTGAACGATGCAAGGAATTTCGGGACAGCTTCTCCCAGCGCGTCGATGTACAGTTTCTCCTCGGAGTCGAGGAGATCCCCAACCTCGTCGAGGGTGAGGTCTCTGTTATTCCAGAGCATCCCCGCCCAGATAATGGACGTTCCGAGCTCCATGTCACGCCCGTCGAATCCGCCCGTGAGCACATCCGCAGGGGATTTTCCGATCTGCTCCTGTAGCGCCCGCAGGGCATTCACGCCGTATTTCAGTTCACCGATTTTCTCTTTTAGACTCATACCGGATTCAGCTCCAGTTCCCCATCGCCCTGGATGGATATCGATACACCAACCGCGTCCTCGGTTGCGCCCGAAGGCGACCAGTTTGTGATGTGACCGTTGCCCACGTACTCCGCCAGTTCATCACGGAGAGTTACCGCCGGATCAGTCGCCCCGGTGAGGGACGCGCTTCCGAGGGTGAGGCTCGCCTCCACCCCGGAGGGGAAGGAGATGATGAAATCAGCCCC
>CALCQG010000055.1 GCA_937897575.1 uncultured Synergistales bacterium | reverse complement strand
GTGGCCATATACGATCGCGTATCCGTCATAAAACTGCCTCCTCGTCCTGATCTGTACAGGGTCATGATTTTCGCTCTTCTGTATGCGCACATCTCGCCCGCAACGCGTCGGTTTGGCATCACCGGAGGGTGGCAGGGCCTCCGGGATCTCATACGCACTGGGGCAGGAATGTCTCCGTGCTATCCTTCCTGCATCACGACGAGTCTGGGGTTCGGCGTGATGCCCGGAATCCGCCCACGCTTCGCGTAGGGGCGTCCGTCGATCTCCTTGAGATCCATCGTCATGTCGATGGGTTTGGCGTGGGAGATATAGCTTCCTACACCGAAGGAATCGGCACCAGCCTGGGCCAGATCCCGGATCCGATCGGGGGAGAGACCGCCCGACACGATGATCTTCACGTGATTGTAGCCCTCCATATCGAGGCGTTGCCGTACCTCCCGGACGAGGTCGGCTGTCACGCCGCCTCGCTCTCCCGGAGTGTCGAGCCGTATAGCGGCCAGTTTTTTTCCAAGAGCTCGCGCGACCCTCAGGCTCTCCTCCGCTTCGTCCTTGAACGTGTCGACGAGAACGGCCCGCGCGTCATCGGCCGGCATCGCCCCGTCATAGGCCCATGCGAGATCGACGGTATCGCCAATGATGAGGGCGGCAGCGTGAGGAACCGTCCCCATGGGCTCTCTTCCGGCAAGTTTGGCACCCAGTATGCAGCTCGCTCCCGTACAGCCGCCGACCGCGACGGCCGTTCGCTCCATCACCGGAGCGATAGCCGGATGAACATGGCGGGCCCCGAAACAGAGGACCGGCTTGCCCTCCGCAGCGTCGACGCACTCCTTCGCCGCCGTTGCCCATGCGGACGCGCTGGCGAGCATGCCGAGGAGGACCGTCTCATACATTCCAAAGACGTCGTAGGAACCTCGTATTCTTACGACGACCTCCTTCGGCTGGAAGGGTGTGCCTTCGGGCAGGGCTTCTATGAAAAGAGGCCGGTTTCTCAGCACCTCGAGGACCTCGGGAAGCCCCGCAAATATCCCCGGCTTGCGGGCAAAGATTTCAGCAGTTACAGGGGTCGATAATTTCCCGGCGTGCCGGAGCACATCGCGGGTTTTCACGAAATAGACATCTGTCGTCACCCCGTCGAGGATCTCCTCGTGGGTGGCGGAGAAAAGTCTCTGCGTGCCGACCTGCAATTCCTGAATGTCTTTGAACGAGTCCATGAGCGCGCTCGTTACCGGTACAGTATCAGGACGATGGACGTCAGGATGAAGGCGGTGGTGAGCACGACGGTGATCTTCGTCAGGCTGCTGAAGCGTTGCCACTGGTTGGCGCCCAGGTCGGCCTGGGTACCTCCTCCGAAAATTCCGGAAAACCCTCCCTGCTTACGTTGCTGCAGGAGGACAACGCCTGAGAGAGCAAAGCAGAGAAGAATATGAACGATGCTGATGAAAGTTCGTATTTTGCGCACCTCCTCAAATAAAGACCGAAGTCGGACAAAGAGTTATTCTAGCATAGATTTCCGTGAAAGGATATCCATCATTCGATATCCCGCGATTGTCCGATGGGACAGGGCTCTTTTGACGTCCGCCGGAAGTTCCCCGAAGGTCTTGTCGTACCCGCACGGGATGAAGACAGGATCGTAGCCGAATCCCCCTTCTCCCCTCGGCTCCTCGGCGATGCATCCGCGGCACTCCCCCTCCGTGACGATGCACACCTCTTCGCCGGGCACAGAGAGGGCGAAGGCGGCGACGTAGCGAGCCGACCGATCGGATACCGCCTTCATCGCGTCGAGAAGCCATCTGATTCTGAGGGGGTCGGAGGCGGCCACCCGGGACGAATAGATACCGGGGGCGTTCTCCAGGGCGGAAACTTCGAGACCGCTGTCGTCCGCGAGGGCCGCCATCCCCATGCGAAGCCCCCATGCCTTCGCCTTCAGGAGCGCATTCGATGCGTAGCTGCCGCCCGTTTCGTCCACGTCGAAGGACGATGAAATATCGGGGGCGAAGAGCACGGAAAGACCTGACGGTTTGAAGAGGGCCTCCACTTCGATGAATTTGTGTCTGTTTCCGCTGGCGAAGAGCAGTGTTTTAAAGATCGGGCAGCTCCCCCTTCACGAAACCCAGCGCCTCTCTTTGAAGGGCCGTTATGGCGACCGTGCCCGACAGTCCGAGGGCGAGGAGAACCTGAAGGTCGACGGGGGTGAAGATGTTTTTTTCGCCCGTCCCCTGGACCTCTATATAGTCTCCGTTGTGGTTCATGACCAGGTTCATGTCCACCT
The DNA here is from genome assembly GCA_937897575.1 of uncultured Synergistales bacterium. Classification (GTDB taxonomy): domain Bacteria; phylum Synergistota; class Synergistia; order Synergistales; family Aminobacteriaceae; genus CALCQG01. The sequence goes on along the minus strand of CALCQG010000055.1, from coordinate 8,360 downwards.
CGGCTATGCTGTCCTCCTCATAGCACAGGTCGACCATGGCGATCCCCTGGACCTTGCCCACGCTCACCGCCGAGACGAGAAATCTGATCGGAAGGTGGGGAAATATCCCTCTGTCGCGCATCGTGCGGAGCGCATCGACCAGGGCGACAAAACTTCCGCTGACAGCGGCGGTCCGTGTTCCTCCGTCCGCTTGAATCACATCGCAGTCGAGGGTGATCGTCCGCTCGCCCAGGGCGTCGAGGACGACACAGGAACGAAGTACCCGCCCGACGAGACGCTGGATCTCCATGCTCCGCCCGTCCTGTCCACCTTGCCGCGTGCTGCGTGCCGTCCGCGTGGATGTGGCTCGCGGAAGCATGGCATATTCCGCAGTGACCCAGCCGCTCCCCGTCCCCTTCAGAAAGGGCGGAACTCTGTCCTCCACGGTGGCTGTGCAGAGGACTTTCGTGTTCCCGAAAGTCGACAGGACCGAGCCTTCGGCGTACCTTGTATACCCCCGCTCGAAAGATACGGGCCGGATTTCGTCGCAGGCTCTGCCGTCTGTCCGGGTCATCGTCCTAGCCCTGAGGCAGCTGCCATGGAACGCTCAGGTCCACCGGCGCGCCCTTTCGGACGGTCTTGCCGTCCACAAGGAACCGGACCTTCGTGATGGGTGAAAAGTTCTCCTTCATGGTCTGCACCATGGAGGTGATCAGGAGTGCGCTCTCCTCCCCCCCGATCTTGGTGAGGGCGGGCACGAAGGACGACGTGAAGTTGAGGAAAAGAGTGTCCCCCGAACGGAAGGTGTTGAGCAGCTTCACATCGGCCGGAAGTTTCTCCTGCGCAAGGGCGAACACCCTGTTCAGCACGGTGTGGATATCGTCCTCCATGATCCCCGAAAGAACATCCAGCCGCTCCGAGATGATGGCGCCCTTTTCGGGGTAGTAGACCGTAAAGGACACCTTCCGCACGTTCAGACGGATCTCGGAGTCCCCCTCCGCCATGACCTGTCCCGCCTGTTCTCTGTTCCCCGCAACGTCCTCACGGAGGAGAATGTCCTTCCTGTTGAGGAGCCGAAGGGCGAGGGATGTCCCGATGTACCCTGCGATGAAACAGAAGGCTATGACGCCGATCCAGGCCGCTATTCTGAAGGGCAGGGGCGCTTTTTTGACGCCTTCGGCCTCTCTCGCGCCGCTTCGCCGTCTGTACTGAGGACGCTCAACGGGGTCGGGCAGTGGGTCCTCCATGGTGTACGGGCGTTCATCCCGCACCTCGAAACGGTCGTCGTATTCGTCGTCATAGTTTCGCGTCATTGTGCTCCTCCTTGCCGGGCAATCCCGTCAGTTATTCGTCAGATATTTCTCGATGCCTGCGGCGATGGCTGTCGCCATCCTCTCCTGATATGCCTTTGCGGCAAGCAGCCTTGCCTCTTTCTTTTCCGTCAGGAAGCCCATCTCGACGAGGACGGCCGGCATGGAGGCGCCGCGAAGGACGAAGAAAGGCGCTTGGGCGACGCGCCGCATCTGAATTCCTCCGCCCTTTCCCGCGTTGAAGAGATATTCGGCGAAGTCCGTGCTCTCCGTTATCTTTGCGTTCTGCTGCATATTCCCCAGGATGTTGAGCAGCGTCTGCGTTCTTTTATCGGCGGCCTTCGCCGCATCCCCATTGCCCTCGGCCAGTTCGGCGTTCTCTATCTTGGCGAGCTGCATGGCGTCCTTGTCCGTAGGCAAAGCCATGAGATAGATCTCCATGCCCGTTGCATGCCGGCCGGGCGGCAGGGCGTTCACGTGCATGCTCACGAAAGCGTCGGCATTCCACTCGTGGGCGAGGTCCGTGCGTTCCTGCAGGGTCAGGTAGACATCGGTGCTTCTGGTGAGCCGGGCGTCGTACCCCATCTTCTCCAGGCGTTGCAGAAGATATTTGCTCACGGCGAGGTTGATGTCTTTCTCGCGGATGCCGTTTGCCACAGCTCCCGGGTCCTTGCCGCCGTGCCCGGGGTCTATGACCACGATGCGCTTCGTGTTGCGTTTGGGCGCCGTACGCGTCTCCTTCCCGGGCGTCCTTGGGGGTTCTTCACCGCGAGGCGCGGGATCGGGCGTGGAGGTACTGGCCCTGACGTAGTCCAGAACGATCCTCCGCGGCCCTTCGAGGGTAATGACCTCCTTCAGAGGAAGTGAGGATGCGAGCTCCACGGTCAGCCGATCGTCCGAGGTGGTGGCAGTGATCTCAATCTCATCCGCAGGCGACTCGAAGGGGGTGGCGGGGGCGGGGAGAGCGAACTGAAGCGAGAATTTTCCCGCACTCCGTTGAATTATCGGTTCCCCTGGGCCGGAAAGGTCGAAGACGACACGGTATGTTCCATCGTCGCCCCCCCAGCGCAGGGCTCTGAGGACGGGCAGCGACGCCGCGGAGGAGCCCCCTTTGGGCAAGGGGGTGGGTCGCTCCTCAGCCTTGGGGGGCTGAGTCGCCGTAGGCGGCTTCGTACCGGCGGGCGGGATGGGAGATCCGGCGTCGGCCGCGCTCTCCTTCCATTGAAGGGACGGGGTGCTCCCGCCCCGCTCGAGCAGCCCGTTGAACAGCTTGAGCGCCGAGCGGCTGTCCAGGAGCCACGCGTCTCCTTCCTTCACAGCCGGAGAGGCCATGGGCAGAAGCTCCACGCCCAGCCAGGCGGCGGCGGCGTTTAATACGAGCTGCAGCTTGCTCCTCCCGTGCATGATGACGAGGGTGTCGTTCTTCTCCGACGACTGGGCTCCGAGGAGTTTGGCCATCGCGCCGGCGTCGACCATGGTGTGGGATCCCCTCTCCACGGTGGAAAGAGTTCCGATGATCTGGCCATCCCTGTACAGGGCAAGTTGCCCCTCCGCCGACACCGGAGCGGCGGCGAACAGGACGATGAGGGCGAGCAGAACGCTACACGCCTGCCGCAGCCACATCTCGAATCACCAGCGAGGGAGAACCGATCTCCCCGTAGTATTTAAAGTCATTGCCCACCAGATCGATGGACTTCAGGACATCCTTCATATTTCCTGCAATCGTCATCCCGGAGACAGCACCTCCAAACTCTCCGCCACAGATCTCCGCTCCTTTGATGCCCAGGGAGAAGTCCCCGCTGACCGGATTGATCGTATGAAGCCCGAGCAGTTCCGTTATGTAGATCCCTCTGCCAACCTGGAGCACGAGGTCCTGAACCGTCCATGCCCCCGGAAGAAGAGCCAGGTTCGAGCATGAAACATCCGGCGTTCCCGAGATCCCCCGGCTTGCGTTCCCCGTCGTGGGGACACCGTCGATGGCGGCGTACCGGAGGTTGTAGAGCCAGTGCTCCACAACTCCGTTCCGCATGAGACAGGTCTTTCGCCGCGCCATCCCCTCGCCGTCGAATGGGGACGAGGCAAGGCCTCTGGGAAGAAGGCCGTCGTCGACGAGGGTGATCATGTCGGACCCCACCGCCTGTCCCATGGACTCGGCGAAGAAGGATCGACCCTTGTGGACGTTGGACGCAAGAAAAAGCTCGCCCAGCACATCGACGATCGAGGAGGCCGACTGGCCGTCCAGGACGAGATCATATCGCCCCGTCGGCCAGGGCCGGCCGCCGAGGATCAGCCCCGTTCTCCGGACGGCCTCTTTCGCGATGGAGACGGGGGAGAGGCTGGAGAGCCAGCGGGACTCATCCCCATATCCGCCCATTTCGATCGCCTCGCCGCTCTCCATGACGACGGAGACGCCGCACCCGCCCGTCGTGCCGGCAGCCCATGCCGAGGCCCCGGCGGTCGACGCGTAGTACGTTTCTCCCGCCCCGTCCGACCAGGAAGCACTCCGAACGGAGGTGACCCTTCCATCGGCGGCGAGCGCCTCGCGATGCATCTCCTCACACAGTGTGCGCCGCTCGTCGGCCGAAAGGTCCTCGCCTATCCGACGATCCCAGAGCTCGAGATCGTCGCCGCCGGCAAAGGGCGGCTCGCCGAGAAAGACATTTTCATCCGGTTCCGCGGACGCACAGTTGTTGAGGCTCCAATCGACGATATCCTCAAGGGATCGACGGTCGAGATCGTTGCCGTGCGCGATGCCCTGTCGCCCCACTTTGTCCAGCGTGCGCAGCCCGATGCCAAAGGAAAACCCCGACAGGTTCTCCTCAGGTTGCCCGTCGTGAAGGGAGACCGAGTGCCCCGTGGAAAAGCGGTAGACCACATCGGCACCTGCAGCCCCTTTGTGCCCGGCTCGCGCCATCAGGAACGAGGCCGCTTCCTCGACCCTCGTCCGCTCCGGAGCGTTCCTCACAAAGCTCGAGCCTCCTCGAGGAGGATCTGCCCGGCCTCTTCGGCCCCCTCTTTCGATATGTCGCAGTGTGTGACGAGGCGTATGCGTCCGGGTGCGGCCGCACTGATGAGCACCCCTCGCTGGGCGCACCGGTGGCACAGGGCATCCGTCTTCGCCGCCGGGACCGCAAAGTAGATCATGTTCGTCCCCTTCGGGTTTTCCTCGACGGCGAGGCCACCCTTTCCGAGGGCTGCGGCGAGAAGGACGGCAAGCTCATGGTCCATGCGGAGTCGTTCGATATTGTGTTCAAGCGCATAGAGTCCCGCCGCCGCCACGACGCCCGCCTGACGGAGTCCGCCGCCGACCCTCTTCCGCCAAAATCTGGCCCTGTCCACAAACTCGTCTGTACCGCATAACAAGCTGCCCATCGGCGCTCCGAGCCCCTTCGAGAGGCATATCTGCACGGAGTCCACCAGGGCTCCGTACTCCTTTGCCTGTCTGCCCCACGCCACCGCCGCGTTGAAGAGGCGCGCACCGTCCAGATGGACGGCGAGCCCCTGTTCCTGCGCCGCAGAGGCGGCGGGAGCCATCTGCTCGGGGGAGAGCGCCAATCCGCCGCACCGGTTGTGCGTATTCTCCAGGCAGAGCAGCTTTGCCGGAGCGAAATGCACATTGGGCGGCCGGCAATGGTGTCGGACATCCTCCGGGTCGATGACCCCCGTCGAGTCGTCCGCCGCGATCGCCAGGATTCCCCCAAGGGCGGAGAGCCCGCCCCCCTCGTAGTTCAAGATATGGGAGTTCGCTCCGAGGATGGCGGCATCCCCTCGCGTGCAGTGGGTCAGAAGGGCCACAAGGTTCCCCATCGTCCCCGAGGTCAGGTAGAGTGCGGCCTCTTTGCCGAGCAGTTCGGCGGCCTTTCTTTCGAGACGACGCACCGTGGGATCGTCCCCGTAGACGTCGTCCCCTACCACGGCTTCAGCCATCGCCTGTCGCATCGCAGGCGACGGGCGAGTCACAGTGTCGCTTCTCAGATCGATCGGTGACATAGTATCCCTCCATTCCCCAGACCCGTTGCAAATCCGTAGCCGGGATGTCGATATGATACCATCAAATCGGCGGACGGACGACGGCCCGCGCTCCTTACAGAGCAACCCCAAGCCTCGCCCACGGAAGGAAATCCTCCGAGACGTCCACCCCAATGTCCGGTACACCCTCCTCGTGAAAGTCGCTCCCCGCCGTCGTGTAGAGTCCGAGGTCCTTTGCCGCGGAGAGCAGCTGAAAGGATTGTTCCGCGCTGTGATGGGAGGAGAGGCACTCCACGCCCCAGAGGCCAAGTTCCTTAAGACCCGCAAGAATTTTCCTGATCTCGTCGACTCTATCCGCCGTATGGAAGGGGTGCGCCAGCACCGCAACGCCCCCGGCACATCGGATAGCTCCGATGCACTCTCCCGGGGACGGACGGTACCGTTCGACATAGGCGGGCGAAGAAGAACCGATGTACCGCATGAAGGCGGTCTTGGCATCCGGCACATAGCCTTTGCTGACCATGACGCGAGCCATGTGGGGACGGGCGATCAGTTCGCCTCCCGCCTCTTCGGCGAGGTCCTCCATGGTGATCCGGACGCCCAGCGACCGCAGTCTGGCGCACATGGCCTCATTTCGTTCCGTCCGGCCTCTCCGTATGGTCTCGAGGAAACGTTCGAACGCCTCGTCCGATGGCCGCAGGCGGTACCCCAGGATATGCATCTCTTTAGGGTATTGCGCCGAGAGCTCGATGCCCGCGATGCCCCGGATGCTGTGTTTTCTGCAGGACGCAAGAAAGGCGGGGACGCCGTCCATGGTGTCGTGGTCGCACAAGGCCATGACGGAAACGCCTCTTTTCCGGGCGCGCTGCACGAGCTCGTCGGGCGTCAGGGTTCCGTCGGACCAGGTGCTGTGGAGATGCAGGTCAATGCGCGGCATCGACGTCGCTCCTCGGACAGAAAGACTGCGGTGAATTCATTGCCAGGGTTCCCAATGAAGCGTTTCGTCGCTCGCGACGGTGAAAATTCGTATCCCCTCTCCGTCAATGCGCGCAGCACTTGCGGGATCACGCCCTCTGGGGAGCGACGCGGAGCCTGGGTTCAGAAAAATGGTGCCCTCTTCCCGGACAACGGAGCCCACATGAGTATGGCCGGTGATCACCACATGAGCGCGCCACGCCAAGCCGAGCTGCCTCAGATAGGGAAAGCGATCGCCGTGCCCCATGAGCACGAGTTTGTCGTACCACCAGATCACGGCGTAGGGGGACAGGAGCGGGAGGCCGAGGCGCTCTTCCGTCCGCCTCGTGTCGCAGTTTCCCCGGACGATGAGCACCGGGCACCCGGCACGTCGTATTTTCTCCACCAGATCCGACGGCTCCGCTGAAAGGACGTCGCCGCAGTGGAGAATGCCGCTCACCGGGCCCCATACGCGGCACGCCTTTTCCCACGCCGCTCCATCACCATGGGTATCGGCGATCACACCGAGAGAAGGTCTCATATGATCCTCCAGCCTGCATTCTCTGTGGATTGAATGCTAGAATGAGCATACACGGTATTGTATCATCTTCACGCCGTGCAGACCGATAGACGGAGAGGAGTGGCAAGGGTGGACGAACATATGATGTATGAAGAGGTAAAGAGAGTCCTCGACTCGGAGGTCCTGGTGACGGCGCGACTGGTGGAGTCCGTGACGAAGGTGGCGCAGATGTCGAGCTTTACGCACCCCGAACTGGACGCTCTCTTCCTTCAGTGGCTCTCTCTCGTGGCAGGACAGGTGCAAAGAGTTGCCAGTGAGGGGCAAGAGATCTCCATCCCTTCGGCGGCACAGGAGATCGGCATCTCCCCATCGGCATTTCTCGCCATCCTCCTCCATCTGCAAAGGCAGGGGAAGCTGTCCGTTGATTCGGTGACCATCGGCCAGGGAACCGGGAGAAACGAGGATCTGTGCGACTGCTTGGGAGATCGAACGTAAAAGATGACGACGGACATCGACCTGCTCTGCGAAAGGGCCGCACGGCAGGCCGCCATGGCGGAGTCCGGCCTCCTGCCTCTGCCGGACGAAGGAACGCTTCGGAGTGCCATCGAGCACGTTGTGCTTCGGCCCGACCTCACTGAAAAAAAAGTCGGATCGCTGTGCGAGCGGGCGGTGCAATATGGTTTTGCGGCGCTATGTCTCCCCATGGCATGGGTGGCCTGTGCCCGCCGTCTTCTTGCCGCAACGGCAGTCCAGGTGAACACGACAGCGGGGTTCCCCGGAGGAGGCCCCCGCCAGGCGCTTGACGCAGAGGTCCAATATGCGCTCGATGCCGGCGCCCATGAGATACAGATTTTCCTGCCCACACTAGCCGCGCCGTCGAAGAAACGAGACCCCCTCAGAACGGCGCTCGAACAGGTGCGGATGAGGATGACGGAGATATCCTTCGCCCTTCTTGTCGAGACGCCCTTCCTGTCCCACTCGGAGATAGTAGCGGCCGCTCGCCTCGCCGAGGTGGTCAAAGCTGACAGAATCAAGGGAGGATCCTGTCTGTGGCAGCCCACCGCCCTGCAGGAGGCGGCCCTTCTTCATTGTTCCGTCCCCGATCGCATGAAGATATCCTGTTCCGTCACAGGTGGTCCGTCCTCCGCAAAGGGAGCGCGATCCCTTCTGTCTCTCGGTGTGGACCGCATCAGCACCGACACTCCCGAGGGGCTCCTCCGCCTCTCGTCCGTCCCCTCGTAGCCCGGCCGCTACCGCTGAACGAGTTGAGGCCCATAAGATCCGCCCTGTGTGGTGTACGGTCTGCATGAGGCATGGTCTTCGTGAGGGAACGGTCTTCCAGTGCAAGAAGGCACGGGCCGCGACACAGGGGATACCCCTGTGTCGGAATGATCTTGAGTCTTACCTCAGTCTTGCCTCAGTCTTGCCTCAGTCTTGCCTCAGTCTTGCCTCAGTCTTGCCTTGTTATGGTCTATAGTTCTGGATGGTGGTTGGGTCAGGGAGGGGCAAAGCAAAGGGAGTCCTCGAGGGAGTTCACGGGTTCATACTGTAGGGTTCAGGTTGGTGTGTTGTTTTGGTGTGTTGTTTTGGTGTGTTGTTTTGGTGTGTTGTTTTGGTGTGTTGTTTTG
>CALCQG010000054.1 GCA_937897575.1 uncultured Synergistales bacterium | reverse complement strand
GTTAAGCACGCCGCCAGCGTTCGTCCTGAGCCAGGATCAAACTCTCAAAAAAATTCGCTAAGGGTTCCGCTTCTGCTTTATGCACTGTATTCTTTTGACAAAGTTCATTGCTTCCCGAAATGCAACAGCGAAAAATATACCACGGAGGTGTTCGTTTGACAAGCCCCAAATTCGCCATCGGGAATATTTCTCTCCGAAAGAGATGTTATAATGAGCACGGTTTGCGAGGTGCACGTCGGCGTATTCGTGCATAGTTTTGTTGTGTCCGCATCTCTTTTGGACGGAGATGCGCATCTTCCCCGGGAGGCAAAGGAATGGAGCAAGAGCCGCAAAGAAGAAGCGAGACGGAGAGTCAAACGGCACATAGGACGAGGGGGCGCTCCCAGCAGAAGAAAAAAAAGCGGCCTCTCGGCTTTCTGAGAGGTTTCTTCCTCACGCTGCTCTTTGCCGTGCTGACCGTTGCCGCCGTGGCGTCCGTCGCCGTGGCTTTCTATATCTACAAGCTCTCCGCCGACCTCCCGACAGCAACGGAGATGCTGGCATACAAAACGAATGTGGCCAGCGTCATCTACGACCGCAACGGAGAGATGATCGCCCGGCTCTTCACCGAAAACCGCCAGCCGGTGGAGCTTAAGAACATCGCCCCCTGGATCATCAAAGCGACCCTGGCGGCGGAGGACTCATCCTTTTACCAGCACAGGGGGTTTCGCATCTCCTCCATCGTCCGGTCTCTGCTCGAAAATCTCTCGAATCAACGGGTGAAACAGGGCGGCAGCACCATCACGCAGCAGCTCGCCCGTAACCTCTTTCTCTCTCAGGAGCGGACGATGGAGCGAAAGATCAAGGAGCTCATCCTCGCCGTCCGGATGGAAAAGCTCTTCTCCAAGGACAAGATCATGGAGATGTACATGAACACCATATACTTCGGACACGGAGCCTGGGGCGTCGACACTGCCGCCCGGACATACTTCGGAAAACCTGCGTCCAAGGTCGACCTCGCCGAAGCGACGATCCTGGCTGGGCTCATCGCAGCCCCGGGCCGATACAGCCCCCTGTCAAACTTCGAGAACTCGAAAAACCGCCAGTCCTATGTCCTTGACCGCCTTGTGACCCTGGGTTGGCTGGACGACGCTGAGAGGAAGGCGGCATTCGACGAAAAACTGGAGTTCAAACACGTCCCGAACAAGGTGCAGGAGTTCAACCGCGCTCCCTATTTCGTCTCCCACATCCTGTTCAACGAACTCCTGCCCAAATACGGCGCCGATCTGGTCTATGCGGGCGGCCTCGAGGTGCACACCACGCTGGACCTGAAGATGCAGCTGGCAGCCGAGAACGCCATGAAGGGGCTGAAGAGTCAGGGGGGCATCGTGGGACTCGACCCCGAGACGGGGGAGATCCTCGCCCTCGTGGGCGGACACGACTTCGCAAAGAGCAAGTTCAACCGGGCGACGCAGGCCTTCCGACAGCCGGGCTCCTCTTTCAAGCCCGTCGTCTATGCGGCGGCCTTCGAGTCGGGGCTGCTGCCCACGGACCATATTCTGGACGCGAAGATCTCCTACGACAAGAAAGGGCCGAGGATGACCACCTGGTCACCGTCGAACTACGACGGTAAGTTCCGGGGCGAGGTGACCCTGGAATATGCCCTCGTCCATTCACTCAACACCGTCGTCGTTCGCCTCATAGACTATGTGGGTGTCAACGACGTGCTGACCACGGCGCGGGCCATGGGGTTCACGTCGCCCCATCTTCCCTCGGACCTCTCGCTGGCCCTTGGAAGCGCGAGCGTGACGCCGCTGGAGATGGCGGCCGTATTCTCGGTCTTCGCAAATAACGGCAAGGCCGTTACCCCCATGGCCATCCGCGAGGTCAAATCGGCTCTGGGCGATACCCTTGAAAAAAATTCCCCCTCCGTCCGTCCCGCCATCTCGCCGGAGACGGCCATCCTGACACGCTCGGTCCTCCTCGACGCGGTACGCAGCGGAACGGGCAGGCGCGCTCTTCTCGAGGACAGGCAGACCTTCGGAAAAACGGGGACGACGAACGAGTTCATCGACGCGTGGTTCCTCGGCGGAGTTCCCGGTCTCGTCGCCGCGGTGTACGCAGGAAACGACGATCACAAGCCGCTGGCCAGCAAAGGAGCGACGGGAGGCGTCATCGCGGCGCCTGTTTGGAAGGAGTTTGTGGCGGCTGCAGTACAGGGACGCGATCTTCCGAAGACCTTCTCCATTCCCCCCGACGCGGCCGTCGAGTCCGTGAAGATCTGCCGCACGACGGGATACCGCGCCATAAAGGGGTGTCCTGCCGTCACCCTGTCCATACCCGTTGGGAAGGCGCCGCGGACGAACTGCCCCGTCCACGGAGGCGAGCTGTATGCAAGCGCCCAGGACAGCAACCGGCCGCGCCTCATCTTGGTCCATGGCGACAAGGTCTCCTATGCGTCGCTGCCTCAGGAGGACGTGAACATCCCTCTGTCGACGGGCTCTCACGTCGCTGTGACGAAGCCCTCGGAGGTCCCCCAGACGGCCGTTCCGGATTCTACGCAGAGTGGCTACAAAGACCCGAACCCAGCGGCATCGGTGGAGGAACGGTATCAGGACCTGCTGAAACAGTACGGCATAACGAATTAACGGTGATGGCTCGCCGCCCGGGCGAGGCGACGTAATCATCATAAAGGGGGCTCCCACTGGTACGGGAGCCCCCTTTGCTCTTCTTATGCTCCTTTTCTGTCGGGCGCGTTATTTCAAAAGGCCCATGGCGGCATGAGCTGCCGACAGGCGGGCGACAGGGACCCTGAACGGCGAGCAGCTCACGTAGTTCAGGCCGATCGCGTAGCAGAACGCGATGCTGTTGGGGTTTCCTCCATGCTCTCCGCATATGCCGACGGAGAGGTTGGGGTTCCTGGAGCGTCCTTTGGTCACGGCGATCTGCATGAGGGCGCCGACGCCGTCGCGATCCAGTTCGTTGAAGGGGTTCACCCGGAGGATGCCCTTTGCCTCGTAGGCGCCGAGGAACTTCCCCTCGGCGTCATCCCGCGAGTACCCGAAGGTCGTCTGCGTCAGGTCGTTGGTCCCGAAACTGAAGAACTGGGCTGTCTCCGCAATATCGTCGGCGACAAAAGCGGCGCGGGGGACTTCGATCATGGTCCCGACAAGATAGGACATCTTTTTGCCCTGTTCCTTCAGGATCACCTGCACGCGGTCGTCCACCAACGTGCGGAAGAATTCCATCTCCTCCCGAACGCCGACGAGGGGGATCATGATCTCGGGGCGGACGTCCACTCCCTCGTCGAGGAGCTGCAACGCCGCTTCCGTAATAGCTGTGACCTGCATCTCCGATATCTCTGGGTACACGACGCCCAGGCGGCACCCTCTGAATCCGAGCATGGGGTTGGACTCCTTCAGGGACTCCACCTTCGCCATAAGCGACCGAATCTTCTCCGCCTCGGGCGACTGCCCCTTCCCCTCGGCGACGAGGGCGTCGAGATCCTCCTTGAGCTCGTGCTCCTTGGGGAGGAATTCGTGGAGAGGGGGATCCAGAAGCCGAATGATGACCGGCAGACCGTGCATCTCCTTGAGTATGCCGTAGAAATCCTCCCTCTGCATGACCTTGAGCTCGTTCAGGGCGGCGAGACGTTCCTCAATCGTATCGGCCGTGACGAGGCGCTGCATGACGGGAAGGCGGTCGGCGGCCATGAACATATGCTCTGTGCGGCAGAGGCCGATCCCCTTCGCGCCGTATGAGCGGGCGCGCTTCGCGTCCTCCGGGGTGTCTCCGTTTGCCCATACCTGAAGGGGCGTCAGCTCGTCCGCCCAGCCGAGAAGGGTCTTGAATTCGTCCGAGAACGATGCGCTCTGGAGAGGGGCAGCTCCCACAAGCACACGCCCGGCGCTGCCGTCCACGGTGATCGTGTCCCCCTTGCGGATGACTCTGCCGCTCCGGGTGATCGTCTCCCTGTCCACATCGATGACGACGCTCTCGCATCCGCTGACGCAGGGTTTTCCGAGGCCCCGGGCGACGACCGCCGCGTGACTCGTCATGCCGCCTCTGCTCGTCACGATGGCCTCGGCTGCAAAGAGCCCGTGAATGTCGTCCGGGCAGGTCTCGGGACGGGCAAGGATGACCTTATGCCCTGCCTGTGCAAGTTCGACGGCCTCGTCGGCGTCAAAGCAGACGATCCCGACGCCTGCGCCAGGCGACGCGGGCAGTCCCTTCGCGAGGACCTCGTTCGTAGCCTTCGGGTCCACCTGCCTGTGCAGCAGCATCTCGACCTGCTCCGGCGTGACGCGGGACACCGCCGTTTTCCTGTCGATAAGCCCCTCCGCGACCATGTCGGACGCGATTTTGACGGCAGCGCCCGCAGATCGTTTTCCGCTTCTGGTCTGAAGGATGTAGAGGGTGCCTCGTTCAATGGTGAACTCGATGTCCTGCATGTCGGTGTAGGCTTTTTCGAGGTTGGTCGTGATCCGGAAGAGCTCGTCGTATATCCTCGGCATAACGGCCTTCAGCTCCGCAATGGGCAGAGGCGTCCGGATACCCGCCACCACGTCCTCGCCCTGGGCGTTGACGAGAAATTCACCGTAGAGCTCCTTCGTCCCGTCCGAAGGGTTCCGAGTGAAGCAGACACCCGTTCCGCAGTCGTCTCCGAGGTTTCCGTAGACCATGGACACGACGTTGACCGCCGTTCCGAGCGAATCGGGTATTTTGTTGAGTTTGCGGTAGGTGACGGCTCTCGGGTTGCCCCAGCTCTTGAAGACGGCGACGATGGCGTAGCGGAGCTGCTCCCATGGGTCGGACGGGAAGTCGTGCCCCGTCGCCTTTTTGAAGATCTCCTTGAACTGTTTCACTATCTCCTCGAGGCTCCCGCTCGATATTTCGTTGTCGAACGCAACGCCGTTTTTTTTCTTGACTTCGTCGAGCACGTGCTCGAAGGCGTCGGCGTTCACTCCGTGGACGACGTTGCCATACATCTGAATAAACCGGCGGTAGCTGTCAAAAGCGAACCGTCGGTCTCCCGACGCCTGCGCAAGGGCTTCGACGGACTGTTCGTTCAGGCCGAGGTTGAGGATCGTGTCCATCATGCCGGGCATGGAGACGGGGGCGCCGGAGCGGACCGACACGAGAAGGGGGTTCGAACCGCCGCCGAAGCTCTTCCCCGTTAAGGCCTCGAGCTCCTTCATGGCCCTCTCCACGTCCCCCCAGATTTCGTCGAGGAACGAAGGCTCAGCGCCGTACTTCAGGCATGCCTGGGTGGTCAGAATGAACCCCGGAGGAACGGGAAGACCATATTGAACCATCTGGGCGAGGTTCGCGCCCTTTCCGCCCAGCAGGTTTTTCATCCCGGCGTTTCCCTCTTTGAAGCTGTAGACATATTGCTCTTTCGTCATTTCTCTCTCCGACCTCCTCCGGAATACACTCTAAAAATAGAGCACCAGCGCAGAATGCCTTGATAAATAAATACGTATTATAGCAAAAAATTCGAACAGCGAACGCGATGCAACCCCCTCACCGTCGTCGGTCAACGGCGCGGCGCCGATCGTCCTCACTCCTTGCGAAGGGCATCGAGGATCTCCTGGGCCGTCTCCTCCACCGCTTTATCCGTAACGTCATAGACCGTCACGCCCAGTGATCTGAAATAATCGTTCGCGAATTTGAGCTCCCGCTCGACCCGCTCCCTGTATCCGTAGGACGACGCGTTTGGCTCGAGGCCGAGAAGGCGGAGGCGCTCCTGCCGTATCTACACGAGACGCTCTGCCGACAGGGTCAGACCGACCACCTTCGACGGGCTGATGAAGCGGAGGATATCCGGCGGGTCCACCTCGGGGATGAGCGGGATGTTCGCCGTCCTGTACCCCCTGTTCGCAATGTACATGGACAGGGGGGTCTTCCCCGTCCTCGACACTCCGAGGATGACGAGATCGGCCTCGGGGAGGAGGTCGCTCCCGCGCCCGTCGTCACACTGTATGGCAAACTCGACGGCCTTGATCTTTTTGAAGTACTCGTCGTCGAGCTTTCTGAGAAGGCCGGGTTTCTCCCGACGTGTTTTCCCCAGGCTGGACTCGAGCATGTCCAGAAGGGGGCCGAGGAGATCCACGCAGGGGATCTTGCGTGCAGCGCACGCCGAGACAAGCGCCTCTCTCATGCCGAGATCGACGAGGGTGCAAACCAGGACGGAGGGCTTCTCCGAAGCGGCGGCGATCACCTTGTCGATCTTCTCGACGCCGTCCACATGGCGAAAGCGGAGCACGCGCGTAAAGACGGCGTCGAACTGGAGCATGGCCGCTTGCACGACGTACTCCGCCGTTTCCCCCGTGGAGTCCGAGACGATTATGAGCGTCAATCCATCATTCATTGCCTGTTCCCTCTCCTTTCGCACAAACTGACCGTCCGATCGGGAGAGGGTCTTAGACCCCTTTGAGCATCCCGAGATCGCCCACCTTCAGAAAAAGGCTGTTGCACAGCCAGAGCAACGATATCCTGTTCGCCCTCTTCCGCTCGTCGGGGTCCACAACCAGGACATCGTCGAAGAAGTTCGTGACGAAGGGCGTCAACTCCGCGAGCGACCGGGCGAGTTCGTCCCAATCCGCCCTGGACAGGGCGTCTTCGACACGGGGCGTCACGGCGGTCACTTCTTCGAGAAGCGCCCTCTCAGCGTCCTTCTCGAAGAGCGTCTCATCGATGGCTCCAAGAGCTGCTCCCCTTTCCTTGGCGAGGATGTTGTGCACGCGAACAGCCGAGGTGAGGAGATCGGCAAACCATCTCTGCCCCTGGAGCTGGGAGAAGACCTCCAGGAAACGGACGACCTGAAGGGGGCGTTCTCCGGTGACGGAAAGGGCGAGGGCGGCGAGTTCATGAGGGTAGTCCTTCTCCTTGACCTGCATGAGAAGGCGCTGAGCAAGAAATTGGACCACCCGATCCCGTGTGCCGTCCTCGACGGCCAGCTGTCTGCACGATTCGTCGACGAGCCTCGCCACGTTCACGTCCATCGCCTTGCCCCAGATGATCTCATTGATGCACCGGGCGGCCCGGCGAAGGGCATAGGGGTCCTGGGAGCCCGTCGGTTCGAGTCCGACCTTATGGCAGCTGACGATGATGTGCATCCGTTCGGCGATGCCCAGCAGGGCGCCGACCACGTCGTTCGGCAGGGCATCTCCTGCGGAGCGGGGCAGATACTGTTCGTAGAGGGCCTGGGCGACGCGCTCGTCCTCCCCGTTGCGGAGGGCATACTCCCTCCCCATGACGCCCTGAAGCTCCGGAAATTCATAGACCATGTTCGTCACGAGGTCCATTTTGGAGAGAAGGGCGGCGCGATCCACCAGGGGCGCGACATCCTTCATGTCCATCTCGGCGCAGAGCCACAGGGCGAGGCCCTTTGTGCTCATGACCTTTTCATAGAGGCTGCCGAGCTTTTCCTGGTACACGATGGACTTCAACTTCTCTCCGTTGGCGCGAAGGGGCGTCCGAAGGTCCTCCGCCCAGAAAAAGGCGGCGTCCTCGAGGCGGGCGCGGAGGACCCGCTCGTTTCCCTCGCGGACAACGTCCATGTTCGTGGCAAGGTTGTTGCTCACCCCCACGAAGGCGGGGAGCAGCTTGCCGCCCTTGCTCCGCACGGCGAAATACTTCTGGTTCTTCTTCATGGAGGTGGTCAGCACCTGTTCGGGGATCTCGAGGTACCGCTCGCTGAAGGCTCCCGCAAAGGGGACGGGGTACTCCACGAGGAAGAGGTTTTCGTCCACGAGCTCGGGGTCCAGCTCCACTGTCCCCTCGAGTTTTTTCTCGAGGGCTGCGATCCCGGAGATCATCTTTTGTCGCCGTTTTTCCTGATCGAGGATCACGTAGTTGTCGTAGAGGAGCTCGATAAAGCGGCCGGCATCGCTCACGGCTATCCGCCTGGCACCCATGAAGCGGTGGCCGCTCGTCTCGTTGCCGCTCTCCAGGTCGCCGTAGGTGAAGGGGATGACCTCGGAATCGGCCATGGCCAGGATCCATCGGATGGGGCGGGCAAAACGGACCGTGGGATCGTCCCAGTACATGTTCTTGGGGAAGACCATTTTGCGGATGAGCTCGGGAAAAAGCGCCGGAAGGACGTCCATCGTTCTCTTGCCCGGTTCGGAGACGGAGGCGGAGGCATATTGCACCCCGTCGACCTCCATGGCGACGAGCTGTTCGATGGACACCCCCCTGCTTTTGGCAAACCCCTCGGCGGCTCGCGTGGGCTGGCCGTTCACGTCGAAGGCCGTCCGCCAGGCAGGCCCTTTGAACGTGGAGACGAGGTCGCTCTGTTTCTCCTCCACGCCTCGAAGCAACAGGGCGATCCTTCTCGGCGTCGCATAGACGGAGAGGTTCTGGAAGGGGATTCGCGCAGCCTCCATGTCCTCCCGGGCGAACCGCTCGAAGGGACCGATCATATCCTTCAGGAAACGGGAGGGTATCTCCTCCGTTCCGATTTCAAGCACCACATTGTTCAGCACCATCGGGATCACCTCTTCACCCTGTCCATCTGGAACTTGCCGCCGAGGGGCAGCCCCATCGCACGCCGCTGTTCGGCATAGGCGGACGCACATCGCCCGGCCAGCGCCCGTATTCTTCCGATGTAGCCCGTCCGCTCCGTAACGCTGATGGCGTTCCTGGCATCCAGAAGGTTGAAGGTGTGGGAGCACTTCAGGACGTAGTCGTAGGCCGGCAGAACATAGCCGTTCTCGAGGACGCGCCGGGCCTCGTTCTCGTACATGGAGAAGAGCTGGAAGAGCATCTGCGTGTCGGCGAGCTCGAAGTTGTAGTGGGAGTACTCCACTTCGCCCTTGTGATGGACGTCGCCGTACCGGATATCGCCCACCCACTGGAGATCGTAGACGCTCTCCACCTTCTGGACGAACATGGCGATCCGCTCGATGCCGTAGGTTATCTCCGCGGGGACAAGGTCCATGTCGATACCGCCCACCTGCTGGAAGTAGGTGAACTGGGTGACCTCCATTCCGTCGAGCCACACCTCCCAGCCCAGGCCCCACGCCCCGACGGTGGGAGACTCCCAGTCGTCCTCGACGAACCGGATGTCGTGCTCCGCCGGGTCGATCCCCAGGGATGCCAGGCTTTGGAGATAGAGGTCGAGAATGTTCTCGGGAGCGGGTTTGATGATGACCTGATACTGATAGTAGTGCTGCAGCCTGTTGGGGTTTTCTCCGTACCGACCGTCCGTGGGTCGCCGCGAGGGCTCCACGTAGGCGACCCGCCATGGCTCCGGTCCGAGGACCCGGAGACAGGTGGCTGGATTCATCGTCCCCGCGCCCACCTCTACGTCGTAGGGCTGCTGCACCACACACCCCTGCTCGGCCCAGAACCGCTCGAGACGAAAGATGATCTCCTGAAAGTTCATGTCCTACCCTTCCTCCTTTATACCCTCGGCCCACCAGGGGGCCTTATCGCACATATTCGAGGAACATCTTCAGGCGTCGGCACCCGTCGCGCCAGATCTCCTCCCCTTCAACGGCGGCAGACGACCGCTCCTCCAGTTCGCGGATCGGCGCCCCTGCCACAATGCGGAATTGGCGAAGCACGTCCGCCGGGATGGAAGAACCTCGGCCGCACCGATCGCACTGCAACCCCGTGGCCGTCCAGTGGCCGTTCGCAAGGGTCGTTCCGCAGGTAACGCACTGCTCGAGGGATGGAGCGAGCCCCCAGGCGTTCAGCCACTTCCACAGAAAACGCCACTCCGCCAGAAGAGGGTGCACACCCTGTCGAACGAGGATGGACGACCAGTAGAAGATCGCGAGGACATCATCGCAGGGGTGCCCCGGCACCAGATGGAGGCTGAGCAGCCGGTCCCACTCGAGGAGAATCCGCAGGCGCTCCGGATCTCTCCGGAGGGCCCAGAAGTCCTCGCTGACGTCGACGGATTTAAGATAGAGCCTCTTCGTTCCTTTGTAAAGGTTGAAGTTGCCCCAGACGAGCGGTTCGACGCTGCCGCCGAAGCGCATTCGCCCTCGCGACGCTCCGGGGGCCGAGACCCACTGGGGCCCGACCGTACGGAGCAGCAGGTAGAGGGAGAGGTTCCCCTCCGGGCTGGATGTCCGCCGCAGCACAACACCGGAGTGTCGGAGCAACCCTTGGGGGATGAAGTCATTCATGAAGTCCGTTCCTTGATCCCGAACAGACGAAGGTCCGATTCCGACTCGCGCCACCCGGGGCGCACCTTCACCCAGAGATCGAGAAAGGCCTTGTGCCCCGTAAGGGCCTCCACATCCAGGCGGGCCAGCCGGCCTATCTCCTTCAGCCTCGCGCCCTCCCGCCCGATGAGAATGCGCTTCTGCCCCTCCCGCTCCACGTAGAGCGTCGCCCGCACGAAGAGCGCGGTCCTCTCGGGGTACTCGTCGGGGCTTTTGTACTCCTCGATCTCAACGGCCACATTGTGGGGCACCTCCTGATGGGACAGCAGGAGGACCTTCTCTCGCAGAATCTCGGCGACGATGAACTTCTCCGGGCGGTCGACGATCATCTCGTCGTCGTACACGGCCTCTCCTGCAGGCAGCGCATCGCGGACGGCCGCCAACAGGGCGTCGAGGCCCTCACCCGTCCGGGCCGAGACGGGAATTGCACCGAGGAGCGGAATTTTTCCGCCGTAGAGCATCCTCGTCCTCTCAGCGTCCGTTCTCTTCGCCAGATCCGCCTTGTTCATCACGAGAAGGACGGGAGCGCCCGCTTCGCCGAGCAAGCGCATCACCTCCTCGTCCTCGGAGGTGATGACGCCGTCCCCCATTTCGACGACGTAGCAGACCAGGTCGGCCTCGTTCAACGCTTTGGTCGCCGACTCCATCAGCGCCCTGCCCAACTTGTGCTTCGGCAGGTGGATGCCCGGCGTGTCGAGAAAGACGGCCTGAAAATCTTCCCCCGTATAGATGCACCGGATGCTGTTCCGGGTCGTCTGAGGCTTGTCCGAGACGATGGAGACCTTGTACTCGAGAAGTCGGTTCATGAGGCACGACTTCCCGACATTGGGCCGGCCGGCGACGGCGACGACGCCGCACCGGTAGGGTGCCTTATTCATGTCCGGTCTCCACGCCTGCGAAGAGGAACGGGAACGGAAGAAGGGTTCTCAGCGGGATCACGGCAAGATCGTCGCCCTCTTCGACGACGACGAGCAGGTCGATGTTGAACTCCGCCAGATACTGCCTGCAGGCTCCGCAGGGATAGCAGGGCACCCCGGGCTCCCCCACCACGGCTATGGCCAGAGGGCGCCGGAATCCGTCGGCGACCATGGCTCCAACAGCGTTTCGCTCGGCGCAGATCGAGAGCCCGAAGGAGGCGTTCTCCACATTGCAGCCGGCGACGACACTCCGCCCGTCATCGACAAGCAGTGCGGCCCCGACGGAGACTCCCCGCGGCCCGCGCTCCAGCTCCTCG
>CALCQG010000053.1 GCA_937897575.1 uncultured Synergistales bacterium | reverse complement strand
TGCGGCCCCGACGGAGAATCGCGAGTACGGGGCGTACGCCCGGTTTCTCGCTGCCCTGGCGTCGCGGACACAACGTTTGAGCAGCGCCGGGTCATAGGGCCAGGGACAGAACGGAGCGGTCACGCTCACTCCCCCTCTCCCGAGGCGCTGTACTCGGAGCCGGACTCCCGCAGGCGCAGGAGCTTGATCCGGTGGTCCTCCACCTCGAGCACCTCGATGGACCACCGCCGCCCTCCGTCGCGGGGTTCGTAGAGGATGCGGTCTCCCTGGGCGGGGAAATCGCCGGAGAGCGAGAGCACGAGGCCGGCGAGGGTCTCGGCATCCTCGGACTCGAAGGGGCTGTCCAGGAGGTCGCTGAGGTCCTCGAGTCCGATCTGCGCCTGGACGAGGAAGCTTCCGTCCTCCTGCGCCTGGAGGGTCGGCTTCTCCTCGTCGTACTCGTCCTGGATTTCACCGACGATCTCCTCGAGCAGGTCCTCGAGCGTCACGATCCCGGCGACCCCGCCGTATTCGTCCACAACCACGGCCAGATGGACGTGGCGCCCCTTCATCGTATTGAAGAGCTCCACAACCCGCATGCTCTCGGGGACGAAGAGCGGTTCGCGCATGACCTCCGTCACCGGCCTGGTCATATCGCCGTTGATAAAGTGGAACAGGGTGTCCTTGACGTACAGGATGCCCAGGATGTCGTCCAGGTTCTCCCCGTAGACGGGGACCCGGGAGTGCCCGTTTTCCTGACACACGCGAATGGCGTCCGATATGGTGAGGGACGACGGCACCGCCTTCATGTCCGTCCGCGGCACCATGATCTCGTAGACCCGGGTCTCCTCGAAGGAGATGATGCCGTGGATCATCTGCTGCTCCACCTCCTCCAGGGCCCCCGACTCTCCCCCGATGTTCACCATGTGCTCGAACTCCTCGCGCGTGACGAAGGGGTGGCGCACGCTGATATCGGTCCGGAAGACGAGCCCCAGCAGGCGGACGACAGCGAGGGCGAACCAGACGAAGGGGGTCGCGAGGAGGCTCAGGATGCGCAGAAAGGGCAGGGAGATAATAAGCGTCGTCTCCACGTTCACCATGGCGACGCTCTTCGGAAAGATTTCACCGAATATGACGACCACGAGCACGATGACGGGCACGGAGAGGACGAGCCCCTTCACGCCCCAGACGGAGAGTGCAAGGGCGGCGGCGACGGACCCCGCCGCGATGTTCACCAGCGTATTCAGCAGCAGGAGCACCGTGAGGACTTTCTGCACGTCGGCAAGAAGCCAATTCAGTGCGCTGCGCTTATAGGGGTACTTCTCGATGAGCGCGAGAATTTTCCCCTTGCCCGAGGACGATATAGCCGTATCGGCGGCGCTGAAAAAGGCCGAGAGCAGCAAAAGGAGCACGATGGCGATCAGATGCTTCGCAAACAGGATGGTCATGAGCGCGCTTCACCTGCCGGCCTCTCCCCCGTGGTTCGGGAGGTCGATTCCAGGAGGGCGTCCAGAAGGCGTGTCTGCTCCGACGCCATCCGGGCCGTCTCCTCGTCGGTGCAGTGGTCCCATCCGATCAGGTGAAGAAAGCCGTGGACCACCATGAGGACCAGTTCGCGGGCCATCCCCTCGTCGGTGGGGTCTTGAACGTTTTGCCGTATGTAGGCCGGGCAGAGGAGGATGTCGCCCAAGGGCAGAACGGGCAGAGGAGATGCGACGACGAACCGTCCGTCCTCCTCCCAGAGCGGAAAAGAGAGCACATCCGTCGGTGCCGCAATTCCGCGGTATTTTTCGTTCTCCTCCTCCATCTCGTCGGGCGTGAGAAGGGACAGCGAGATCTCCGCATCGGGAGGGAGACGTCCCGCGTCGCCCACCTCCTTCAGCGTGGCGTCGAACAAACGGCACGCCGCATCGAGGATCTTTCGGACGGATGCGGCCGCTGCCGGGTCGCCACCGTCACCGTCATCGAGATGAATGTACACTGTCACGGACCTTCTCCTCCTGTATACTGGCCTTTTCGTCTCCGCCGTCCTCTTGGGCGGGTTTGACATCCCTGATATCCCGGACGTTCCGGGTGTGATACATCGACTGGAAGGTATGGAGCAGCGTCTCCCGGATTATGGAGAGATCCTTCAGGGTGAAATCGACGGAGTCGAGCTGCCCGCTTGATATTTTTCCCTCGACGACCCGTTCTATGGTCTTCATGATATCGGTGACGGACGAGGAGGATCGCATCTCGGCCCGAACCGCCGCCTCGATGGAGTCGACGAGCATGAGGAGCCCCGTCTCCCTGGACTGAGGTTTGGGGCCGATATAGGAGAACTGGTCTGCCGTGACGCCCAGTCCCATGTTCTTCGCCTTCCGATAAAAGTAGGACAGGTTCGTCGTCCCGTGATGTTCGGCGATAAACTGGCGGATCACGCCGGGAAGCCGGTACTCCTCGGCCAGTTCAAGGCCCTCGCGGACGTGGGCGATGATAACGAGCGCCGAAAGGGAGGGCTTCAGCCCGTCGTGGACATTCACGTCCCCCAACTGGTTTTCCACGAAGAACTGGGGCCTCCTGAGCTTCCCCACGTCGTGGTAGTACGCACCGGCCTTGACCAAGGCCGAATTCATCCCGATGCGGTCTGCCACGCTCTCGGCGAGGGTGCCGAGCATCAGGGAGTGATGATAGGTCCCTGGGGCCTCCATCTGGAGTTTTTTGAGAAGAGGGTGCGAGGGGGAGCTCAACTCCATCAGGCGCAGCGGCGAGATCACGTCGAAGACGGTCTCCAGCAGGGGAAGGATGGCGATGACGACGGAGCTCAGCGCGGCGCTGGTCAGAAAGAGCGAGAACACGCTTCGCGGATTCAGCGCGATCCCGAAGGCCCAGCGTATCGCGATCACCACGGCCATCTGCATCAGCCCGAGCAAAAAGAGCTTCCTCCAGAGCGTCGTTCGCGAGTTGACGTCTTTGAGCCAGTAAAACCCGGCGATGGCGCTGATGATGCCGACGGTCGCCACGAGCACCACGTGGAGCGTGGAAAATCCGGTGATGATCAGACTGCCGATCAGACTGCCACCCAGGACGATCTGCAGCGCAAGGGAGGGTGGCAGAGTCAGATAGGCCGTACCGGCCAGAAGCAGGGACCCCATCCCCTCGGCGTGCACGAGCATCGACAGAAATTCGGCGAGCCAACTGAACCCGACGATGAAGGAGAGATAGAGCCACGGGCGGTGTTCACCGGTATCGAGCCGCACTCCTCTTGTCTGAATCAGCACCCAGACCGGCCAGAAGGGCATGGCGATGATGACGAGCAGAATCTGTCGCCAGGGGAAGTCGGACTGGGAATAGCCCTGCATCTTGAGGACTCTCGCCAGCTGGGGTGTGATGTACTGCCCCTTTTCCACGAGGATGTCTCCCGGGTTCACCGTCCGCTCGACGGGCTGCAGAGAGTCCCGCAGGTCATCGCGGACGGCGTCGGTCAGATCGTCGTCCACTCTCGTCAGAGGTTGGAGGATTTCAGACAGAATCTGATAGATGATGTTGTTGTCCTCTACGGGGAAGGAGCGACGTTCTATCGCCCTCCAGATCGCCTCGGACGAGGGGGTGCCGATATCGGCACCGGACTCCGATGACTCGAGGAACTCATTGCCCAGGGCGGCCGCCTCCTGGAGAATTTTTTTCCGCTCCGGTTCCGGCAGGTTCTGAACGAGCTCCGTGAGACCCTGGGAGAGAGCGAGACCCTTGAGATCGCCCTGTACCATGGCCTCGATCCTGAGGATGAGCCTGTCCACTGCCGTCCCATCGCGGACGATCACTCCGGCCACCGTGTCTCCCACCCGCGTCCGGAGGGCCTTCGTTCCCTCGTCGTCCACGTACCGCATGGGGGTGAGGGCGAAGTAGGTCCTGGGCGACGTTTGGTTGAGGAAAAAGCCGCTGTCCCTGTCCTCGATGAACCACTGCAAAAGGACGACGAGGACGGCGAACGCTATGAGGATGAGGACTCCGCCGATTCGAAACAGGTGCCGTCCATGGACGACATCGGCGAAGAAGCCCCCTCTCCCCCCCCGTCGTTCCTCCACGTCACGACGTCCCTTCGTGGCGTTGGTCGTACCGTTCATAGGCTCTCACCACCTCCTGGACGATTTCGTGGCGCACCACGTCCAGATGGGAGAGATGAAAGAACTCGATGCCCCGTATGCCGCCGAGAATCTCCTGGACCTGTTTGAGGCCCGACTGCTTGCCCGCCGGAAGGTCGACCTGGGTGACATCGCCCGTTATGACGGCCTTCGACCCGAAGCCCAGGCGCGTCAAAAACATCTTCATCTGCTCGGGCGTCGTGTTCTGTGCCTCGTCGAGGATGATGAAGCTGTCGTTCAGCGTTCGCCCTCTCATGTACGCAAGCGGGGCGATCTCGATGACCCCCTTGTCCACAGAGCGCAGAAATCGCTCGGGCGAGAGAAGGTCGTAAAAGGCGTCGTACAGCGGGCGGACATAGGGCTCGACCTTTTCGCGGAGATCCCCGGGGAGGTAGCCCAGGCTCTCGCCCGCCTCCACCGCCGGCCGAACGAGGATGATTCTGCTGATGGCCGAGGCCTTCAGCAGCGCGACGGCGTGGCAGACAGCGAGATAAGTCTTTCCCGTCCCCGCCGGGCCTATGGCGAAGACGATATGATTCTCGCGGATGGCCTTCAGGTAGTTCTTCTGGCCCTCGGTCTTGGCGCGGATGGGTTTGCCCCTCGAGGTCGTCGCAATGACCTCCGAGAAAAGGGGGGCGAGATCCACCGCCCCTTTCTCGGCCATCATGTCCATGCTGTATCGTACGTCGGCGAGCTGAAGAGGGTACCCGTTCCTCGCGACCGTATGCAAACGCCCTATCAGGCCGTGGACCATCGCGACGACATCGTCGTCGGGTCCCTGGACCCGGAGCTTGTTGCCCCGGACAACGAGGCTGACCGGGTATCGCTCCTCGATCGCCGAGAGGTTCTCGTCGTCGGGCCCCGCAAGGCGATACATCGTGTCGCTGTCGTGGAATTCAATCCAATCGGACCCCTTGTCCGGTTCGCCTAGAATGGCTCTCGCATCGTCATCCATCGTTCCGCTGTCAGCCCGCCTCCCTATACCGGATATCCCGAGCCGTCCACGAGCTCGTCGACGCCAACGTCCATCATCGTCTCCCGGGAGAACTTCTTGACAAGGAAGTCCTTGGCCACTGCCGGGAACATGACGTAGGTGAGCACGTCCTCGGGTTGGAGGACCCAGGGACCGATCGCCTTGCGGGCGTCCTCGAGCTCCGGCGCGATGTTCTCCGCCGGACGGCAGGTGATGGGTGTCTCATCCCCTATGACCTTCTTCTGTACCTGCGGGTCGAGCTCAGCGGGCGGTTTGCCGTACTGCCCGAGGAAGTAGCTCCGGACCTCTTTCGGCACGACCTTCCATCGCTCGCCCACGAGGACGTTCAGCGTGGCCTGGGTACCGACGATCTGGCTGGTCGGAGTCACGAGAGGCGGATAGCCCATCTCCTGGCGCACCCGGGGGATCTCCTTCAGAACCGCCGGCAGCTTGTTCAGCGCGTTCTGCTCCCTGAGCTGGCTCACGAGGTTGGAATACATCCCTCCCGGGATCTGATAGAGGAGCACGTTGATGTCCACACCGCCAAGATCGATGAAGATGTCGGAGTACTTCTCCCGGATCGTCTTGAAATGCTGCGCTATCGGAACAAGTTTTTCCAGTTCGATCCCCGTGTCCATGGGACCGCCCTTCAGCGCCGCGACCATGGACTCCACGGGAGGCTGGCTCGTGCCCAGGGCAAAGGGCGACATGGCGCAGTCAACGACATCGGCTCCCGCCTCCAGCCCCGCGTAGTAGGACATGGAGGCCATACCGCTCGTGTAGTGGGAGTGTATCTGGATCGGAAGGCCCGTCTCCTTCTTGACCGCCTGCACCAGGGCGGCGGTTTCCACGGGGCTGATAAGCCCGGCCATGTCCTTGATGCAGATGGAGTCCGCCCCCATGGATTTCATGTCCCGTGCGAGCTTCGCGAAGGCCTTGAGGGAGTGGACGGGCGACAGGGTGAAGGAGAAGGACATTTGGAGGTGGGCCCCCTCTTTTTTGATCTGGTCCGCCGCCACCTCCATGTTGCGAAGGTCGTTCAAAGCGTCGAAAACACGGATGATGTCAAGGCCGTTCCCGACCGCCCGTTTGACGAACTCGCGGACCGTGTCGTCGGCGTAGTGCCGGTACCCCACCACGTTTTGCCCTCGGAGCAGCATCTGCAGCTTGGTCTTCTTGAAAATTTTCCGGAGTTTGCGAAGGCGCTCCCAGGGGTCCTCGTCCAGAAACCGCATGCACGTATCGAAAGTCGCGCCGCCCCACACCTCCATGGAGTGGAAGCCTATCTCGTCCATGGCCTCCGCGATGGGGGTCATATCCTCGATGCGCATCCTCGTGGCCATCAGGGACTGATGGCCGTCACGCAGCGTCGTGTCCGTGATGCCGGCCCTTTTTTGGACAGGAAGAGGCGCAGGTTCTTGTGCCTTCTCGTGTACCGGCGTCGGATGCGTCTCCTGAGGAAGAGCGACGTTCTCCAATTTTTTCATCTTCTTCTCGCCTTTCGTCTCACTGCTCATGATCGTTCCCTCCCATGCTCATGTCGTCCCCGTCCGTGCATGCAGACAACCGGCAGGCGCCTTTCGCCTCCTGCCAGAACGTCTCCAGTTCATCAAGAGTGAAGGACTTCCACGGCCGTCCGCTCTCCGTAACCTGGCCTTCGACAAACTCGAAGCGCCCGGTAAACTTCCGGTTCGCCCGGGAGAGAGCGGAGTCCGGGTTCACGCCCAGATGCCGGGCCAGATTGACCACGGCGAACAACAAATCACCGACCTCATCCTCCACACAATCCAACTGCTCGGAGGACTGAGCGTCCTTCAGCTCCAAAATTTCCTCCTCCACTTTACCATAAAGTGGCGCGAAATCGCCCTTTTCCCAATCGAATCCCACATGAGCCGCCTTTGCCTGGATGCGGAACGACTTGGCGAGGGGGGGAAGGCCGTCAGGCACCCCCGCGAGCAGCGAAGGATCCTTTTTCCGCCGCTGCTTCTCCCTGGTCTTTATCTCCTCCCAGTTCTGGAGAACGTCGGCGCTCGTCCGAGCGTCACTCCCGGCGAAGACGTGAGGGTGCCGCCGGACGAGTTTTTCGACGAGGCCGGCGAGAACGTCCTCAATGGAGAAGCGCCCCGTCTCCGATGCGATCTGGGCGACAAAGATTACCTGCAGGAGCACGTCGCCGCACTCCTCGCAGATATCGCCGTATTCTCCCCGACCGATGGCGTCCACGAGCTCGTAGGACTCCTCGGTGATGTAGGTCCGCAGGCTCTCGATGGTCTGCTCCCTGTCCCACGGACATCCGCCCGGGGCGCGCAACGTCGCCATGACCGAGAGCAACCGTCGAAAGAGCGCACCGCTCTCCTCTTCCTTCACTGGACTTCATCCTCCCTCATGTTTCGCAGAACGTGAATGAGCTGGGACAGGCCGGCATACCCTCCTGGTCCCACGATTTTGTCACTCATTCTATACCAGAAACGCTTTTTTTTGAGTTCGTCCAGAAGCTCCGCCCGTCCCCGAAGGACGATCTCCTTTCTGGACAGATCCACGGAGGTCACTCCGTATCGTCCGCCCGCCGCCCGCAGGAACGAGACGTCCATCAGGGCGCGAAGCGCCTCGGGGATGGGGCCGAAGCGATCCTGTACCTCCCGCGCCAGCGAGGCGAGGTCGTGAAGTCCCTCGACCCGGAGCAGCCTTCGGTAGAGGGTGATTCGGATGCTCTCCTGCGGAATGTAGGACGACGGCACCAGGCACGGGATGTCGACGGTTACCTCGGCCGCTGTGGACATTTCGCCCCGCAGTTTTCCTATCTCCTCCTCGAGCATGGCGTAATAGAGGTAGGAGTCGACGGAGTTGCCTTCGGCGCCGTGCTGCGAGGTGCCTATCAGGCTACCGCTGCCGCGGATTCTGAGGTCCTGGAGGGCCAGGTCGTACCCCGCGCCTGTGGTGAGCGTCGTGATCGAGTCGAGCCGTTCAAGGGTCTCCCGCCCCAGAGGCTGCCCCTCGGGGTAGAGAAAGAGGGCGAAGGCGGACTCCTCACGACGGCCGACGCGCCCTCGCAGCTGGTACATCTGCGCCAGCCCGAGCTCCTGGCAGTTCTCCACGATGAGCGTGTTCGCTCCCGGGACGTCGAGCCCGCTCTCCACGATGGTCGTACAGACGAGGATCTGTATCTTGCCCTGATAGAAGTCGAGCATGGTGTCCTCCAGCTCCTTCTCCTTCATCCGGCCGTGGGCGGACGCTATGGACAGGTCGGGGAAGAGCGCCGTGAGATACTCCACGCAGCTTTGGACCCGGGCGATCCGGTTCGTGACGTAGAAGATCTGGCCGCCCCGCTCCACTTCCCGCGCGATCGCGCCCCGGACGATGGCGGCGTTCCATGGGCCGGCGGTCGTGAGGACGGTCCCCCTGTCCCTGGGCGGGTCGTTCAGCACCGAGATGCTTCGCATCCCCTTCAGAGAGAGGGCCAGGGTCCGGGGGATGGGCGTGGCGGAGAGCATGAGCACGTCCACGTTCTCTCGGGTGACCTTGAGCTTCTCCTTGGAGAGGACGCCGAAGCGATGCTCCTCGTCGACCACGATGAGCCCGAGGTCCTTGAAACGAACGTCTTTCTGGAGCATCCGGGCCGTCCCGATGAGGATGTCCGTCCGCCCCTCCTCCACATCCTTCAGCACGGCGGACTGCTCCTTCCTCGTGCTGCACCGGGAGAGGAGCGACGTCCGGACGGGGAAGCCCGTCAGTCGTGCGAGAAAGGAGTGGTAGTGCTGCTGCGCCAGAATTGTGGTGGGGACGAGGACGGCGACCTGCTTTCCCCCCTGGACCGCCTTGAAGGCGGCCCGGATGGCCACCTCCGTCTTTCCGTAGCCCACGTCCCCGACGAGGAGGCGATCCATGGGATAGGCGCTTTCCATGTCGCGCGACACGTCGGCGATGGCCGCCAACTGATCCCTCGTCTCGGGAAAGGGGAAGGCCTCTTCGAACTCCTCGAAGAGGTCGTCCTTCGGAGGAAAGGCGACGCCTCGGACAAGCTCGCGCCTGGCATAGAGGGCCACCAACCCTTGAAGTTCCTCCCGGACGCGCTCTCTGGTCTTGGCGATCCGCTTTCTCCAGCGGACGCCCTTCAGGGAGTCGAGGCGGACCTCCTCGCCCACATGGTCCGGGAGCGGCGTTATCTTGTACAGGTGCAGGATCGGAAGGAAGAGCCTCTGGTTGTTGGCGAACTCGAGGATCAGGCTGTCCATCACCTCTCCCGAGACGCGCACCTCCTCCGACCCGCGGAAGGCGCAGAGGCCGTACTCCTCGTGAATGAGCAGCTGCCCCTCGGTGAAGCGGTCGTGCCACTCCTTCGGAGGTTGGGCGAAACCCGCAGGGGAGGGTATTCTCTCCGATATGCCCGCGAGTTCGAGGTCCGACACGTAGACGACCCGTTCGGAGGAATCGAGAAACCCCCGGGAGAGGGTCCCCTCGACGATCGACAGGTCCGAGCGGGCATCGTAGGAGAGCAGACGGGGGTTGGTGGTCACCAACCGTATGTGGTAACCGTCCTCGCGCCAGGTTGAGCAGGTCCACCGGAAGGCGTCGAGATTGCCCCTGAAAAGGGGGATCTCCTCCAGCGAGAGGGCGGCCACCGTCTGCTGCACCGCGGAGGTCAGCCGAAGGCGGGGGTGTACCGCCAGGCGAAGGGCCGTTTCCTGCCAGGGAGGGAGGGGCTGCTCCCCCATCGAGAGGGCTATGTCGTTCCACATCCCCGCGTAGGTCTCCGCTGCCAGCTCGATCCGCGAGGGCTCGACGTACAGGAGCATCGTCTCGGCCGGGAGGAGCTCGTGAAGGTGTCTGTCCTTGGACTGATTCAGGGAGTGGATGTCCATGGAGGGAAGGACGCCCACGCTCTGCTGCGTTCGAGGGGCGAAGCTCCGTATGCTCTCCACCACATCGTCGAAGAATTCGATGCGCAGCGGATAGGCATAGGCCGGGTCGAAAAGGTCCAGGATGTAGCCTCGGAAGACGAACTGCCCGGGGGACCAGACCACGTCCGACCGGACATATCCGGCATGCACAAGCCAGTCGAGCAGCCCGTTGCGGTTGTACTCCCCCGCCACCTCGATGCGGAGGTCCTTCGTCCCGCTGGCAAGAGGGGCGAGAAGGGCGCCGCCCGTGCTGACGAGGACACCGCCGGCATCCGCCCATTGGGCGATCGTTTCACCGCGTTGCAACGCGAGCGCCCTGTTTCC
>CALCQG010000052.1 GCA_937897575.1 uncultured Synergistales bacterium | reverse complement strand
CCCGTCGCTTTGCTGCACATGCCGAGGTACGCTCCGCCGTACGCTTTCCGGAGTACGACCGTCACGAGCGGGACGGTGGCTTCGCTGTACGCGTAGAGCATCTTGGCTCCGTGCCGGATGATGCCGCCGTACTCCTGTTCCGTGCCGGGGAGGTAGCCGGGGACGTCCACGAAGGTGACGATGGGGAGGTTGAAGGCGTCACAGTGTCGGATGAAGCGGCTGGCTTTGTCCGAGGCGTTGATGTCCAGACACCCCGCCAGGTGGTTCGCCTGGTTCGCTATGATGCCGATGGCTTTGCCTCCCACTCGGGCGTACCCCGTGAGGATGTTCTTCGCCCAGAGGGGTTGGACTTCGAAGAAGTCTCCGTCGTCCACCACTTTCCGGATGACGTCACGGACGTCGTACCCTTTGTTGGGGTTGGTGGGGACGGTCTCGCGGAGGGCCATCTCCCGGCGGTAGGGGTCGTCCGTCGTCGAACCGGTCGGCGCGTCTTCGAGGTTGTTCGAGGGGAGGTAGCCGAGGAGTTTTCTGACCTGCTGGAAGCATTCCGTCTCCGTCTTGGCCGTGAAGTGCGCGTTGCCGCTGATGGCGTTGTGGGTCTGGGAGCCTCCGAGGGCTTCGCTGGTCACGTCTTCCCCCGTCACCGATTTGATGACCGCAGGGCCCGTGATGTGCATGATGCCCGTCTTCTCCACCATGAAGATGTAGTCCGTGAGGGCCGGGCTGTATACCGCGCCCCCCGCCGTGGGACCCGCTATGATGGAGAGTTGGGGGATGACGCCGCTGCTGACGGTGTTCCGGTAGAAGATCTCTCCGTAGCCGTTCAGGGAGTCCACGGCCTCCTGGATTCTCGCTCCGCCGCTGTCGTTGATGCCGATGACGGGGCAGCCCGTGGAGAGCGCCATGTCCATGACTTTGCAGATCTTCGCCGCGTGCTGTTCGCCCAGTGAGCCACCCAGCACCGTGAAGTCCTGGCTGTAGACGTAGACCCGTCGGCCGTCCACCAGGCCCCAGCCCGTGACCACGCCGTCGCCGTAGTACGCCGTCTCTTCAAGGCCGAAGTTGGTGCACCGGTGGCGGACGAATTCGTCCACTTCAACAAAGGTCCCCGGGTCAAGGAGCTGGTCGATGCGCTCGCGCGCACTCCCCTTGCCCTTCGCCTTCTGCTTCCCGAGCGCCTTCTCCCCTCCTCCGGACTTCGCCTCCACGCCCTTCTGCAACAACTCCTCGCAGAGCTCCTCGATGCTTCGATGGGACATCGCTACTCCTCC
>CALCQG010000051.1 GCA_937897575.1 uncultured Synergistales bacterium | reverse complement strand
AGCAGCGACATCGGGTACTACTACGTTCAGGACCAGCACGGCGGCAGACCCTGGGAGAGCGACATGCCCTGGAGGGACTCGCCCCTCCGGTACGCACCCCAGGCGAGGACGCCGCTTCTGCTCCTCCAGTCCACGGAGGACTACCGGTGCGAGATGGACCAGGCCTTTCAGATGTTCACCGCCATGAAGGTCCTGGGCGTGGAGAGCCGTCTGTGCCTCTTCAGAGGCGAGAACCACGAGCTCAGCCGGTCGGGCAGGCCGAAAAACCGCCTGGCCCGCCTGCGGGAGATCGTGGAGTGGTTCGACAACCATGGAGGAAAACAGAATGGACATTCGGATCAAGCGGGTCTATGACGCTCCCTCCCCCGACGACGGCACCCGTATTTTCGTGGACCGCCTGTGGCCCCGGGGCATATCGAAGGAGCGGCTCGCCGCCGACCTCTGGCTCAAGGGCGTCACGCCGAGCACGGAGCTTCGGACGTGGTTCCACAAGGACAAGGAGCGCTTCGACGAGTTCAGGAAGCACTACCTCGCCGAGCTTGCCATGGCGGGTTCGGACATGGAAACGCTCCGGTCCGAGGCTGAGAAGGGCAGGATCACCCTGCTCACCGCCGCGAAGGACGAGGAGCGCAACCACGTGGTGGTGCTGAAGGACTACCTGCTGGCGGCACACCCCAAGACAAAGCGGAGCTAAAGGGCGGCCCGTGGTTCGTCCGGTGACACCCCGGTGCGGCCCCTCTGCGCTCCCTGCGGAGGCGGGCAGATCGACGCGTTGGCGCAGTGAAGCCGTTCGTTATATACTACGAAGGTTCATCAATGATGATGGAGTAGCGAAAGGGAGGGCATGCGCCCGCCGTTTCTCCCGCCGGGGGCTTCGTTCTGCGGGTGAACGGGAAGGCCCTTTCGTGCTCCCGACTGAGGTGAGAGGCGTGTTGGAGACAAAGAATATCGTCGTCGTCGGAATGGGCTTCATCGGAGGGTTCCTGTATCCCGGGTACGAGATGCTTCTGGGCGACCGCGTCGCGACGAACGTCGCCGTGATCAAGGCAACGGACAAGGATCTCGACGCGCTGCGCTCCCGATACCCCTTCGCCATCACCGTGGACAACACCCTCGAAGTCCTCCGAGAGAGACGGCCGGACATCGTCGTCATGTGCCCGCCTCCGCCGCAGATCCCCGGCATCATCTCATCGGCCCTCGTGCCCTACTTCTCCGAGGTGCGGCGGGAGGGCATCCCCCTTCCGGACATCTACACCTTCGGCCCCGTTCCGGACCCGCAGTACTACTACACCCGTCTCGGGGGGGACATCCACTGCGTCAAGTTCCTTCCGAGCATGATGGAGACGGTGGGAGGGGTTTCTCTCGAAAAGTACGGGGCGAGCTTTCTGGTCTTCACGCCCGGCGACCCCTTCCCCCCGGAGCGGCGGCAGCGCGCCATCGACCTCTCGAACCTCTTCGGGCGGACGTTCCTCCTGCCGCACGACCAGTCGCTCTACGCTCTGTCCAGCAAGAATACCGCCCACACGTGCTTCGAGATCAGCTACGCCGTCTCCGAGGCGCTTCAGGAGCTTGGCTGCCCGGTCACGACGTCGGACGTGGGCAGCGCCATGCGCGCCTCCTACCGGAGGGCCATGGGGCTCTCGGGGGACGGCGTCTGCGCGAGCTCCACGCGGGATGTCCCCGAGAAAATAGGGGATTTCATCGGGAGCGTGACCATGGCCTGGTACAAGGGCATCCTCCGGTACATCCTGGACATGGGGTGCGACGAGGCGCTCGCCCGCGACTTCCACGGCGCCAACTTCGAGTCCCTGCTGTGCACCGTGCAGCTGGCCACCCGAGCCGAGCTCGAGGAGTCCACGCGCAACCACGCGACGAAGGGCGGCGTGAACGAGAAGGCCATCGAGGTCTTCATGGCGTACTTCTACGGCCAGCTGAAGGAGGCCGTCCGCCGCCATATGGCGGGGCAGTCGTCGGAGAGCTTCTACGACGTGGCCGAGGGGATGGCCTACACCATCGACCAGGCGGTGCACCGCCACGCCTACCGTCTGGCCGGCACGTTCTGACGGAGAACGCCGCGGAGAAGCGCGTCGACCCAGGGGAAGGCGCTGCGGTGCGTCCCTGAAGTCCACGGGGTACGCTGGGGACACCGGGGCAGCGCCTGTTCCGCGTCCGGGCGGCGCCTTCAGGACGAACGGGCTCCGTCGGCTGTGAAGAAGGAGGAAGAAGGGTGCAGCCCTCCCGCAGTACGCCCCTCCCGCGTGAGGACCTTGTCCGGCGCTTCTTCTCTGCGGCGTGAATGTCCGCCGCGGAACGGTATGCCGCTCCGCGGCGGTTTCGTGACAAAGTGACGAGAGGAGGGAGGTTCAAAAGACCGTGAACGTCCTTGGTATAACCTATGCTGCCCTCGCCGCGCTCTGCTGGGCGATCGCCCCCATCCTCCTCAAAAAGGGTCTGACGGGCATGAGCCGGGTTCAGATGCTGACGGCTCGGACCGTCACGTTCGCGGGGAGCGTGACGTTGTTCTCCTGCATGGAGGGCGTCCCTCTGAACGGGCCTCCCTCCTTCGAGCTGCTCTTTTTGATAGGGACAGTGGTACTGTCGGGCAACGTGCTGGGGGATTTGGCCTATTTCAGGGCGATCCAGCAGATCGGTGCAAGCAGGGCCGTGGCCATCGCCTGCAGTTACCCCATCTTCGTGATCCTGGGTTCGACGGTCTGGCTCGGCGAGCCCATGACACCCTCCGTCGTCCTCGGCACGGTGCTCATCGTCGGTGGGCTGATCCTGCTGCGAGGGGGCATCTGGACGCCCCGAAAAGGGGCACGGGATCAAGACCGCGACGGATCGCAGACGGACGGGGACCACCACCCCGCCGAACACCGGAGCGCGGAGGAACGGGCAGCGATGCGCTCGGGCTTCTTCTTTGCCATCCTGACGGCCTTCAGCTGGGGGTGCGCGCTGCTGTTGCAGAAGTGGCTCATCTCAGAGCGACACATCGCGCCGGTCACGGTGACGCTCTGGAGGAGCTACTTCCTCTTTGTCCTCTGCTGGAGCTCCTGGGTCACGATGGAGCTGCGCTCGGGGCGAAATCCTCTGGCCATCTTCCGTCTCGGCTGGAAACCCTGGTTCTTGGCCTCTGTGGCCGGAGGAGCGGGGCTCGGAGCGGGCGGATACTTTTTCGCGAAGGGGCTCCAGCTCATCCCCGTCTCCGTCGGAACGCCCATATCGGCGACGAGCCCGCTGATCACGGCGCTGATCGGCGTCGTCTTCCTGAAAGAGACGGTGACGATCCTTCAGTGGATCGGCATATGCGTCGTCTCCGTCGGCGTGCTGGTGGTGAGCCTGTAGGGTCCTCTCCGGCGACGGTCGTCCACCGGGGCGCGTCCCTTGCTCACCGCCGCGAAGGGTGAGGCGCGCAGCCGCGTGAAGGGGTGCCTGATGAGGAGAGAGCCCCGTCGGGGCGAGGCGAAGAGGTGTCTTCGACAAATCCGGACAGAGCAGGAGGGGAGGACCGCGGTCCTCCCCTCCTGCCTTGCGTACCGGGCGATTGACCTCCCGGGAAAGAGTGCTACTCCTTGGTCACTCCCTTGACGAAGATGAGCTCCAGCGGGGATTCCACGAGCCCCTTCACGTTGCTCCTCCTGCCGTTCACGTTGTCGAGGACGTAGAGGGTGAGCCAGGGCGCGTCGGCGATGATGAGCTTCTGAGCCTCCAGGTAGGCCGCCTTGCGCTTCTCGGGGTCGTTCTCCGTCATGCCGATGTCGACATACCTGTCCACCTCGGTGTCGGAGTAGAAGGAACGGTTCCCGCCCTCGGGGATCCACTGCTTCGTGTGGAACAGGGGGCGGAGAACCCAGTCGGAGTCTCCCGTGGAGGGGGACCAGCCCATGAGGAAGAGCTGGGACTTGTTCTCCTCGGGCTTCACGGACGTAGCGGCGAGGAAGGCCGCCCAGTCCATGGTGGAGAGCTTGGCGTCGATCCCTATCTCGTGGAGGTACCCCTGCACCGCTTCGGCGGTTTTCAGGTCCATGGGGTACCGTCCGTTGGGCGACCAGAGGTTCAGCTCCAGCCTCTTCCCGCCCTTCTTGGGGATTCGGTCGCCGTCGGTGTCCTTCCAGCCGGCCTCGGCGAGGAGCGCTCTGGCCTTCTGGGGGTCGTACTTATAGCCCTCTACCGGAGCGTAGCCGTTCACCGCGTAGGCCATGGGGGAGTCTATGGGGCGGGCGTAGCCCTTGAGGATGTTTCTGCAGATGGCCTCCCGGTTCACGGCATAGTTTATTGCCTGGCGGACCTTGGGGTCCTTCAGGGTGGGGTCGAGGTTGTTCATGGCGATGTACATGACCCTCATGCCGGGCTGGATCGTCAGTGCGATGTTCTGGTCCTTCTTGAGACGCTCCACTTCGAAGGCGGAGATCCGCTCGGCGATGTCGATCTCGCCGGTCTCGAGCATCATGGTTCTGGCATTGTCGTCCGGGATGGACATGAAGACCACCGTCTCCATGGCCGGTTTCCCTTCCCGGTACTTGTCGAAGGCCTCGAGGGTGATTCTGTCGCCTTTCTGCCAGCTCTTGAACTTGAAGGGCCCCGTCCCCGAGGGGTTGTTCTTGATCTCCACTCCGGAGTCGATGCTCGTCGGGTCGATGATGATGGCGGCCGTATGGCACATGGTATGAAGGAACGGGCCGAAGGACATGGAGAGGAGGAACTGGACCGTCGCGTCATCCACAACCTTGACCTCGGAGAGGAAGGGGGTGAACAGGGAGCTTCTCTTGTATTTTCCGGTGAGCAGCCGGTCGAAATTCTTCTTCACGGCTTCGGCGTTGAAGGGGGCTCCGCTGTGGAAGACCACGCCCTTCTTCAAGTGGAAGGTCCACACCCTGCCGTCCTCGGAGACCTCCCAGGAGTCCGCGAGGCGGGGTGCCACCTCCAGCCTGCCGTCCTCCACGTCGAACCCAACAAGCCCCTCGTAGATCTGAAAGCAGACCTCTTCGGACGGGTTGTCCGTGATATTCTGCGGGTCCAGCTCCACGGGCTCGGCTCCCTGGCCCACGGTCAGTGTTGTGGAAGCCGCCCCGAAAGCGGACGAGGCGACGAAGAGAACCAGTACTGTCAGAACGAAGAGCAGAAAACGCCTGTTTTTCATGAATGCAACCTCCTTCTTTGTCGGCTCGGAAACTGCCCCTAAACCCATTCGTCCACTCGGTGACATCGCACGAAGTGTTCCTTCCCCACCTCCTTCCATTCCGGTTCCTCCTCCTCGCACAGGGGGGTGCGAAGAGGGCATCGCGTGTTGAATCGGCAGCCGGCCGGGGGAGCTGAGGGGCTGGGGATGTCCCCGGCGATCACCTTGTCCTCTATGTTTTCGTCCGTCACGAAGGGTTTGGGCACGCTCGCCAGGAGGGCTCTCGTGTACGGATGGAGCGGGGCGGAGTAGAGCCGCTCCTTGGGAGCCATCTCCATGAACTTGCCGAGGTACATGACCACCACCCTGTGGCTCACGTGGCGGATCACCGCCAGGTTGTGGGAAATGAAGAGGTAGGAGTGCCCCCTGGCCCTCTGGAGGTCCTGGAGGAGGTTGAGTACCTGGGCCTGCACCGAGACGTCGAGGGCCGAGGTCGGCTCGTCCAGGACGATGAGTTCCGGCCCCGAGGCCAGAGCTCTGGCGATGGCGATGCGCTGGCGCTGCCCGCCCGAGAACTCGTGAGGGTACCGTCCGGCGTGCTCCGGACGGAGGCCGACCTCCCGAAGGAGGGACGGGACGACCTCCCCGTCCTCGGAGACGGAGGGCAGCCCGTGGACCTTCAGAACCCGGTCCAGTATGTCCCGGACGGTCATCCTGGGGTTGAGGGAGGCGAAGGGGTTCTGAAAGACGATCTGGGCCTTCCTTCGGAACTCCCTGTTCTCTCTGTCCCCGAGATCGTTCACAGGCCTGCCGAGGAAACGGATCTCCCCCGCTGTCGGGGAAAGGAGCCCCAGGGCGAGAAAACCGAGGGTGGACTTCCCGCTCCCCGACTCTCCCACCACGCCTAGGGTCTCGTTCCCGGACAGGGTGAAGGACACGTCGTCCACGGCCCGAACGACCCGCTTCGCTCCGCCCAGGAGGCCGCCGCCCGACGTGAAGTGCTTGACGAGATTCCGGACCTCAAGCACGGGCATAGCAGGCCACCTCGTGTCCCGGTTCGATCTCTGCGAGGAGGGGACGCCCCTCGGCGCACAGGGGAAGGGCTTCGGAACACCGCTCGCGGAACTTGCACCCCCGCGGGAGGTTGAAGAGATCGGGCAGGGTTCCCGGAATGACGGAGAGCCGTTCCTGATCCACGTCCAGCCGGGGGATGGCTCCGAGAAGCCCCCGGGTGTAGGGGTGCAGAGGCCGGTCGAAAAGGGTCTTCACCGAGGTCTTCTCCACGATGCTTCCGGCGTACATCACGGCCACCGTCTGCGCCATGGCCGCGATGACGCCCAGATCGTGGGAGATCAGGAGCACGCTGCTCCCGCCCTCCATCTGAAGCCGCCGGATGAGGCTCAGGATCTGCGCCTGGATGGAGACGTCCAGGGCGGTGGTCGGCTCGTCGGCGATGATGAGCCTGGGGCTGCACGACAGCCCCATGGCGATCATGACCCTCTGCTTCATCCCCCCCGAGAGCATGTGGGGGTAGCTCCTCACGCTCTTCTCGGGGTCGCTTATGTTCACCTTTTTGAAGAGCCCCGTCACCCTGGCGATCAGGTCCTCCCTTCGCGGGACGGCTTCGTGGGTGACGATGGCCTCCTCCACCTGGTATCCGGCGGTGAATACGGGGTTCAGGCTGCTTATGGGGTCCTGGAAGATCATGGCCATGTCCTTCCCCCGCAGGGACCGCATCTCCTCCTCGCTGAGCGCAAGGACGTCCCGTCCGTCGAAGTGGATGGTCCCCCCCACGATCCGCCCCGGAGGAGTGGGGATGAGCCTCATGACGGAGAGGGCGGTGACGGACTTTCCGCATCCCGTCTCGCCCACGAGGCCGAGCACCTCTCCCTGGCCGACGGAGAAGGAGACGTCCTCCAGGGCCTTCACCACGCCGGCCTCCGTATGGAAGTGCACCGTCAGGTTCTTCACGGAGAGAATGGGATCGCCCATGACATCAGTCCTTCAGTTTGGGGTTCAGGGCATCCTGGAGCCCGTCGCCGAAAAAGTTGAACCCCAGCACGACGATCATGATGGACACGCCGGGGAAAAAAGCCACCATGGGGGCACTCCTGAGGTACATCCGCGCGGTGCTGAGCATGGTCCCCCATTCGGGCTGGGGGGGCTGGACCCCGAGGCCGAGAAACCCGAGCCCCGCGGCGGTGAGCAGCACCGTGGCCATCCTGAGGGTGGTCTGGATGATGATGGGGGAGATGGCGTTCGGCAGGACGTATCGGAGGATGACGGATGGCTTCGTCTCCCCGATGGCCCGGGCCGCCGTGACGTACTCGTTCTGCTTGACGGTGAGCACCGAACCCCGTGTGATTCGGGCGAACTGCGGGATAGAGTATATCCCGATGGCGATGATCAGGTTGTGAAGGTCCGGCCCGAGCATGGCGACGATGGCCAGGGCGAGGAGGATCCCCGGAAAAGCGAGCAGGATGTCCATGATCCGCATGATCCCCTCGTCGATCCACCCCCCGAAGAAG
Source organism: uncultured Synergistales bacterium (assembly GCA_937897575.1). Lineage (GTDB taxonomy): Bacteria > Synergistota > Synergistia > Synergistales > Aminobacteriaceae > CALCQG01. The sequence continues at coordinate 52,140 of CALCQG010000051.1, read as the reverse complement.
CCGCTGATCGCCCCCAGGAAGACGCCGACGAAGAGCGCGATCCCCACGGAGAAGACCTGGATGGTCAGGGAGATCCGCGCGCCGAAGAGGATTCTCGACAGGATATCCCGCCCGAACTCGTCGCACCCCAGAGGGTGTTCGGCGGAGATGGGGGCGAAGGATTTGTCCAAGTCCTGGCGTATGGGGTCGTGGGGGGCGAGGACCGGGGCGAAGAGGGCCATCCCGACATACCCCAGAATGATCAGCAGACCGAGGAAGGCGATGGGGTTCCTTCGTATGCGGCCGAAGATGAGCCTGAGGGAGGAGGGTTTACCGGCCATGGTAGCGGATCCTCGGGTCCAGAACGGCGTACAGCATGTCCACGGCGAGATTGACGAAGACAAAGAGCGCCGCCACGATGACGAGGGTGGCCTGGACCATGGGGAAATCCCGGGAGAGAATGGACGTGACGAGAAGACGCCCCACACCGGGCCACGAGAACACCGTCTCCGTCAGCACCGCTCCGGCGAGAAGCTGGCCGAACTGCAACCCTATGACGGTCACCGTGGGGATGAGGGCGTTCCTCAGGGCGTGGCGCCCCACAACGACGCTCCGGACAAGGCCTTTCGCCGTGGCGGTGGTGATGTAGTCCTGCTTGAGGACGTCGAGCATGCTCGACCGGGTCATCCTGGCGATGATCCCCGCCGAGGAGGTCCCCAGGGCGACGGAGGGGAGGATGAGATGGGCGAAGGTCCCCATGCCCCCCGAAGGGAGCCACGCGAGCTTCACGGAGAAGAGGAGCATGAGGAGGAGCCCCCACCAGAAGACCGGCATGGAGACGCCGAAGAGGGCCAGCACCGTGGCGAGGTAGTCCACCCAGGTTTTTCTCATCACGGCGGAGCACACCCCGGTGGCCACCCCGAGCAGCACGGCGAGGACGATGCTCATGGAGGCCAGGATGAGGGTGTTTTTCAGATGGGGGAGGACGATCTCCATGACGGGGGCCTCGTAGCGCAGGGAGACCAGGTTCCCCGAGAAGAGCCCTTTGAGGAACGCCCAGTACTGCACGGGGAGCGGCTCGTTCAGCCCGAATTTCTCCCGAATCATCTCGATGTCGGCCTCCGAGGCCTCCATTCCGGCCATCACCTGGGCGGGGTCCCCCGGAGAGAGCTGTATGATGCAAAAAGCCACCAGAGAGACCCCCAGCAGAACGGGAACGAGCATGAGCAACCTCTGTGCCACGAAACGCCCCATGGGATCCCTCCTGAAAGTGCCTTTTCGAAGTCCTTTCATCATATCTGAAAAACCAGATGGTTTCAACGTTTTGTTCTATCGACACGCGGAGAGGGCGCTGTCACCCCTGTCGGGAGGGGTGGCGGTACTTTTCGGATATCATGGTTCAAAAACTTCCCCCCGGCCTTCGATCGGGAGGGCCATTGCATCGGGATGCCGCTCTTTGGTTCTCGGACGCTCCCGCACGGGAGAAAGACAAAAATCGCGCACGCTCGTCCCCGGACGTCCCGAGCGCGTGCTCCGGTCGGGGTTGTGATGCCGAACGAAGGGGTGATGAACCGTTGAAAAGACCGCCCCATTGACCCGTCAGCCCGGATTATTCGAAACCGGCGTGCCGGCTTATCCCTGCGTTTTTTCCGGCCCCTTCGGGAGCAGGATTCTCTGGATCGTCCCCCATATTCCCATGGGCATCCAGATGATGAAGACGATGAGCGCAATGCCGTAGATCACGAGGCGAAGCTCACCGGCCATGCGGAGGAACTCCGGAAGTATGGTGAGGCAGACGGCTCCGAGGATCGGGCCGAAAAGGGTGCTCATTCCGCCGAATATGACCATAACGAGGATGTTGATGGACTCGTTGATGGTGAAGGTGACGGGGCTGATGAAGTGGATGTAGTGGGCGTAGAACGCCCCGGCAAGGCCGGCCAGAGCACCGCTGATGGTAAAGGCCAGCACCTTGCTCTTCATCGTATCGATGCCGATGGATTTCGCCAGCTCCTCGTTTTCTCTGACGGCGATCATGGCGTCGCCGATCCTGGAGCTCTCGATCCTCCAGAGAAAATAGACCACGCACGCCACGAAGAGGAGCCCCAGATAGTAATACTGGGCTCTCGTCTCGATGACAGCGTGTACCCCGAAGAGGGAGAACGGAGACGGGGAGGGGACGCCCGTGATGCCCATAGGGCCGTTGGTCACGGGGATCCAGTTGTTCATGACCACGGTGACGAGGACGCAGAAGAATGCCGTGGTTATGGCGAGGACGTGCCCTCTCAGCCGCAGGACGAGCCTTCCAATGAGATACGCCACGGTTCCGACGAGGAGCCCGGCCATCCAGAAGGTGACCCAGAAGGAGAGGCCGAGGCGGAGGCTCAGGATGGCCGAAGCGTAGGCACCCATGCCGTAAAAAGCGGCGTGTCCCATGGAGACCTGCCCGGTAAACCCGACGAGAAGGGAAAGGGAGAGGGCCAAAACGGCGTAGATCTCCGACATGACGAAGATGTGGAGATAGTAGTCCATGGAGAAGAGCCTCGGGATACCGAGCAGTGCCGCCAGAACGGCGATGATACAGAGAAGGATATACGGCTTTCTTTTCACGGTCATTTCCCCCCCGCCAAACCTTCGGGTTTGAGAATGAAGAGCAGGATGAGAAGAAGAAATGGGTAGGCATCCTTGTACGCGTAACTGATGAAGCCTCCTCCGAGGCTTTCGACGAGGCCGATGAGGATGGCGGCGAAGATGACCCCCTTGATCTTCCCGAATCCTCCGAGGGTGACGATGACGAAGGATTTCAGGACCACGGTGAACCCCATCTCCGGGTTGACGAAGAACATGGCCCCCACCATGGTGCCTGCGGCGGCCGCGAGGGCTCCGCTGATGGCGAACGTGACGGAGTAGATGCGACGGATGTTGATGCCGGCCAACTGAGCGGCGGTTCTGTCCTGTGCCACGGCTCTCATGGCTTTGCCGGTCCTGGTGTACTGGATGAACCACGCGAGAAGAAGGACGAGGAAGACGCTGAGGACGAGGATGGCGATTCGCTCCCCCGTGATGTAGAGCCCGAGGAAGGAGAACCGGTAGGACGCCAGACCGGAGGTTATCTTCCTGGGGTCCGCCTTGAAGAAGTACAGGGCCAGGTTGGCCAGGGCGGTGGACAGACCGAAGGAGAGAAGCATGCTGTTGATCAGGGGTTTGCCGACGATGGGGCGAAAAACGACGCGTTCGATCACCGTTGCGACGAAGGCCATTCCGATCATGGCGATGATCATCGCAATGAAGAAGGGGACCCCGAGGAACGTGATGGAGAAGAGGGCCATGAAGGCCCCGATCATGTAGAACTCGCCATGGGCGAAGTTCGCTATCTCGAGAATCCCGAAGACAAGAGAGAGTCCCAGGGCGATGAGGGCGTAGATGCACCCCTGGATGACGCCGTTCAGTATCTGTTGAAAAAATATGGTCGTCACGGTCATTCAGCTCCTCTAAGCGGGAGGTGCAGGGGAGACCGCGCTCGGGCCTCCCCTTGTCAGGACTATTGAACCGAGATAGGGCCGGCGGCGACTTCGAACTTGCCGTCCTTCACGATGATGATGTACTCGTCGATGATGAGCTGATTCTTCTCGTCGAAATGGGCCTTGCCCTGAGGTCCCTCATACTGGATGGCCGCCAGGTTCTCCCGAATTTTCCCGGTGTCGAGGGAGTCGGCCTTCTCGATGGCGAGGGAGACCATGCGCGTGCAGTCGTAGCCGGCCTGGGCGTACTTCTCCGGGTCGATGTCGTATCGGCCTCTGTAGTCGGCGACGAATTTCTGGGCCGCCGGGGTCTGGATCGTCGCCACAAAGCGGCTGGCGCCGACGATGCCGTTGGCGTGCTCCTTGGCGAGTTCGAGGAACTTGGCGTTGAACGTCCCGCTCGTCGGGTCCATAATGAGCATCTTGCCGCCGAGCCCCATCTCATGGAACTGAGCGATGACCCTCGACAGGTCGACGGTCTCTCCGAAGAGGCAGAGCGCATTGGCGTCCGTTGCGGAGAGTTTCGTAACGATGGGGTAGTAGTCCGTCTCGCCCTGGTTGAAGTACTCGGTGAAGACGACCTTACCGCCGAGTTCGGCCAGCTGGGCGTTGAAGGACTCGACGGAGCCCCTGCCGTAGTCCGTGTTGATGGCGATGTACGCCCACTTGTCCGCACCATTCTCCTGAACGGCCCACTTGGTGAAGGCCTTGGCGATCATGTTGGAGTTGTCGCACCCTCTGAACATCCATATATTTCCGGATTCCGTGATTTTGGGAGCCAGGGAGACAGGGGTGATGAGCGGCACCTGGGCCCGTTTCGCCACGTCCATCATGGCAAGGGTGCAGGAGCTTCCGAAGTCGCCGATCACCGCAACGACTTTCTCCATGCCGACCAGTTTCTCCATGGCGGCGACGGCCGTGGCTGGGACTCCCGCGCTGTCCTCGACGCTGAGCTCGATCACGTTGCCCTTGATGCCGCCGTTTTTGTTGATCTCGTCGACGGCCATCTTGATGCCGTTCAGAGCGAGGTTTCCGTCATAGGCGATGGCTCCCGAGGTGGGGAGGACGACGCCTATCTTCACAGGAGCCTTCGGAAGCTCGGCGTAGGCCGGCAGAGCGAACAAGAGCACCAACAGCAGCATAGCGGAAAGGAACGTACTTCTTCTCATGGTTGCACCCTCCTGTCTGAGATGTGGCATCATATGCCAAGGTAGGACTTGCGCACGTCGTCATTCTGCAGTAGCTCGGACGCTTTCCCTGAAAGCACGACTTTCCCGGTCTCGAGGACATAGGCGTGATCGGCGATAGAAAGAGCCATGAACGCGTTCTGTTCGACGAGAATGACCGTTGTTCCCGCAGCCCGAATGTCTTTGATCACCTCCATCACCTTCTCCACAATGATCGGAGCCAGCCCGAGGGAAGGTTCGTCGAGCATGAGCAGTTTGGGCCCGGCCATAAGAGCTCGGGCGATGGCGAGCATCTGCTGCTCGCCTCCGCTGAGGCTGCCGGCGAGCTGCCACTGCCGTTCCTTGAGGATCGGAAAAAGGCTGAAGGCCCGTTCGAGCCGTTCACCCACAACACGTGGCTCCCTGACGGAGAACGCTCCCATCTCGAGGTTCTCGAGGACGGTCATCTTCGGCCAGACCCGACGCCCTTCAGGGCACTGGGACAGCCCGAGGGAGACGATCTGCTCCGGCCAGGCGCTCTCTATCCTTTGTCCGTCGAATTCTATGGTCCCGCTGGTCGGTCTGAGAACTCCCGAAAGACACATCATGAAACTGCTCTTTCCCGCTCCGTTGGCTCCGATCAGTGAGACTATGGAACCTTTGGGGGCCTCCATCGATACGTTGTCGAGGGCCTTTACCCGCCCGTAATGCGCCGTGAGATTGTCAACCTTGAGAAACATTCTGAAACCCCTTTCCCAGGTAGGCTTCAATAACCGCAGGGTTCCTTGAAATTTCGTCCGGCTTCCCCTCGGCGAGCTTTTCTCCGTAGCTCAGGACCGCCATTCTGTCCGATATGGAGACCACGAGGCGCATGTTGTGCTCGATGAGCAGAATGGTGATGCCCCGGTCACCCCGGATGCGAAGGATGATGTCGATGAGCTCTTTCGTCTCCACGGGGTTCAGCCCCGTCGCCGGTTCGTCCAGCATGAGGAGTTTCGGCCCCGTGGCGAGCGCGATGGCGATGGACAGCATTCTCTGTTTCCCGTAGGGTATGTTCTTCACGAGGGCCTTCCGCCAGTCAGCGAGTCCGGTAAAGGCGAGCAGTTCCTCCAGCACTCCGGCGATTCTCCCGTCTTCGTCCCGTGTGGCGCGCCCCCCCGTAAGAATGGAGCCCAGACTTGCCCTCCTGTGGAGGTTGAACCCTATCCTCACGCTCTCCTCCACCGAGACTTCAGCGAAGATGTTCGTCTTCTGGAAGGTCCGAACGAGCCCCATGGAGGCGATCACATGGGGCGGCAGCCCGGTGACCTCTTTGTCGGAAAAGTAGACGTGCCCTTTCGTCGGGGTCAGAAACCCGCTGGCCAGGTTGAAAAATGTGGTTTTACCCGCGCCGTTCGGGCCGATGAGCGAGAGGATCTCCCCTTCCCGCACTTCCAGGCTCACATTCTCCACGGCTTTCAGCCCGCCGAAATACATCGAGACGTTTTCGGAACGCAACATGCTCATGTCAACAACCTCCTCAAAAACCGGACGAATGCCCGAGGATGCGGTCTGCGGCCAGTCGGAGAAGCTCCTCGTACTCCTCGAGGTGCCCCTCCATTTCAAAACAGGGCCCCGCGATGCTGAGCGCAGCGAGAACATTCCCCCCCTGATCCAGCAGAGGAACCGCTATCTCGGCCGCACCAGCGGTCATCTCCCCGTAACTCACCGCGTATCCTCGGGCGCGGATGAGCTGAATTTCCTCTCTGAGCAGATCGGGGTCGGTTATTGTCGACGGTGTGAAGGAGTGCACCGGTGCGGACAGAATCTCGTCTTGAAGGATGGGGGAGGAGTAGGCGAGCAAGATCTTGCCGCATGCTGCGGCATGGAGGGGAAAGGTCTTTCCCACCTCGGCGACGAGCTTGAGGGTGCGCTCCGGCTCCACTTTATTCAGGCATATCCCGCATGAACCGCTGGGCACGAGGAGCAGAACGGTGTGACGCGTTGTGATGCTGAGTTCTTCAAGTATCTCTCTGGACTGGCGGTTCAGTTCAAGACGCAATCGCCAGGTATTGGCAAGGGTTAGAAGGTGAAGACTGATTCGGTAGCTTTGCGTCGAGGGGTCCTGAACGACCCAGCCTCCCCCCTGAAGGGAGGAGAGGATCCTCTGCACAGTGCTCTTGGGGATGTCGGTCTGTGCGGCAAGATCCCGTATGCCGACGTCACGTTCCGAGGACATCAACGCTTCGACCAGGGCCATGACCTTCTCGGTGCCTTTCATGAAATCCAGCTCCTTAAAATGGGACACCTGACCTGATATATAACATGTTCAGTGTACCGTTCGAAAGAAAAAAGTCAATATCTCGTCACCTCGGCCTCGGTTTGGGTCGGGATATCATTGGAAAATTCGCGCCCTGAACCCTATAGCCCTCGGAAAAGACTGTTTTTTGTGTGAGAGAGCGATGGGCATCGCATATTATCGGGCAGTGTTTTTCATATACTTACTCTCGGGTTCGCCCGTAAGTACCGTAAAGATGCTGTAAAGACGCGATATCGTGACCGAAAATATGTGGTTGACCCTGGACGGTATGCACACAGAACAAGAGGGGGCGCTCCCGGCCGGGAGCGCCCCCTCTGTTTCGTCGTTCCGTATCTATCGGACCCGCCGCGCCGCCTTCAGCAGATCACCGCTCTTCACGACCTGACAGGCCGCCTCGATATCCGTCGAGATGTTCCGGTCCCTGTCGTACCAGGGGACGGACCTCCTGAACTCGTCGAAAGCCGCCTCGACGCCGACGCCCAGAGGAAGCCCTGGATTCTTCTGTCGGCGGAGGGTCAGGGCCTGGGCCGCGTGGATCATCTCCATGCCGAGGACGTACCTGAGGTTGTCCACGATCTTACGGACCCGCTGCACGACGTGGGGCAGGTTGTTCGCGTGATCCTCGATCCCTCCGGCCAGGGAGAGGTAGTCCACCGTCGAGGGGTTCGAGAGGTGGCGTATCTCCGTGTCGAGCAGGGTGAAGGTCTTCTGGAGGGCGCCGAAGGCGTGGACGTAGGTCTCGTCAGGGGTGAGAAACCGGGGCAGCTTCGTGAGCTCGGGGTTGGACAGCCGGATGGACCGGTAGCAGGACATGCGGGAGACGTGGCTCAGCACCACGGCCAGCATCTCGAAGCCTGTGGCCAACGTGGTCACCTCGAAGTTGGAGCACGAGACGATTTTCCGTTCGTCCAGCAGCAGGCAGGGGTTGTCGTCCGAGGTGTTCATCTGGATCGTCAGGAATTTGTCCACGTACTCCATGGCGTCCCGCAGCGTGCCGTGCACGTAGGCTCCGCCCCTAAAGCTCAGGGGGTCCTGGACGGGGCGCTCGGGGTCGGGGTCGTGGATGAAGCTCCCCCGGATGAAATTTCTCGTGTTTTCGGCGCTGACGATCTGTCCGGGAAGACGCCGAAGCTCGTTCACCTTCGGGTGGAGGGGAGAGGTGTTGCCGTTGAGGGCCGAGAGGGAGGCGCTGTAGATCAGGTCCGCCTGGTCCACGAGCTCGACCAGGTCCGCCAGGACGAGGGCGCCCTGCCCCGCGCCGAAGGCGTTGCAGCTCACGATGGCCAGGCCGTCCTTGGGGCCCAGGTCGATGGGTTTCAGCCCCGCTTTGCGATGGGCCTCCATGGAGGACATCCGGACGCCTCCGTAGAATACGTCGCCCTCGCCGATCATGGCGAGTCCGATGTGGGACAGCACCGCGATGTCTCCCTCGCCCACGGAGCCTCGCTCCGGGATGACGGGGTGTAGCCCGTGGTTCAGGAATTCGGCGTATCGGAGGGCTACGGCGGGCTGAATGCCCGTGTTGCCGCTGAGAAGGCAGTTCAGCCGTATGGCCATGGCCGCCCGGACCTCCGCCTCGGAGGCCTCGGGGCCCACGCCCAGGGTGTGGGAGTGGATCAGGTTCTCGTTGTACGCCTTGAAGAACTCCGAGGCGATGTGGCGGTCCTTGTTCCACCCCACGCCGGTATTGAAGCCGTAGACGGGCACGTCGCTGTCGACGAGGTCGTACACCAGCTGTCGCGAGGCCTCGAGACGGGCAAGACCGTCGGGGGATATCTCGACTTCGGCGCCGTCGCAGGCGATCTGCCGGACCAGTTCGACGGTCAGGTCCGAACCGCTCAACACGATCTTCACAACGCATCACTCCTTAAAGGTTCTTCCGGGCAGCGGAGCACGCCCGGTGGATTCAGAGGGCCGCCAGGGCCTCCACGATCCTGGCCGGGGTCAGAGGAAGACAGGTCATCTCCGTCCCCAGTGCCCGGTTGACGGCGTTGACCACGGCAGGCGCCGTGGGGACCGTGGCGATCTCCCCGATGCTCTTGGCGCCGTAGGGCCCGCCGGGCTCGCCCTTTTCGATCAGCAGGACGTCGATGGGCGGCATCTCCGGGGCGTTGAACATGTGGTACTTGTCGAAGTTGCGGGCGCTGGGCCGGCCCTTTGCGTCGAAGGCGAGCTCCTCCGTGAGCGCCATCCCCAAGCCCATCTGGATGCCGCCGTAGATCTGCCCCTCGACGAAGTTCCGGTTGATCGCCTGTCCGACGTCGTGGACGGCGAGGAAGTCGTTCACCGTCACGAGCCCCGTGCAGGTGTCCACCGTGATGTCGGCGAAGTGGACGCCGTAGGAGCCGGGGTTGCGGTCGGGGCTGTACGTGAGGTGCACATCCACGGAGGTCCCTCCCTTTGTCTCGACGGCCCGCACCGCCTCGCCCAGAGAGAGGCGGCGTCCGCCCACGAGGAGCTCTCCGTTCTCGTAGGTCGTCGGACAGCCCCATAGTTTCTCCGCCTCGGAGCGGAGGAGCTCTTTGGCCTGCTCCGCGCAGAGACGGGCGCTCTCCCCGCAGACGTAGATGACCCGGCTGGCCTGGCAGCCGATATCGTAGCCCGTGAACTGGGTGTCGCCCTCCGTCACGACGATCCTGTCCAGCGGGACGGACAGCACCTCGCCGACGATCTGCGCCACGGCTGTCAGCGTCCCGTTGCCCAATTCGTGCAGGCTCGTGCGAACCACGACGGAACCGTCCTCCATGATCCGCACCGACACCTCCGTCACGTCGTGATAGATCGTCCCGGCGTAGCCATTGCCGTGGGTGCAGCAGGCGAAACCGGCGCTGCGCCGCCACCGGCCCCAGGAGAGGACCTTGCTCCGATGGTCCCAGCCGAACCGTTCGGCTCCCCTGGTCAGGCACTCGATGATGCGGGCGTTTCCGAGATCCGACGCGCCCGAGGGGTCGCTGTCGCCGGGGTGCACGAGGTTGGCCAGGCGGAAGTCGACGGGGTCGTAGCCGAGACGACGGCAGAGGAGGTCCGTGTGGATCTCCGTGATGGCGTGAATCTGGGGGGAGCCGTAGCCGCGGCAGGCGCCCGAGGGCGTCGTGGACGTCCGGACGGCCCGGCCCGCGAACTCGACGGCGGGAATCCGGTACAGGCGCGACGTCTTCTTCCCCATGGCCATCAGTACCTTCCTCGCGCCGGAGAGGTAGGCGCCGGCGTCCACGGTGACGTCGAACCGGCGGGCGAGGAGCTTGCCGTCGGCGTCGAGAGCCGTCGAGACCCGTCCGACGGCCGCCGCCCGAACCCGCGTCGCGGCGATGGACTCCTCGCGGTTTGTCACGATGAGGACTGGGCGATGCAATGTCATCGCCGCCCAGGCGCACAGAGGCTCGAAGACGGCCTCCTGCTTGCCGCCGAAGGAGCCGCCCATGGGCACCTTGATGATCCGCACCTTGGAGAAGGGGAGGTTCAGCACCTTCGCCACGGTCTGCTGAATGCCGAAGAGAATCTGACAGGGCGTGTGAAGCTCCAGGACGCCCTCGGGCCTCGGGGCCGCGAACACGGCGTGGGGCTCCATGGCGGCGTGGTGTATCCGCGGCGTGACGATCACGTCCTCCTCCACGTGGGCAGCCGAGGCGAAGGCTCCCTCCACGTCGCCGAAGGCGATCGTCCCCGGAAACTCGCGGATGCCGTCCTCGTGGAGCGCTTCCGGCGCCTCCCGGGCCCCTTCGGGGTCGACGACGGGGAGCAGGACCTCGTAGTCCACCACGATGCGGCCTCGGGCGATCCGGGCCGTCCGCTCGTCGGGGGCGAGGACGAGGGCGATCCGGTCGCCCACGTGGCGGGCGTGCCCGGTCAGGACCCGTTCGTCGGGGTGGTCGTTCTGCCCGGGAAACCACTCTCCGCTGTTGTAGAGCACATCGGGGGCGTCCTCCCAGGTCAGGACCCGGACGCCCGGCATGGCGAGAGCCCGGGAGCAGTCGATGGACCGGACCTTGGCGTGGGCGTGAGGACTGAACAGCACAACGCCCACGAGCGCCTTGTCGTATCGTCCGTCGGCGAGGTAGTCGTACCGCCCCGTGACCTTGTCCGGCCCGTCGGCCCGGGGGATTCTCTGTCCGATGTACCGGAAATCCCGCCCCGGCGCGAGCTCCTCGGGCCTCTGGATCGTCCTCTCTTTTTCCTTCAGGGCGCTCACGACCGTCCCCTCCCCTCATCGGATGTTCTCATCAGGGCGTCGAAGACGTCCTCGCCCAGGGCAAGGATGGCGGAGCGCTTGTAGGGCAGCGTCGACCGGCCGGGGATCGCCGCCTCCACGACGGCGACGAGGGCGGAGCAGAAGGCGCGCCGTCGTTCCTCGAGGTCGAGCGAACCGATGAGGATCTCCCCGGCCCCCGGGCAGAGACGTCCCGCCGAGCCCAGGGTTCCGACGACGACCCGGGCGTTGGAGAGGGATCCGCCGCTTCGTCGAAGGGACGCGGCGAGGTTGAGCCGGGCGATGCTGACCTCTTTCCGGCTGCCGACCTTGCCGAAGGCGCTGATCCGACCTTCCGGAAGGGGAATTGTGAAAGCGACGAGCACTTCGTCGGGGGCGAGGGCCGCCCTGCCCTGCGCGACGATGCCCTCGACGGAGCACGATCTCGTACCTCGGAGGGAGAGGATCTCCGCCGTCGCGTCGAGGGCCATGAGGGCCGGCGGCGTGTCCGCCGCAGGCGATCCGCCGGCGAGGTTGCCTCCCAGGGTCGCCCTGTTTCGTATCTGCCAGGAGCCCACGTGTTCCGCCGCCTCGGCGAGGCAGGCGGCATGTGTCCGCACCAAGGGGCTGCCGGCCAGGGAGGTCATGGTCTCTCCGGCGCCGATTCGAAGCCCGCCCCCCTGAAGGGTCACCCCGCGGAGCTCGGCCACCCCCGAGAGATCGATCAAGGTGTCCTCCTCGCCGAAGGACTCGACGTCCCGGACGAACCAGTCCGTCCCGCCGGCCACCACCCGGACGTTCCCGATCGCAAGGCAGGCCGCGAGCTCGTCCAGGGAGTTCGGGGTCATCAATCCGGCCATGGCGTCAGCTCCGCGCCGCCCGAATACGATCGGCGGCTGCCCGAACGGCCCGTTCGATGGGGACGTACCCCGTGCAGCGGCAGATGTTGCCGGCAAGGGCCGTCCGTATGTCCTCGTCCGTCGGGTTGTCTTTTTTCATCAGGAGGGCGTGGGCGGTCAGAATCATGCCGGCGGTGCAGAATCCGCACTGGACGGCATCGCAGTCCAGGAAGGCCTGCTGAAGAACGCTCAGCTGCCCGTCCTTCGCGAGCCCCTCGACGGTCAGAATATCCCGCCCCCTGGCCTGGACGGCCGGAACAAGGCAGGAGCAGACCGGCTCGCCGTCCACCAGGACGGTGCAGGCCCCGCACTCTCCGGCGCCGCACCCCTCTTTGACGCTCGTCAGCCGCAGCTCCTCCCTCAGGAGGTCGATGAGGCGCATGGCCGAATCGACCTCCGCAGCGCACGATTCTCCGTTCACAACGAACTCTATTTTCACCGCCCGGTCCCTCCCGATGGGGTGCACAACATCCTGTACCGAACGCCTCTTACTCGACCACCTTGTCGACGAAGAAGGTCTTCACGAACGCCACGACCTGCAGCACAAAGATAAACAGTACCACGAACCCAGCCGCGGCCGCCAGGGCCTTGACGCCGTCGACGCCCTGGACGCCGCCGCCGAAGGCCGCCATGATGATCGCCACGATCCCGACGGAGATGCCCCAGAGGGCCTTCATCTTCGCAGGGGGCTCCGTCCCTATGGGGACGTCCCGGACGCACATGGAGCCGATGTTGGTGAGGGTGGCGTCGGCGTTGGTGATGAAGGAGATGAGGATGACGAAGATGTTCACGGGCACGACGATGGTGCCGAGGCCGAAGGGAAGGTGCTTCAGGAACTCCCAGAGGGCCATGACGGCTCCGCCGCTGTTGATGGCGCCGATGAGGTCCGCGCCGCCGGTGGCCTGCATGTTGAGGGCGCTCCCGCCCCAGACGCCGAACCAGATGATGCCGAAGACGGAGGGCAGAATCCAGTTCACGATCATGAACTCGCGCACCGTTCGGCCGTAGGAGATCATGGCCAGGAATATGCCGGTGACGGGGGCGTAGCCGACCCAGAAGGCCCAGTCGAAGAGGGTCCACGAGCGAGTCAGAGCTTCGCCACCGATGTCGATGGGGTCAAGCCCCCAGAGGAAGAAGTTGTGGAGCCACTCGGCCACGCCGGCGGTGGTGATCCGCAGGATGTAGAGCGTCGGCCCGGTGAAGAGGAGAAGGGCCAGCAGGGCGTAGTAGAACCATGCGTTGAGGTTGCCGAGGACTTTCAGGCCCCTGTCCATGCCGATATAGGAGGAGAAGGTGAAGGTCAGGATGATGCCGGCGCCGATGGCGATGTAGAGGGGCAGGCTCTCCTGGATGCCGTATCCGCCCTTCAGGCCGGACATGGTCAGGGTGATGCACATGGTCAGGCCCGTGATCAGACCGATGGTGAGCGCCAGCATGGAGAGCGTGTCGATGATGGCCGCGAAGCCCTTGTTCGTGGCCGTTTGGCCGAATATGGGCTTCAGCGTCGTCGTCACGTTCAGGCGGTCCTTCTTGTTGTAGTAGACGTAGCTCACGAACAGGCCGCAGAGGGCGTAGATGGCGTAGGGGACGAAGGTCCAGTTATAGAAGGAGCGCCCCATGGCGAAGATGGCCGCCCTGGGCGTGTTCGGCTCGATCCCCAGCTGGGTGAGCTCGCCCCAGACGTTGCCGTAGTAGATGAGCGGTTCGTTGACGCCCCAGGTCACGATGCCCGTCGCGATGCCGCCGGTGAGCGCCATGGCGAACCAGGTCCAGAAGCTGTACTTCGCCTTGGCGTCCTTCCCGCCGAAACGGAGGTTGCCCAGTTTCGAGAAGGTGGCCACCCCGACGAGAATCACGCAGGCCATGATGCTCCACTGGAAGAGCCAGCCGAAGCTGTCCAGCGACCAGAAGAAGAAGGCGTTGGCCCCTTTCGTCAGGGCCTCCTTGTTCATGAGCCCAAGCAGAGCCGCTCCGCCGACGATGAAGTAGGCGGGCAGAAAGACCTCCCACCGTATGGCCTTCCGGTTTTCTCCGTTTGTTTCCCTGTTCTCGGACATAGTTCACACTCCCTCGGATGTGGTGAATTTCGTTGCTCGTCCTCGTCCCGCAGCGTTTCTCTTTTCGATGGCGCCCCCTTTCCGTCGTTCCATTCTTCAGTCAACGGTAGTAATTATAAGGATGCTAACGTATAATTTCACGTAGAATGCCTATTCATGAATCGTATAATTATATGAAGGGAGATCCTCATGAGCGATCGTCGGCCCGTCCTTCGAATCACCTTTCTCGGCAAGGGGGAAGCAGCTCTCGATGGCTCCCCTCTGGCCTTTCCCTATCAGAAGGTGGGGGTGTTGCTCTTCGCGTTGGCTGAAGCGCGCAGTCTGTCCCGAAGAGCGATCCGCGAGCGCCTGTGGGGGGAGAACTCCGAACGGGCGGCGGCCAACATGCGCAACGCCCTCTCGGCCCTGAAGCGCCTGCTGCCCGAGGGGTTCATCGTGGCCAGCCCCGGTTCGGACAGGGTGGCCATTGCGCCCGACGTGACGATCGTCTCGGATCTGGACGAGATCAACGAGCGGGGCGTGACCAGGGACACCGTCGTCCGGCTCGCTCGTCCCTTTCTGGAGGAACTGAACGCGAAAAAGGTCGAAGCCCCCTGGGCGGAGGAGCGCCGGGCGCACTACCGGGACCGGCTGCGCCAGGTCCTCGTCCGGAAGGAGGAGAAGGCCGCCCATGAGGAGAGGGAGTACTGGCGCGCGTGGGTCGAGGCGGTCGAAGGGCCTGGATTTTCGCGCACCGCTCCGTCGCTGCCGCTTCTCGTACGGATGGAGGAGCGGGATGGCCTGCTCGCTTTCTTTTGCGGACAGAGAGCGGAGAATGGGAGGGCGCGCTGTTCCTTCGCCGCGCTCCTCGGCGAGGAGGGCAGCGGAAAGAGCTTTCTCGCCTCGGACATCCTCGGGCGAAGGGCCGACGAGGGGGTCCTCTGTCTGAGGGCTCGCCTGACGGAGAGCGAGGGGAACGACCGGGCGAGCCTGAAGGCCCTTCTGAAGGGGATCACGGGCGAGCATCCCGCGGAGGACTTCCAGCTTCCGCCCTTCTATCTCCAGTACCTGGACGCCGCCTTCCGCAACGTGCCCGACGACGGTACAACGGGCCGCCACGCCCTTCCCCTCGTGGACCTCAACCCCTACCTTCTCGGCCGGATCTTCGCCCTGCTCCTGGCTCAGGCCCTCCCTCCCGACCGCAGGGAGGTCTTCCTGCTGTTGGAGGACATCCACTGGGGCGAACATCTGATCCCCATCTTTCTGCGGGGCCTCTTCGAGAACGCCCGCGTCCCGATCTCCGTCCTCGCGACGAGCTACCTCGAGTCGAAAGAGGCCCTCGAGCTGGCCCTCTCACCCCTGGGGACCACGGTGCGGCGGCATACCGTCGTCCTGGACGCTCTGACGGCCAGCCAGTCCGAGGCCTTGTGCCGCGCGTTCCTTCCGGACCACCCCTTCTCGGCGGAGGACCTGGCGAGCATCCACAAGCACACGGGCGGCAGGCCCTTCCTCCTCAGGGAGTTCCTCAGGCACTACGGTATCGAGGGGGGAGGGAGGAGCGTTGCGCAATCCCTTCGCGAGACGGAGCAGCGGAGAAGGCTCTCCCTGTCCGAGGACGAGGCGAAACTGCTGGACTGCCTGGCCGCCTTTCCGGGAGAGGCCCCCTTCGAGATTCTGACGAAGCTGTCCGAGATGTCGGACACGACGGTCATCGACCTCTACGAGCGGCTCCACCGGAAGGGCGTCGTGTACGAGATGAAGTCCGGGGACTCCTTCTCGATCCTGTTCCGCCACGCGCTCCTCAAGCGACAGATCCGCGAAGCCATGCCCAGGCTCAAGTGGTGGAATCTGAACAAGCACCTCGTGGCCCTCTTCACGACGGATGCCTATCGGGATATGGGGCGGAGGGACCTGCCCGTCCTGGCGCACAACGCCGGTGACTCCATGACGGAGCTGGCGGCCAGGATCCAGGACCTGAAGGTCCACTTCGAGGTCAGCCACGAGCTGTTCCCGAAGCTCAGCGACCGGGAGCTCCTCTCCGCCGCCCGGACCACCAACGACACGTCCCTCACGAAGGGCTACATCGACGAGGCCCAGGAGCTCCTCGAAAAGCTCTACCGGAGCAACGGGCGCACGCCCGAGCTCGTCCGCCTGGACCGGAGGCTCATGACCATCAAGGGCGGGTTTCTCCGGTGGAACGGCGACTACGGGAGCGCCTTCGCCTGCCTCGAGGAGGCGCTGAAGCTGGCCCTCCGCGAGCCGAAACGCGAGGAGGTGGTGGTCAGCGTCCTCGAACAGCTCTGCTACATCGGCATCCAGAAGGACGACCCCCAGACCCTCGCCTTCTACGCGCCGCTCTTCTACCGCGAGACGCTGAAGGCCCATCTGCACCCCTCCATCGGGATGGGGCTCCGCTTCCTCGCCATCCTCAACGGCATGGAGGGCCGGTACGAAGCCGCATCCAGGCTGGCGAAGATGTCCTCCCGGCTCTTCGAGAGCCTCGAGACTCAGGGCGAGGGGTACACCCTCGGCGTCGTCGCCGCCGTCCACACCTTCGGCGACATCGCCCTCTACGAAGGCCGGCACGAGGAGGCCCTCGGGCACTACCTCCAGTGTATCAAGCTGTGCGAGGCGAAGGGGTTCTACCGAGGGATGGGGCTGCAGCTCGCCAAGGCCGCCTGGTGCGCCGTCCGGATTGGGCAGGTGGAGGAGAGCAGGCAGTACCTCCTCTTCGCACAGCCGCTGTTCGACGGCTTCCAGTCCCAACGGGGCGTCAGCCTGTGCGGCGGCGAGATTGTCTTCGCCCTGGGGGCCCTCTACGACCTCCGGGATGGGCAGACCGCCCGGGCCATGGACAAGCTGCGGAGCGCCCAGGAGCTCAGCGCCATCATGAAAAAACCGCTCTGGAACGCCATCTTCTCCTGTATCAAGGCCACCCTCAAAGAGTGCCACCCCGGGGTGACGGATGCCCTTCTGCCCCAGACGGCGTCCCACTACCGGGACAAGGCCGGCAAGCTCTTCTCCCAGCTCGGCCTGCGCGGCGAACGCGACGCCTGCGAGCAGCTCGTCGCAGCGATGGGGGGTTCTCTGCCGGGTGGGGAAAATAGAGTCTGACGACACCTCCACCCGAAGAGGTTGAAGCGGAGCGGCACGAGTGCATCGCCTTCCGCGGTGAGGCCGCTGCGAAGGACAAAATGCAATGTAGTATCGTCCGCCGTTCCCGGCGGAGAGCCGAGGAACCAAACAAAACCCACTCCCTTTTCCATACAGATGGCTACGTCACCGCGCCCATTCGAACGAGATCGAGCGTGCAAGGGGCTCCTGTCCCGCTGGACATGCCGGTGCCCCTCCAGCACTCGTTTTGACTAAATACATGATATATGATATGTTCACTGAAAAATAATAAAAAGGTGGGAGCGAGGTGAGCGTTGGGTCATAACAGGGTCGATACGTCACGAACAAAACTAAGAAGGAGATGATCACGGTCATGGTGAAGAAGTGCTCTACGAAGTTCAGAACTTCCTTTCTTCTGCTTGCGGTCCTCGTCCTCTCGTTCCTGTCCGTACAACAGGGTTTTGCACAAAGCCCAACTGCCGAAAAAACGCCCTTTATGCATTCCCTCGCGGCGACCTGGGAGGGAAAGGGCGTCGTTCGGTATCGCATTGCCGTCCAGCCCACCGAGGACACCGTTCTTGAGGGCCTGAAGATCGTCGCGACCAATCCGGTGTCGGGCAACGTCTCCGTCGTGACCCCCGGGGCCACCTCCGACAAGGAGAAAGTGTCCCTCGCGATGGACAAGACGACCCCCGGCAAGGTCCCCATGCTCGAGTACACCCTTCAGACGAATGCCGCCGAGCCCGGAAACGTACAGCCCGTCTCCGCGGAGATTTTCTGGACGGAGAACGGCAAGGAGCTTTCAGTGAAAACGGAGTCCATCGGCGGCGACGGATTTGTCGGTGGAATCGGCACTGCAATGGACAAGTACGCCCGGACGCCCGAGCTGCCCCCATACTACCCGGCAGGGAAGGACCTCGGAGTGCTCACGGGGTCATGGTATGAGATGGGCGTCCAGTACGGCGAACGGTCGGGCCGTGAAATAGTCGACTTCTTCGACTACCGGTTCGGAGCCCACGTGGAGAAGTACGGGCTGAAGCACCTTCTCGAGGACGTCAGCCGGTACGAGGCCCAGGCCAGGATGTTCTTCCCCGAGGGACTCGAGTTTGCACGAGGGATCGGCGACGGAGCGGACAAGTACCTCTCCAAATCGAAGTTCCACGGCGATGTCTCCAACTACCTCAAGATCGTCTTCATGAACTGCGACAACTGCCTCTTCTACGGACACCCCGGACCTGCGGACGTCGATCACGGGCTTCCTCCCGAGACGACGGCCGACGTGCGGGACCCCTCGCCCGTCATGGACGCCTGCTCCATGATCGCCCTCCTCGGGGCCAAGGGAGCGACTGCCGACGGCACAACCATGCTCGTCCACAACAATGACGGCGACTTCATCGACGAGACCTGGAGGTACACCTATACGGCCGCCCCGACGGGAGGCAACGTGTTCTGGTCCTCCACGACGCCCGGAAAATTCTTCGACATCATGGGGACGAACAACAAGGGGTTGGCCGTGGCGCTCACCGTGGGAGGGAACAAAACGTGGCTCCCGAGCCAGAACATCTACGAGCGGGCCTTCGGCGTCACCTTCCAGTACATCCTCCTGAAAGTTCTCTCCTCTGCCGGCAGCGTCCCCGAGGCCCTTGAGCTCGTCACCGTGGCGACCCCCGAGTACCGGAAGGCCACGGGAAGGAAGACGCTGCTCCGGACCAGGCACAACAACTACATCATGCTCGACAAGAACGAGGCCCTGGTCGTCGAAGTTTCGGCGAACAGATACGCCGTGCGGCGTCCCGGGGACTACGGAGAGGATCCGGGGTACATCGTGGCCACCAATCACTTCGTCGCGAACCACAGCTACGACGCCAACAACGAAAAGACGGATTTTCCCATGACCTTCTTCGGCGACGACGACTACGCCCCGATGAGCGCGACCCGGTACTATACCGGCTTCTGGCAGGCCAAGATGAACTTCGGAAAGCTCGACGCCGACAAAATCCGGAAGATCTGGACATCCCACACCTACATCACGAAGAAGGGCGAACTCGTGGAGAAGATCACCGACGGCAAAGAATGGTTGCCAGCCCATCTTGCAAGCCGGACAATTTGCAGCCATGATGGCGGATATCCGGAGACATACATCGGTTCGACGACGGATACGAAGATCGTCACGATCGACTTCAACCAGATACGGTACTCCGCCGGAAGGCCGTGCGAGTACGAGGGCATGCCGAGGACATTCGTGCTGCAGCCCTAGAACGAACCCGCGGCGAAGAGGTCAATGAACCTCTGACGCGATGAAGAAGAAGCCCCCGACACCTGGACAACAGTCGTTCCGGCGTCGGGGGCTCTTTTTAGTACGAACCGGCCGCAGTCTGTATGATCTCTTAGCCTGTCCCTTTGGGTGAGGCCTTCTCTTCCTTGAATTCCTTCGTCTTTTCAAGTCTTTTCGATCCCTGGCGGACGGCGAGGCACATCTTGAAGAGGACGGGGGCAATATTTCTTTGTGTATTTGCCTCCGGGTTTCGGAGTTGCACTGATTTACAAGGGGACTCCTCGCTCTGCCGACGTCGCAGGAGAAAGATCCGTGCCTGTCCCGTTCGTGCTCGCACGCACGGCAGGGAGCGCTTGAGGGCCGTCTGTGCCATCCGTCGAATGGGCCTGAGACAAGAACGTTTTAGCAGGAAGCTGCAATGTATCGACTGGTTGAGGCGACGTCGTGAGACAATAGTATCGAGACGTGACGGGCGAGCGGTGCCCGAAGAAGGAGAATGAGCGATGGACGACCGTGCCTTTGCATTGGTGAAGCAGCTGCGCCACGAGCTGCACGAGCACCCCGAGCTGTCCAACGAGGAGCATTGGACGAAGAGTCATCTTGTGGAGTTCCTGCGGCGGTACACCGCCCTGGAGATCGTGGACAGGGGAAGCTGGTTCTACGCCGTCTACCGGTCGGAAAAGGAGGGGCGAAGGATCGCCTTCCGCGCGGACTACGACGCCATCCCCATGGAGGAGTTGATCGACCTGCCCTACGGCTCCAAGGTGCCCGGGGTGGCTCATAAGTGCGGCCACGACGGCCACGCTGCGAGCCTCGCCGGGTTTGCCCTCGAGATCGACAGGACGGGTTCGGACAACAGTATCTTTTTCCTCTTCCAGCCCGCCGAGGAGACGGGGGAGGGTGCGGTCCAGTGCACTCCCTTCATCAAAGAGAACGACATCGATGAGATATTCGCGTACCACAACATGAGCGGCATCCCCTGCCGATCCATCGCCGTCATCGACGGGACGGCCGCCTGTGCCTCGAGAGGGATGATCCTGCACTTCGAGGGGGCCCCTTCCCACGCGAGCGCGCCGGAAAAGGGACGAAACCCGGCCTACGCCATAGGGAAGGTGCTCTGCGCGCTTCCGGACCTCGCCGATACCCGGCATACGAAGGGGCTTGTCCTGTGCACCGTCATCCAGGTGGCCGTGGGAGAGCGGGCCTTCGGAGTGAGCGCCGGTACGGGGGAGCTTCTCCTCACCATCCGCGCCCTCTTCGAGGACGAGCTGGACGCCCTTCAGTCCAGAATTGAAGGCGAGGCGCTGAGGCAGGCCGGACAGTACGAGCTGACGGTGCGTTTTTCCACGGTGGACTCCTTCCCCGAGACGGTGAACCACAAGGAGAGCTCCGACAAAGTGCGCGACGTGGCCCGGGAGAAGGGGTACGAACTTGTCGAGCTGTCGGAGCCCCATCGGGGCTCCGAGGACTTCGGATACTTCACGAAGGAGACGAAGGGCGCCATGTTCTATATCGGCAACGGCGAGGACTACCCACCGCTCCACACCCACGCCTACGACTTCAGGGACGAGCTCATCCCCATCGCCGTGGCGATGTTCAAGGGGCTGGCGGAGGGGCAGAAGGGATCAGAAAAAGCAAGTCAAAATGACGAAGGACATGGATAATACACGATCTGAACCAAATGGTGTGTCATTTGAACTCTGCAGTGAAGGGTTCCCACCGTCCTGATCGATTGTGAGGAGAACACCCGATTGAACGGCCAGGAGTCTAACGGAAAAGGGGGCAGACCTGTTCATGGGTCTGCCCCGCTGTTCCATCTTCTCAAGCGATATTACATGGCACAGTTATTTCATCAACGTATCCAAGTCGGGTTTCTTGTAGGGGAGGACGTCATACTGCCTGGGAACCGCATCCTCCTTGACGTTGTGCATCAGCTCAAAAGTCGGGACGTTCTGATCCTTAACCGGATCGACAAAGGGGCCGTACTGCTTCAGGGATTCGTTAAATTCTTTTTGAGCATCGTCGACCAAAGCCTTCTCCGACATAAGGTCTATGGCAGTTGCGGCCATATATTTCGCGGCAGTAAGCCCTCCCATAAAGGCCGGTGGCAGGGCATTCTGTGCTACCGCCTGCCAGGAGTGCCCCGGAGTTCCTTTAGCTATCGTGGCTCCTGAGAAGCGAACCATGGGGACGACCCAGCTGGTGTTGGCCTCGTCGATGGACCCTCCGCTGGTAGCCCATTTGAAGGGTTCATCCACAAACTCGGAGAATCCCGTTTCGATGAACGGCGCCTCAGCGACATTCATGCTCCTCGCGAAGGGTTCTGCGACCTTTTGATGGTCCTCTCCATGGGGCACTCCGCCGATCAACTGAACGTTCGCTTGGCCGACCCTCGCCAGAATTCTGTTGGGGAGGTACTGCCACACTCCGGTGATCTTGATGAACTCCATCTTAGTCCCTGTCATCATGGCCGCGCCTTCAGCGATCTTGTGCGCCCAGTTTACGGCCTCCGTGACGAGGCGATACTCCGGCGCACGAACAAAGTACCAGACCTCCGCATATGGAGGTACGACGTTGGGTGCCTTTCCACCATCGGGAATGGAGTAGTGGATCCTGGTCTCCGGACGTACGTGTTCTCTCATATAGTTCATGCCGATGTTCATCAGCTCCACGGCGTCAAGGGCGCTTCGTCCGCTCCAGGGAGCGGATGAAGCGTGCGCCGCCTTACCGTAGAAGCGCACCTTGAAGTTGTCCATGGCAAGAGAGGACGCGTAGGAGACGCCATTACTGCTGCCCGGGTGCCATGAGATGACGATATCGTCATCTTTGTAGATCCCGTCTTTGACGAAGTAGGCCTTTCCTACCAGCGTCTCCTCCGCAGGGGTCCCGTACAACTTGATCGTTCCGGCGAGCCCGTTTTTCTCGATGGCTTCCTTGACCGCTATGGCAGCCATGACGCTGTAGGTTCCGAAGACGTTGTGTCCACAACCGTGCCCGGGGGCTCCGGCGACGATCTGTTTCTCTTCTGCAAGGCCTGCAACCTGAGAAATACCGGGGAGTGCATCAAATTCAGCATGGATGCCGATAACCGGCTTTCCCTGTCCCCAAGTGGCAACAAAGGCCGTTTTCATCCCTGCTACATTGTCTACAACGGAAAACCCCGCTTTTTTCAAGACGTCCTGCAGAATGGCGCTTGAGTAATGCTCCCCCAGTCCAAGCTCCGGATAGTGCCAAACATAGAGGGAGACCTCTTTGCCTAGTTCGGCGTGTGCATCGAGCCACTTCAGCGCGGTTTCCTTAGCCGGAGTCATTTTGCCGTATTCAGCAGCGCTGCCCGAGACAGGAAAAACGAGGGCGATAGACAGAAGCACGACATATAAAACGAATCGCTTCATTGTGGATGTCACATCCTTTCTCACTCTTAACGCTACCTCTGTCAAGATACAAGAAGCGCCTTATGCTACCGAGAGATTCGAGAGAATGTGGTTTGATTTTGATCTATCACCTCCTCTTCTCATTGTTCGAGGGAGGGATACGCGGACAGTACGACATGTCATAAACTCTAAAGGACAGACGCGCAATGAATTCTGTTGAATTTCCAAGTTATGTACGGCATTGTTGTGCTGTCAACAGCATTCTTCACGGTGAACCGACGATGACAAATCCCTCAGTTTCGGAGAACGGAGATGTCCCTCTTCCGTTTCTATTCACCCTAGAACGAATTATATCATAAGTATACTTAATGGGTTTTGCTGATGATGTGCACCGTATTTCCGAGAATCTATAGTCAGGATACTATCCTATTCCGAGAAATAGCACGCGGTATTTTTGTCGCTCATTTTCAGGAAGGGCTCGGCATGCGTGTCGTTCTGTTATTCGCATGATATGGGGCGCGAAGAGGCACGGATAAAATACCCTTGATGCTCGATTTTCAGAACTTCTACGATTGGGACTACATGAAGGTTCATCCTCGTTACAGCTATCACCTCGAAGACTGGGGATCTGCCTACTCTCAGTCGGGCAAAGCCGGTGATTGGCCTGAGTGCGTGGACTATACCGTAAAGAATATCGGAGACTGGGAGAAGCTGAACGTCCTGAAACTGAGAGAAGGAGTCTTGGGACAGATACTGAAGGCGGTATTCGAGATTATAAAAGGCCTTGGGAACAAGGTTCCCTTCATCATGACGATCTTCTCCCCTCTGATGATCGCCAACCATCTCTGTGGGTTCATTCAGGGGACTCACGATCTCGAGAGGTACATGCGGGAGGCTCCCGATAAGCTCGACAAGGGGATGGAAATCATCACCGAGACCTTCGTTCTGTTCGCGGAAGAGCTAAAAAAGATCGGGGTGGACGGCCTCTTCTTTGCGACCAAGGAGACGTCGGACGACTTCACCAGCGCCGAAGAGTACCAGAAAGTGGCAGGAAAGTACGACAGGCGAATCCTGGAGACGGTAGAGGACCTTCCCTTCACTATGCTCCATCTGTGCGGCGACAAGATTCACTTCGAATCGATGACGAAGTACCCCATAACCATGGTTCACTGGGACTCCTCCACGGGAAACAACCCGAGCTATGCGGAAGGGCGGCGCATTCTGGGAGACCATCTGGCAATCGGGGGCGGTCCGAACAGGCACTTCATGGCCGCCGCGGAGCCGGAAGTGTTGAAAAAAAAGATAAAGAAGGTCATGCTTGAGACGGAGGGGAAGCACTTCCTTCTGGGGCCGGCCTGTTCCGTCCTCATTGCGGAAACCGCGGAAGAGAAAGTATGGCTTCTCCGAAACGCCCCTGAGCAGTATATGGAGTACTAAAGAGCGGTTTTTTCTGACAGGAAAGACCTTTCTCATATGAAAAAGAGAAAGCAAGGAGCCAGCCGGAATCGAATCGCCCCGGCTGGCTCCTTGCTGCTTTCCTGTCGTTCTTTTATTTCTTCCGTATGAACTTCTCGATCTCGTCCATGGAGAGGCGGGAGAGCTCCGATTCGGGGAGGGCGGCGAGAAGCTGCCAGCCCAGGTCGAGGGACTGGCCGATCTCGCGGTTTTCGTCGCCCTCCTGTTTGAGAAAGGTGTTCTCGAAGGCCTCGCCGAAGGCGAGGGCGCTCTTGTCCGTCGGGCTGACCTCGTCCTCGCCCACGACGCCGGCCAGGGCCCGGACGTCCATGACGCGGCTGTAGGAGGCGAAGAGCTGTCCGGCGAGGTCTGGGTGGTCCTCCCTCGTGAAGCCCTTGCCGATGCCGTCCTTCATGAGGCGCGACAGGCTCGTGAGGACGTCCACGGGCGGGTAGACGCCCCGGGCCTCCAGGTCCCGCGAGAGGACGATCTGCCCCTCGGTGATGAAGCCCGTGAGGTCGGGGATGGGGTGGGTGATGTCGTCGTTGGGCATGGTGAGGATGGGGATCTGGGTGACGCTGCCCCGTCCGTTCCGCAGCACCCCGGCTCGCTCGTAGAGGGCGGCCAGGTCGCTGTAGAGGTAGGAGGGGTACCCCTTGCGGCTGGGGACCTCCCCCCGGGCGACGGAGAGCTCCCGAAGGGCCTCGCAGTAGCTCGTCATGTCCGTCATGATGACGAGGACGTGCATGCCGAGGTCGAAGGCCAGATACTCCGCCGTCGTGAGGGCGAAGCGGGGCGTGGCGATCCGCTCGATGACGGGGTCGTCGGCGAGGTTCAGGAAGAGGACGAAGTGGCCGCCCTGGCCGTAGGACGAGAGCGTCCTCTGGAAGTAGGCCGCGTCGTCGTGCTTGATGCCGATTCCGGCGAAGACCACGGCGAAGTTTTCGGCGCCCACGAGCTTCGACTGGGTGGCGATCTGTACGGCAAGCCGGTTGTGGGGAAGCCCGTTTCCCGAGAAGATGGGGAGCTTCTGGCCGCGGATGAGGGTGAGCAGCACGTCCAGGGACGAGATGCCCGTGGAGATGAAGTCCCTGGGGTACTCCCGCGCCATGGGGTTGATGGCCGCCCCGTTCACTGGGCGTCGTATGCCGCCGAGCACGTCGCCGCAGCCGTCTCGTGGCTCGCCGAGCCCCGAGAAGGTCCGCCCCAGGATGGAGGGCGAGAGGGCGATCTCCAGCTCGTGGCCCAGGAAGCGCACGGCCGTGGACGACGGGACGAGGCCGTCGGTGCCCTCGAAGACCTGGACGAGGGTGGCTTTTTCGTCCACGAGGACCACCTGGCCCCGCCGGGCGGTCCCGTCACCGGAGAGAACGTCCACGATCTCGTCGTACCCGACGCCGGTGATGCCCGGGAGGAAGACGAAAGGGCCCGATATTCTCTCCGCACCGATGTACTCCGTTCGCGCCATGGTCACTCCTCCCTCCTGGGGGCGATGCGCTCCCTGTCGATCTCGTCCATGCGGTCGAAGAGGCGTTTTCTGAGATCGGCGAAGGCCTCCGTTTTGTCCGCCGGGATCTCGCGGATGTGGGTGAGCTCCGTGAGCTCCCTCATGCCCTTCAGCAGGGAGAGGGGGCACCCTCGGGCGAGAAGCTTCTCCGCCTTGTCGTAGAAGGCGATCATGAGGTCGAGGATCGCCGTCCCCTTCTCCGGCGGGCAGTAGGAGTCGGGGCCGAAGGCGCTCTGCTGGAGGTATCCGTTCTTGAGCAGCCCCGCCGTGAGGGCCGTGAGCTTCTGATCGTCGGGGAGGACGTCCTCGCCGACGAGGCGCACGATCTGCTGGATCTTGTCGTCCTCGGCCAGAATCTCCCGGGCCCGGTCCCGCAGCGTGCCCCATGCCGGGCTCACGTGGGCGGTGTACCAGTCCTTCACCTCGTCGCCGTACTCGCTGTAGGAGTCCGTCCAGCTGATGGCGGGGAAGTGCCGCGAGTGGGCCAGCTGCTGGTCCAGGGCCCAGAAGCACCGGATGAACCGCTTCGTGTGCCGCGTCACGGGCTCGGTGAAGTCCCCGCCCGGGGGCGAGACGGCGCCGATGATGGAGATGCTGCCCGCCTCCCCTCCGATGGTGGTCACCCGGCCGGCGCGCTCGTAGAACTCGGCGATCCGCGTGGGCAGATAGGCGGGGAAACCCTCCTCGGCGGGGATCTCGCCCAGCCGGCCCGATATCTCACGCAGCGCCTCGGCCCAGCGGGACGTGGAGTCGGCCATGAGGGCCACGTCGTACCCCATGTCACGGTAGTACTCGGCGATGGTGATGCCCGTGTAGATGGAGGCCTCCCGCGCCGCCACGGGCATATTCGACGTGTTGGCGATGAGGATGGTCCGCTCCATGAGCGGCTTGCCCGAGTGGGGGTCCTCCAGGACGGGGAACTCCTCGAGTACCTGGGTCATCTCGTTCCCTCGCTCGCCGCAGCCGATGTAGACTACGATCCGGGCGTCGCTCCACTTGGCGAGCTGGTGCTGGGTCACCGTCTTCCCCGTGCCGAAACCGCCGGGGATGGCGGCGACGCCGCCCTTCGAGATGGGGAAGAGGCCGTCGATGACGCGCTGCCCCGTGATCAGGGGCTCCTCGGGGGCGAGGCGCTCCTTCGCCGGCCGGGGCAGACGCACGGGCCACCGGGTGACCATGGGGATGGCCCGCTCCCTGCCCGTGATGTCCCGGAGCCTCGCCACGACGGAGGAGGTCTTGTGGTACCCCGCGGGGAGCACGGAGAGCACCTCGCCGCTCACGCCCGCCGGGACCTGAATCCTGTGCTCTACGAGGGACGTCTCCTGGATGACGGCCAACACCGTCCCCTCGGTCACCACGTCGCCGGGGGCCACCCTGGGGGTGAGCTCCCAGGTCCTGTCCATATCGATCTGGGGCACTGACAGGCCCCTCGCGATGAAGTTTCCCTCCCTCTCCATGAGGTGGACCAGGGGACGCCCGATGCCGTCGTAGATGGAGCCCATGAGGCCTGGCCCCAGGGTCATGGAGAGGGGCAGCCCCGTGCCCTCCACGGGCTCCCCGGTCCGGAGCCCAGCCGTGTCCTCGTAGACCTGGATGAGGGCGTGGTCCCCTTCGAGGCGGATGATCTCGCCGATGAGGTGCAGCTCGCCCACCCGGACCATCTCGCGCATGGAGAAGCTCCGCATGCCCGAGGCCCGGATGACGGGGCCGTTGACGGTGGTGATCCGTCCCTGTCTGTCGTCCATGGCGCGCCTCCTAGAGCACCGCGAGGATGCGCTCGGCCACGGTGTCCTTCAGGTCGGAGATCACCTGTTTCCAGTCCGCGGGCGTCCGCCACGACCCGTCGGGCGCCGAGAGCCATGTGCCGCCGAGGATGGGCGCCGGGTCGCGGAGAAAGAGGAAGGTCACCCCCGGGCGCTTCTGCCCGAGGCGCGCCACGAGCTCGTCGCCCAGCGCGCTGTCCTCCTGGGCGAGCTGGACCTGCACCGTCGTCCCGTCGGGCATGTTCTCCAGGGACTCGAGGGTCACTCCGGCCAGGATGGAGAGGTAGTCGCTCCGGTCCCGGAGGGCGGTGAGCTCCCTCTGGAGCATGGACACGGCCTCGTCGAGCAGGCTGCTCTGAAGCCGGAGGCGATCCTTCGTCTGGGCCGTGGTGGCGCCCGTTATCTGGCGGCGGGAGATCTCCTCGGAACGCTTCACCGCCTCGCCGTGGATCTGCTCCACCAGGCCGTCCACCGTCGCCCCCTGGTCGGCCGTCCACTTGGACGCCTCGGCCCTGGCCGACGCGAGGATGGTCTCCCGCTCCTCGTCGGCCCGCTTGAGCAGCAGCCCCTTCAGGGCGTTCAGCTTGTCCGGGTTCCGGATCTCGTACTCGGGGTCCTTCCCGGAAATGGGTGTGGTCATTCGATGTTCACTCCAATCGCACTGCGTATGTACCTCGTCAGAAAGTCCGCGCCCCTCCGGCTGCCGTGCCGGTCGGGGATCTCCACGAGCAGGGGCGGTTCCCCGCGCTCCCTGAGGGCCTTCACCAGGTCGGGGACCATCTCGGCGACCCGCTCCGTCATCACAAGGACGCCCACGTCATGACGGTTCTTCAGGACGTCGTCCACGGTCAGGCGGACCTCGGCGGGGTCCCGGGCGATCATGCCCCGAATGCCCGCGAGGTTCAGAAGCACGAGGGTGTCGTGGTTGTCGCTGACGAGGAAGGCCTTCATGGCCTACAGTTTTCCCAGGATCAGCAGGGAGACGATGACGCCGTAGATGGCGATCCCCTCGGCCAGGCCGAGGTAGATGAGCGTGGTCCCCAGCATGGAGGGCTTTTCGCCCACGACCCCCAGCGCCGCCGCGCCGACGACGGCCACGGCGATGCCCGCGCCCAGACAGGCCAGCCCCGTCGCGAGGCTCGCGCCCATGAAGCCGATCCCGGCGCCAAGGCCCGCCGTAGCACCGTCGGCCGCCGCTGCCCCCTCGGGGAAGAG
Organism: uncultured Synergistales bacterium; assembly: GCA_937897575.1. Classification (GTDB taxonomy): domain Bacteria; phylum Synergistota; class Synergistia; order Synergistales; family Aminobacteriaceae; genus CALCQG01. Next base: position 23,354 of record CALCQG010000051.1, on the reverse strand, counting down.
GGTCAGGATGGCCCCGGCGACGAGGAGGCCCCACAGCGCCACCACGGCGCCGCCCAGCACCCGTTTCGGAGCCCGCACCGTCCGTCCCCGGAGGGCCCACCCGGCGGCGCAGGTGAACGCCGTCCCCGTGCACATCACAAGAAGTCCCGTCATGCAAATCGCTCCTTTATTCCCGTATTTGCGAATCCCATGTGATCGGGGAGAAGGGGGTGCCCCCGCCCCGGTAGAACTTGCTGAAGAACTCGTAGTACTCGAGGCGCAGCGTCTGGATGAAGACGATGAGCCCCTCGAGGCCGACGATGACGGCGTTGCCGACGATCAGGACCGCCGTCTTGAAGAGCACGCCGCCCGGCAGGGTGTGTACCATATCGCCGAGCATGAAGACGGCGGCGGAGAGCCCGGCGTGGTTCAGCGCGAAGGCGGCGAGTCGGACGAAGGAGGCGGTGTTGCTCAGGAAGGAGAGCATGGCGTGGAAGACGGAGAACGTATGGACCACGGCGCTGCTCTCCCCCTCCTGGGGCCCGAAGATCAGACGCTCGAGAGGCGCGCTGAACAGGATGACCAGGAAGAGGGCGACGAGGAGGATCTTGGCGGCCAGGGGCACGCCGCCCCCCGAGAAGGCCGACAGAGCGGCGAGGACGGCGATCCAGTAGAAGAGGAGCCCCGCCACGCCCTCGCCGTCGAAGAGCATCCGGCCGAAGCGTTTTTTCCTGGAGAGCCCCAGGATGTTGATGAGGAGCCCGAGGCTCAGAAAGGCGACGCCCACGACGAGGGACGTGCGGATCAGGTGCGGGATGCCGTGCATGGGCGACGTCCACAGGGCGGGAAGGATCTCCTCGGAGCCGAAGACGCTGCCGTAGAGAAGGCCGAAGCCCATGGCCGACAGCCCGGCGATGCGGATGATGGAGGCGAAGGCCTTGTTCAGGACGTTCCTCCTGGCCAGGTACCAGGCTCCCAGGACGAGCAGGGCCCCGTGTCCCACGTCGCCGAACATGAAGCCGAAGAAGAGGCAGAAACTCAGCGCCACGAGGGGCGAGGGGTCGGCCTCGTCGTAGGAGGGCAGGCTGTAGAGGGCCACCAGCTCCTGGAAGGTCTTCACGAAGGGGTTGTTCTTCAGGAGCGTCGGAAGCTGCCGACCGCGCCGCTCCAGCTCCTCCTCCTTCTCCGTGAGGAGCAGGGTGTTCGCGCCCAATCGCTCCACGGCCGACGCCACCTCGGGGAGGGTCGGGGCGGGGATGAGGCCCGAGAGCACCACGACGCCGCTCAGCTCGCCGCGCCTCTGGCAGAGGGCATAGACCCTCTGAAGGGCCATGACGGCGGAGTAGAGCTCCTCGAGCTCGCGTCGGCGCCGGCCAAGGTAGTTCTTCGGGGCGGCCTTCAGACCGAGGATGGCCCGGTCGTACTCGCCGACCCTGTCCTTGAGGCGCCCCTTCATGTCCGCTCCCGCCCCCTCGAAGAGCTGGGAGAGAGGGTACTCCTTCAGGAAGAGGGAGCGGAAGACGTTGTCCGCCTCGGGACGGTACTCCCGGGAGCAGAACACGACGACCAGCGTGTGCCCCTCGGACTGCACCACGGGGAAGACGATCAGGGGCGTCACCGTGGCCATCTCCTGCAGGCGTCTGGCGTTCTCCGTGGTGAGGCGCCCGAAGGTCAGGGCGAGATGCTTCGTCTTCAGCGTCGCCTCCACGTCGCGCCCCGCCTCGGCCATGGCGTCGAGGAAGACGTCGGCCGCCAGCAGCTTCTCCTGCTCCTCCTGAAGCTCGTCGGTCCGGCGCTGCCACAGCGCCAGCCTCTTCGAGATGTCCCTGACCTGGTCCGCCGCCTGTTCGTAGGAGAGGGACGGCGGGAGGCCCTCGAAGGGCTCCCCCTCGGGCAGCCGCTCGCCGGCCCTGTCCCACAGCGCGAGCAGGTCCTTCAGAAGGTCGTCGTAGGGGTTCTTCTGGAAGGTGGTGATGTGGGCTCCACCCCTCTCCAGGGCTGCGGGGCGTTTCTCCAGGGCGTACTCCAGGGGGACGGGCTGGAAGTTCCCCAACGTCAGGAGCTCCGCCGCCAGCCCCTCGATCTCCTGCTTCGGCCCGATCAGGGAGACGCCCATCATCTCGACGACAGCCATTCCGCTTCGCTCCTCTCCGTCTCCTGCGACGCCTCCTCCACGGGGTTGATGAAGAAGCGCCGTATCGTTCCCTTGTCGTACTGGTACCGGACATCCTCGATGATGCTGAAGAGGTCCTTCACCTCGAGCTCTTTGAGGGTCAGGTAGGCCAGGACCATGTGGACGCCCATCTCCCCCGTGGCGAAGCACTTCGCCGCCGCCCGCCACAGGATGCGGTACAGATTGTGCTCCAGGCGCATCTCGTCGACGGCCACCCTCCCTCCGCCCAGGCCGGCGAAGGCCGCTCCGTAGGGCGTGGCCTTGAACAGCCCGATCATCGCCGGCACGTCGGGCGCGAAGGCGAAGGAGCTCAGCGTCTCGAAGTTCAGCTTGTGCCGCACCGAAAGGGTCACGCCCATGGCCTCCTCGGGGGACATGGAGAAGAAACGCCGCGCCCGGTAGATCCAGTACATGTTGATCAGGTCCGCCCGGGTCCCGAAGATGCGGAACACCCCCCGCCGCTCCGCCGCCGGGAGGCGGGCGGCTGTCTCCAGGAAGCGGGTGAAGAAGAAGTTGTCCAGGACGATCTTGATCCTGAAGAGATTTCCATCGCCCCGCTCGAGGCGCCGCAGCGGCTCCTCGAGGGAGCGTCTCACCGGCGACCCGTCGAGGGCCGCGAGGACATCCCGGTACGTGGCGGCCGCGACGAGACGCTCGCCGTCCACGAGGGTCATGGGGATGAACTCCGCCCGCCGCTTCAGCAGCTCCCGGTTGCCCCGTCCCGTGGCGATGATGCGGAGCACCTTCTTGATCATGTCGGCGTCGAAGCGCTCCTCCCAGAAGCGCAGCAGGGCCTCCCTCGTCCCCCGGAGGTAGTGGTGGAAGGGCAACGCCTCGAGCAGGGGCAAGAAGGTGATGATCCACTCCACCTTGCCCCGGTGCATGGACTCGGGCGACCGGTCCCTGAAGTAGTCCCCGTAGCCCTCCGTTCGGGCCAGGAGCGAGGCGATCTCCCCCACGGTGCCGCACTCGAGAAACCGGAGATAGTCCTCCCTCCCGAGGAGCCGGCTCCTGAATATCCGGGCCTTTGTCGTCACGGCGGCCGTCTCGCCCGCCGCCAGAAAGGACATGCTAGCCCCTGCCCCTCTCCTCGTATCGGGAGGCGATCTCGCCGGCCAGCTTTGCTACGATCTCCGGCGCCTTCTCCGCGAACTGGTCCTTCACCTTCTGCCGCCCCCGCACGGCCATGTCGGAGATCTGGGCCGCCTCGAGCTCGGCGGAGTGGCGCGCCGACTCCACGATGGCCTTCGCCTGGGAGCGGGCCGCCGTGAGCCGGGCCTCCTGGTCCGAGGCCGCCTTCTCGCGGCTCTCCCGGAGGATCTGCTCGGCCTGCCGCCTCGCCGCCTCGACGGACTCCGTGGCCTCGTCCTCCGTGGACAGCAGCACGGAGAGCACGTCGCTCAACTTCATGGCTCCTCGCCTCCTTCGGACTGCGCCATCTTCTGCGCGATCTTCATGCGGGTGAAATCCTCCCGGTCGTTCTCCTCGAGGACATCGGTGATCCACCGGATGATGCGTCGGTGGGACGGGATCACCACTTTTTCCAGGGCGTTGACCCGGCGGAAGGTCTTCCGGATCTGTACGGCGAGGCGGTAGACCGACGTCTCCACCTCGGCCAGGCGGGCGATGAGGGTCAGCACCTTCTTCGCCTGAAGGTAGGCGTCGTCCAGGACGCCCGACGTCCCGAGAAAGGAGTAGCAGGGCTCGGGCTGCTGTTCGATGGGGTCCACCGTGGGGATCTCCACGCCCATGACGGAGTGGAGGCGGATGGTGAAGTCGTCCACCTCGGGGATGGAGTAGGTGATCTCCTCGATGTTCTCGATGCCGTGGGAGATGCCGGCCATCTGGAGGCTGAAGTAGGCGTCGGAGAAGATCTCCTCCATGGAGCGCTGAATCCTCTTCGCCTCCCGGATGCGGCCCATCATCTCCATGAGCAGGATCGTCCGCTTCTGCTCAAGAAGATCATGCCCCTTCACCGCGAGCTTCAGGGAGGTGCTGTACTTCGCCATGGTGCCCTTCGTCGGCGCAATCTTCATACTCATTTGTCACGTCCTCCGCAGAGGGAGCATAGGGCAGCGGTCACGAAAAGTCAAAGCCTCGCGTTGGCGAAGCCATCGGCCATAGGGAGTAAAGGAAGAGAGATAACCGGTTAAAAATGTCGATAAAGTCGTCCTGCCGTTCTTGATCATGGATATACACCATTATCCATGGTGAAGAAAAGTGATCAAATAGTTTTCTTTACATCATATTGACATTCTCCTTGAAGACGATATACTCCGAGGAAAGAAGCCTATGTGTATGTACTTTATTTTTTTACATTCTTATGGAGCGTGATCCCAATGTCCGTCCACATGACCCAGAGCAACGAGATTCAGGCCCCCTTCGCGGGGCGTCTCATGGAGATGCTGGCGCCCCGCCCCCAGTCCACGTTCATGTTCCAGGCGGCCGACCACCCGGGGACCATCTTCGTGGTGGACCGCGGCGTGCCCCCCTCCGAGGGGCGCAAAGCCGTCATCGCCACGGAGCGCGGCTTCCGGATCGCCACCCTGGACGCCCGGTTCCGGCCGTCCTCCGTGTGGGGCGTGGTGACGTGGATCCTTCGGAAGCCCTCCTGAGGCCGAGCGAGGAGCTGCTTGCCCTCTGCGACTGCAACAACTTCTTCGTCTCCTGCGAGCGGCTCTTCCGGCCGGATCTGGCGGAGCGCCCCGTGGTGGTGCTCTCGAGCAACGACGGCGTGGTGATCTCCCGGTCCAACGAGGTCAAGGCCATGGGCGTGCAGATGGGGGAGCCCTACTTCAAGGTCGCATCCCTCCTCGCCCGCCGGGGGGTGACCGTCTTCTCGAGCAACTTCGGGCTCTACGAGGACGTGTCGAGGCGCGTCATGGCCGTCCTTCAGCGCCTCTCCCCCCTGTCTGAGACCTACTCCATCGACGAGGCCTTCCTCGAGGTCCCCTCGGGGGAGGGGGAGCCCTGGGGGCGCATGGTGCGCGAGACGGTGCTTCGGGAGACGGGCATCCCCCTGTCCGTGGGGATCGCCCCCGCGAAGGTCCAGGCGAAGCTCGCCTCCGAGCGGGCGAAGAGGACGGCCGACGGGGTCCTTGCCGCCCCTCGGGGCCGGGCCTTGGCCGACTTTCTCGGCGCCTTCCCGGTGCGGGAGGTCTGGGGTGTGGGCCGACAGATGGAGAAGGGGCTGAAACGGTATGGAATCTCCACGGCCCTCGACCTTCGGAACGCGCGGGACGACCTGGTGGAGCGCCGTTTCGGCATCACGGGGCTCCGCCTCGTCTGGGAGCTCCGGGGCGTTCGCTGCTTTCCGCTGGAAGAACGGGAGACGGCCAGAAAATCCATCCAGGCCTCCCGTACCTTCTCGACCCCCGTCCGGGACGTCCAGTCCCTCTGCGAGGCCGTGACGGAGTTTGCCGTCATCGCCGGGCGGCGGCTCCGCGCCCAGGGCGAGCTGGCCGGGAGCCTCACCGTCACGCTGACGTCGGGCCGCTTCAGGGACGCCTGGTGCCGCCGGTCCGACAGGCGCCTCGTCCACCCCGCCACGGACAGCGACCTCCGGCTCATCCGAGCCGCCACGGAGAGCGCCCGCTGCCTCTACGAGGACGGCGCGGACTACGGAAAGGCCGAGGTCACCCTGTCGGACCTTTCCTCGGCGAGGGAGAAGCAGCTGACCCTCTTTGAGCCCTCCCTGGACCGGGGGAGCACCCTCTCCCGGGTGGCGGACAGGCTGAACGCCGAGACGGGGCGCAAATTTCTTCAGCCCGCGATCCTGATGGGGGAGAAAGCATGGCGCCCCCGCAAGGACATGTGCTCGTCCGTGCGACTGGAGGAGCTCGAATTTCTCCCCATGGTGGGCTGGCAGGGCGAATAGCGGCACGAAAAGATCGGTTTCCGTACCAAAGCCCCCGCTGTTTGATTTTCGGTGTTTATTACGTTAAAGGTCTAAGCTATAATACAAAAGCATGAATCCCGATTCCCCCGATGCCATACGGGAAAAGAGGAAAGAAAGCCCGCACAGAGGAAATATGAGCACAAAAAAACGGATTCTCGTTCTCATCGCCATGGCTTTTTCTTTCCTCGCATTTGCGAAATGGAGGAACGTCCCTCTCGTCGTGCCCGTAGCCCTTCAGGGCGAAAAGGAGGACGCCCTGGGCAGCCTCGTGTACCGTCAGACGATGCAGTCCGTGGTCCTCGCCATGGAATATTTCAACTTGAAGTCATCCCGGGTCCGCTTTGCCCCCATCCCGTTGCGCGAGGGGCAGTCTCTCGGCAGCGCGATCAACGGGGCCGATGGACAAGATTTTTCCGCTGTGGTGTCCGGAGCCTACACCGCTTCGCCGTCCTTTCTTTCCGCACTGTCGACCAACGCCCGGCTTCCCGTCATCTCCCTTGCGCACGGCAAAGAGTTCGCTTCGGCCGGAGACCTGCTTTTCCGCCCCCGCCCGGGGAGCGGAGGCCGTGCGTTGGGACAGCTTGCGAAGCGTCGGGGGCTCAAATCCTATGCCATGGTGTATAGCTGGCCGGGAACGGTCTATACGAAGGAATTCCTGACGGATTTCGAGGAGGGCATAGGCTTTCGTCCCTTGAAGTTGGTCATTCTGGGGCGCGATTTGGACGGCCGGCAGGAGACTCTCGGGCGGATCGGCGACGATGTGGAGGGGGTAGTCATGATGCTCCCCGACTGGTTTGCCGCCGTCGCTTTGAGAGAATTACGGTCTCTCTATCCGTTCATCCCCGTGTACCTTTCCGATCTGGCACTGTCGAACAGAACCCCGTACCTTGCGGGTGACGCGGCGCAGGGGGTGGTCATGGCCTCGTTCTTCCCCAGGGAGTACGGTTCGGATCACGATCGATTTCTCCGGTTCGTGGAGGAGACCTACGGGGCCGAACTTCCACCCGCAGTCCTCCTGACGGGGTACGACACCGTCTCTCTCCTCAACGAGGCGGTACGGAGAGGCGGGTCTTCGAAGAGCGAGGATGTGGCGCGGACCCTTTCCGAGATCGCCGCCGGGGGCGACGAGGAGAGCGCCGTTCTGGATCGTAACGGAGATATGCGTCCCCGGACGGTGTTTTTATCCCCGAGCGGGTCCGAATGGCACCTCGTCTTCTCCCAATAGGACCCGGTTTATGAAAATCCTTCGACGGCGCACCATATCCCTCAGAAAATTTTTTGCCGGAGTGCTTCTCCTCTTTCTGGTCATCCTCTTCGTGGAGAGCGCCCTTGTCGTCTTCTTGCGCGTACGGAATCAACTTCGCTCCTTCGGCAGGGAGAGCCAGACCTTCATGAGGGTCTGCTCCCTCCTGCTCAGAAAACAGGTGCTCGACGGAGGAGATTACGTCTATTCCGTACTTCGCGGGAACGGTCAGGATCGAAAGGGTGCTTCCGTCCCCATTATCGCCGTCCTGTCGGAAGGACGAGTGCTTCGATCCCTGAAGGGGTGGCTGCCGGACGGCTTCCCGATCCCCAAGGAGATTCTCAACACCCAATGGCATGTGAACGATCTGCTCGATGCCCGCGGCCACCCTCTTCTGACGGGGGTCATGCATATCGACGGAAAGGACGTCTTCGTCGCCATCCGGCTGGATTTCAGCGAGCTGGACATCGCGGGAGCCGAGGGGGCGCTCCCCATTGTCGCCGCGTTGAACGGACAGGTCCTCTGGGCGGGGGACAGGGAGGACATCTCCGATCTTTCCGCCCATATCAGGGCCAGAGGAGTCGTGATCCGACAGGATATGGTGAAGGGCGGGTGGTTCCCGCTCAGATCGTACTCGGGACGATGGCTCTTCGTCCGTCAGGACTCCTTCCTGTACGGGCTCCGCCTGCTCCTCGTCTACCCCGTCGAGACGCTGCTGCTTTCAGCCTTCTCGGGCCTCGTGTACATCGCGGTGGCCCTTTTTCTCGGGCTCTGCGCTTTGTTCGTCCTCCGGCTCGTGTGGACCAAGGGCGTCTACGAGGATATGCATCGTATCGGGGCCACCGTCACCGAGATGAGCGATACCCTTCAGGAGCTTGACGCGAAGGATTACGCGGAGACGAGAAACACGCTCTTCAAACTGTCGGAACGCTTCTCGGAGCTGCAAAGACCCTTCGTCAGAGAGATGATCCCCTTCGTCGAGAACCTGCGCACTCTTTTCAGGCTCATCTTCCAGCAGCAGAGGGGCCTCACCCTGTTCAGCGGCAAACTGGAGCGGATGAACATGGAGCTCACCGACCTGAACGAACGTCTTCGCGTGAGGGAGGAATTGTGGGAGCAGCTTCTGGAGTTCTCCCACTCCTTTTCGATGAGCAGCGACGTGGCAGGTACGCTGAAGACGACCCTCGACAGAGTCAGGCAGGATACCGGAGCCTTCGGCGTCCTCCTCTCCAGCGTCGAAAAAGGGTATTATCGCAATCTCGCCTCGAGCGGCTACGAGGACGGGTTGCAGAATTTCTGCATCTCCATGGAGGGGATCGCCGCGACGGAGAGCATAAAAAAGGGCGGTCCTCTCTGGATAGAGGACATCTCACAATTCCCGGGCGCGACCGCTGTCCATCCGAAGGTGAAAAGCGAGCTTCTCGTTCCCCTCTTTCAGACGGGGGAGGAGGAGGGCGTGTTGGAGATCGCCTTTGACCGGGTGACCGAGAGAGACCCCTTTGTGGTGGAGACCGTCACGCCTGTGGCCTCCTTTTTAGGGGGGCTCATATACGGCGCCAATAAGCGGCGGGAGGTGGAGGAGTCCTACGCCTATCTCGCGGAGAAACTCCAGCTCGTGACCGGCATCTACCATGGGGAGACGGAGATCCACATCGCGAGGATCGGCGCATACAGCAGGGTCCTCGCGGCTGAGCTGGGACGGAGCCGGGAGGAACAGGACCAAATCGCGCTCTTCGCGAGGCTGCACGACATAGGGAAGCTCAAGGTTCCGAAGGAGATTCTGTCGAAACCCGGAAAGCTCACGGCGGAGGAGCTCGCCGTCATAAGGAAGCACCCCGAGTGGGGAGCCGAGATCCTGGGAGACGCCCCCTGGCTTGCTATGGCCCGGAGCATCTGTCTCACCCATCACGAGCGATGGGATGGTAGCGGGTACCCCAGAGGGCTCAAGGGGGACGAGATCCCATGGGAGGGGCAGGTTGTGGCCATCGCCGACGTCTACGACGCCCTCCGTTCCCGGCGGTCGTACAAGGAGCCCCTCTCGCACGAGAAGAGCGTGGAGACCATCGTGCGGAGCGAGGATGGAACGCTCCCCGGCCACTTCGATCCCAAATTGATCGCGGCCTTTTTCAGGGTGGCCGACCGACTTGCCGTACTTTTTGACACCGCCAGGGATACATAACCTCATCATTCTATGCCTTGCCCGAGGGCGTCCGTTGCGCGAAGCCGGACCGACCTGTCTCGTGGGGGGCCTCTTGATTGCAGGGGGACCGCCCGCAAGGATCCTGTGCGCGCTCCCCTGAACGGAGCGCTGTCCCTCGGACGATACGGCGCCGCACGGGGTGACGGGCCGCCTGTCCATCGAGGCGGCCGATCCGGAACCGCGCCCCCTGTGATCTGCAAAACGACACATCACCCTTCGCAAGAGCACCACGATAGCCTCTCAAAGGCATCGACGATCGCGATATGTGAAGAGGTCTCTTCACCCAAGAGCATTTAAGCGAGAAAAACATGTCTCCTCCTTGTTTCCCTGTCCTCCTGAGAGCGTCATGTTCAGGACACGGTTTTTTGTCATGCCCTGCCCTCTGCTTAATGCCCGGATGGGGGAGACGAATCGCTCCGTTCCTGCTGAGACCCACAGGGGGACGGGTTCCACCTTTGTATGTGCGCTGTCGGGGCGCTTCGAGATGGACGCTCCCTAAGTGAGACGGTCCCATCGTTGGTGACGGACGTCCATCGGGTATATTCTGTCGTGGGGATTGTGATACACTGCTTTTTATCCTGTCCGTCATGGGATTGTCGAATTGCCGCATACTGCGGCGACGAGTTTTGCCAGCGAAAGGCTTGGCTATTTCAGTGAAAAACAGTGTGAGGTGAGGTCATGAACAGTCTGCTTATCGTCGGAGGGACCCTGTGGGACGGCGCGTCCTTCGTCCGCGGCGCGGCGGTGCTGCTGTCGGGGAGGAGGATCACCGCCGTCGGGCCGGAGGGCGCTGTTCGGGCGCAGGCTCCGAAAGGCTGCGCCGAGCTTCGCCTGTCGGGGGAGACGGTGCTCCCCGGCGTCGCCGACGGGCACATCCACCTGACCACCTGGGCGAAGCAGCAGTCCCAGCTGGACCTCTCGGGGGCCGGCTCCATCGCCGAGGTGCTCGCCATGGTGCGGGCGGCCTCAGAGAAGCTGCCGCCCACCCGGTGGATCCGGGGGTGGAACTACAACGAGACGAAGTGGATCGACGGGCGGACCATCACGAGGCAAGATCTCGACGGCCTGTCCATCTCCAACCCCGTTCTTCTCCAGCGGGTCTGCACCCACATCAACGTGGCGGACGGCAAAGCCCTCGCGCTGTCGGAGCTGTCGAGCGACGACGGCGTCCTCCGCGAACGGGACGGCATCACGGCCCTCAAGGTCATGGAGCGGAACGTGTTCTCCCGGGAGGGGCTGAAGAGCGCCGTCCGCGAGGCGTGCTTCGAGCTCGCCCGATGGGGGATCACCACGGTCCACCCCTGCGGCGCCGACGACTACGGCATGGAGGAGGACCTCTCCCTCTACGGCGACCTCCATCGGGCGGGGCAGCTGCCGGTGCGGGTCTTCTCCTACCACGACGACCTCCCCTACCCGACGCTCCCCTCCGGGTTCGGCGACGGGTGGGTCCACTATCAGGGGCTCAAGATCTACCTTGACGGCAGCCTGGGGGGCCGGACGGCGGCCCTGACCGCCCCCTACGCCGACGAGCGCTTCGAGGACGGGTGTCTCAACTGGACGGACGGCGAGGTGTACGACCGCCTGAGGTCCGCCCGGGAGAAGGGCATCCAGACCATGCTCCACGCCATCGGGGACCGGGGGCTCGACCAGGGGCTCCGGTGCATCGCCCGGGTCGACGAGGAGCTGGGCGCCCCCGAACTTCGGGACAGGGTCAACCATGTGATGGTCTGCCGCCCCGACCAGCGGCGCACGCTCGCCGACCTGGAGCTCTTCTGCGACATTCAGCCGGCCTTCGTCCCGAGCGACATGAACATGGCCGTCAAACGGCTCGGCAGGGAGAGGATGAGCTGGGCCTACGCCTGGAAGTCCCTCATGAGGGAGGGGCTCGTCCTCTCGGCGTCGAGCGACGCGCCGGTTGAGACGGTGAACCCCTGGAAATCCCTCTGGGCTCTGGAGGAGCGGTACGACTGGGAGGAGAAACACTTCTCCGCGCCCGAGGAGCGTCTCTCCGTGGAGGAGGCCCTGCCGCTCTTCACGGCCAACCCCCACCGGGCCACGGGGCAGGCCCATCGCCTCGGACGCCTCGCCCCGGGGTACGAGGCGGACATCGCCGTGCTCGACCGGGACATCGCCGAAGCGCAGGGCAGGGAGCTCCGGGAGACGCAAGTCCGGTACACCTTCGCCGGGGGGTGCCTCTCCCACGGAGCGATCGACGGCTGGCCGGCCTTCGGGGAGGGAGGAGTGCCGTCCGATGCGTGAACGGAAAGCCGTCATCGAGGTGGGGACGAACTCCGTCAAGTACTGCCTCGCCGAGGTATCGGGCGAGGGGGCCTTCCGCGTCCTGAAGGACGTGAACGAGATCGCCCGGCTGGGGGAGGGCCTCCGGGAGACGGGACGGATCGCCTCCGGGGCTCTGGAGCGCAACGTGCAGGTTGTCGCGGCTTTCGCCGAGAAGGCGCGCGGGGAGGGTGCGGAGACGATCGCCCTCATGGGGACCATGGCCCTGCGGTCGGCGGCGAACGCCGACGACTTCATCGGCCGGGTCCGAGAGCGGACGGGGTTCTCTCTGATTGTCCTCTCCGGCGACGAGGAGGCGAAGCTCTCCTACGACGCGGCCGTTTCGGGCATTCCCGGGGCCGACGTCGCGGACCTCCTGGTCTTCGACACGGGCGGCGGCAGCACGGAGTTCGTCTACGGCCGGTCAGGGGCGATCGACCGCCGTTTCAGCCTCGACGTGGGGTCCCTCCGCATCACGGAGCTCTATCTGACGCCCACGCCCGTGCCGCCCGAACGCCTGAACGAGGCCAGGGCGGCCATCCGGCGGGAACTGGCCGATGGAGGCGTGACGGGCCCCGTGGAGCTCCTCGTCGGCATGGGCGGCAACGTGACGAGCCTCGTGTCGGTGAAGCTCGGAATGGCGGTCTATGACCGCGACGCCATCCAGGGAGCCGTCCTGGCGCTTGACGAGGTCCGGCGGCAGGTAGCGGCCTACGCGTCCCAGACCATGGAGGAGCGGCGCCGGACCGTGGGGCTGGTCCCCCAGAGAGCCGACGTGATATTGGCCGGGGCCTGCATCGTGGAGGCTATCATGGAGCTCTGCGGTCGGGATCGCTGCTCCGTGAGCGATCGGGGCATCCGTCACGGCATGATGGCCCGCCTGTTCCAAGGGCGATCGTGAGGGGGCGTCGCCCTTGCGGCCTGTCGCACCGGGTCGCTGCCGGGAGCCGGGGCGCATTGACGACCGTGCTATACTTTATTTGTAGAGAAAGAGTGTTCTCCATGACCGGAGCCGTCCGGTCGATGACTCGTCGTCGGCAGTGGGAGGCGGCGAGAGCCGACGAAAGGGGAGATGCGCAATGAAGCTCGACAAGGTTCTGATATTTGCCGTTGGAGTCGTAGTGGGCGTGGGTGCCGTGAAGATGATGAAGAGCAAACCCGGCCGGAGGGCCGTCGTCAGCATCGCACACAAGGGGTATGAGCTGAAGGACCTTGTGAACGGAATGGCCGAACGGGTGAAGGAGTCCCTGGACGATGTGGTCGCCGAGGCCAAGGTCTTTCTCCGGGATCAGAAGGAGAACCTGAAGGACACGGCCGACGAGTTCAAGGACAAGGCCGAGGACTTCAAGGAGTGTCTCGAAGAGCAGGACTGCAAGGCCTGAAAAGAGAAAGAGGAGAACGGCGGAGCGGCGTGCCGCTCCGCCGTTTGTCCCGAGGCTGAGGCCGGAGGAAGAGCACAATGGAATGGACGATAGCCCACGAGCTTCCGGGCCGTATCCGCCTCCGGTGTCCCAGGGGGGCCTTTACGGAGCAGGAAGCTCGCGTTGTAGGCGCCATCATGGAGACCGTCAGCGGCGTAGTGGACGCCGCCGCCTCCCATCGCACGGGCAGTCTGCTCGTGCACTATGAGCCGGGGATGCGGGAGGCCGTCCTGGCCGCTGCGAGCGCCCTCAGGGAGGAGCACTATCGGGGCGTGGACCTCGGCACCCTTCCCGACAAGAAGAGGGAGCGTGGGGCCTCGGGCACGGCGGTGGGGTTCCTCGGGAATATGGCGTGGCGGATGGTGCTGCCGAGGATGCCCGTGGGAGTCACCGCCATCTCACGCTCGCTGCCCATGATGGGGCGAGCGGGGCAGGCCCTTCTCCGGGGGCAGTACTCAGCGCCCGAGGTCCTCGACGGAGTCGCCCTGTTCGCCCTCCTGGCGACGGGGAAGTTCCGCGTCGCGCGAAAGATCCTCTCCCTGCTCGCCCTCGGCGAACTCGCCGGAGAGTGGTTGGCGCGTCGGGAGCAGGGCGGCATCCTTCGGCACCTGGACGCGTCGGGAAGCGTTCACGTCCTGTCCGACGGGGGGGAGCGGAACGTCCCTTCGTCGGAGCTCCGCCCCGGGCAGAGCGTCCGGCTCCGCACAGGGGACGTCCTCTCCTTCGACGGCGTCCTGACGGAGGGTGAAGCCACGGTGGACGGGTCCGCCCTGACGGGCGTGGAGAAGCCCATGGCTCTTCGCGTCGGCGATCGGGTCTACGCCGGAGGCGTCGTGTCGAAGGGCGGCGCGGTGGCCAGGGTGGACGCATCAGGCCCGAACGTGCGCATCGCCCGGACGGTCCGCATGATGGAGAAGGCGCGGGACCTCAAGGCTTCCGGACGGGGCGGCGAGGGGTGGATGAAGACCGTCGTGTCGGTGGCGAACCTGCTCCTCGGCGGCTATGCCTTTCTGAGGAGCGGACGGGCGCCCTCGGCGGCCTCCCTGTTCGCGGCGAACCACTTCGTGCTGTCGCGCCTGTTCGAGCCGGTGGCGCTCTCCTCGGCGCGGCGGCAGGCGGCCTGTCTGGGCGTCCGGTTCAGAGACGACAAGGCCCTGCAGTACTTCGATGCCTTCGACGTGCTGCTGATGGGCGGAGGGGACGAGGCCGTCCGGGAGATGGAGGACATGGGTGTCCCCGTCGCCCGACCGATCCCCGGTAATTTTGCCGGAGGCGTGCGAAAGCTCCACGAGGAAGATGTGGCCGTCGCCGTTCTGGCCGACGGCATGGAGGATGTCCCGGCCCTTGTGGCGGGCGACGTGGCCATCGCGACGGATTCGGGCTCGGAGCTCGCCCGGGAGGCGGCGGACGTGGTCCTGCGGGAGGGGACGGCGGAGGAGATCGCCGACGCCCTGCACATCAGCGGTATGGTCAGGAAGAAGATGCACCGCGCGCTCCTGGCCCTTCTCGGCCTGGACACGCTGGCGGCGGTTCTTGCATCGGCGGGCCGGTTCGGCCCCCGGTCGGCCAAATGGCTGCGCAACGGGACGCTGGCCGGCGCCGTCCTGTACGCCATCGCCCCTCTGCCGGAGCGATCGGCGGAAACGGGCGGCGAGCGCGGAGAGAAGGAGGATGACAACCATGATTGAGAGCTTTATCGACGGGAGAATTCGGCTCCGGTCCGACCTCTTTGCCGACGAGGAGTTTTCCGAGCGCCTGAAGAAAGGGCTCGAGGAGATCAAGGGCGTGACGTCGGTGAGCGTGAACCCCAGAACCTGCGGCGTGCTGATCGAGTACGAGAAGGACGCCTTCCCCAAGATGCTCATGATGAAGGCCGCGCCGCTCTTCGGGCGGGTCAAGAAGCTGGAGAAGCTGCCCCGGGAGGAGCGCCTCGCCGAGCTGGACAGCCTTATCACGGCGCTCCAGGACCTTCTGAAGACGAGGGAGCAACCCGCAGAGGAGAAACGGGGCTTCTTCGGCTCCCTCTTCGGGAAATAGGGTCGGACGAGGGATCGTGTAGACGTCAAGGAGCCGGATCGCCTTTCCGGCTCCTTTTGTGTGCAGCCGGTCTGTTTTCACGGGCGGCCATCGGCGATGGGCGCGGGCAGGAATATGCTTCCGCCGGGGGCGGAGCGCAGCGCTTCAGCGATGGGTCGGCCGCTCCGCCGCCCTCGGGCCGGTTCAAGGCGACCCGGTCGAGGAGTGTGACCGAGTCGGTACACTCCCGTGACCGTCCCTTTACACGTCCATCGTATAGTGTCATGGGGATACGACGAAAGGACGGTGCCATGGCGGACGACATCTGTTTTTCCTCCCTGATCGGTGTTCAAGGGGACGCCGGAACGGACGGCCGAGGGAGCCGCGGGGTGCGGTTTCTCCGGCATGGAGGGCTGAAACTAACACCTCGGGCCCATGGAGCGCTCCGCTCCGGGCCTTCGGGCGCTTTCGGGCAGAGGAGCGCCACGGTCTGCGCTCGGGCGCGAGGGGACCTCGCCGTGGGCGGAGCTGTGTTTCCCGTTTTCGACGAACCGCTCCGGGCTCGGACCGGGGCGGTCTGGACAAAAGCGTCGTCCTGGCGTACAAAGGACGGGACGACGAGAGAAGGAGCGGAGGCATGAAACCTCTTTTTGACCTGCACACCCATACCGTGGCCAGCGGCCACGCCTACAGTACGATGAAGGAGAACATCGAGGCCGCGCGGGAGCGGGGGCTCGAGGCCCTGGGCCTGTCGGACCACGCACCCGCCATGCCCGGCGCGCCCCACTCCTTCTACTTCGGCAATTTCAAAGTTATCCGCGAATACATCCTCGGCGTGCGCATCGTCCAGGGGATCGAGGCGAACATCACGAGCCTCTCGGGGGCCATGGACGTGGACGACGCCCTCGCGTCGAGGCTCGACTACGTCATCGCGAGCCTGCACCCGCCCTGCGTGCCCTCCGGGACGGCCGAGGAGAACACTGCCGCCATCGCGGCGGCCATGAGGACCCCCTGGGTCCGGATCATCGGGCACCCCGACGACTCCCGGTACCCTTTGGACTATGAGGAGCTCGTCCTGGCCGCCAGACAGGAGAACGTGGCTCTGGAGCTCAACAACTCGAGCTTCTCGCCCTCGTCGGGGCGGGTCGGGGCGCGGGAGAACGTGGCGAAGATGCTGCCCCTCTGCGCCGCCTACGGGGTCCCCATCGTCATGGCAAGCGACGCCCACATCTATTACGACGTGGGCGCCATGGAGGAGTGCGAGCGAATCGTGAAGACCTTGGACTTTCCGAGGGAGCTGGTGCTCAACTATCGGCCCGACGGACTGGACCTCATCCTGAGCCGCCGGGAGTCCCCCTGCTTCCTGCGGTAGCCCCTACTCCCCCTCCGCACCGTCCGGCTCGCCGTCGCCCGTCCCGTCGAAGAGGCCGAGCTGCTCCCGCCGTTCAGCCCTCTTCGTCCGGAGGAACCGGAGCAGCCCTTCCCAGAAGACCTTCGTCTCGCTCATGGAGAACCACTCGCCGGGCGAGTGGGGCGAGTAGTAGGGAGCACCCAGGGCCACGATGGAGAGCTTCGGATTTTTCTCGCCGAAGATGCCGCACTCGAGGGTCCCCTGGGCGATGCCGAGCGGCCTGTCGGGGTAGACGGCCCCGAGCTTCTCGACGAGGGCGCCGTCGGCCCGCCGCTCCCAGTGTGGGATGTCCCTCGTGACGGAGTGGAAGATGCCGAGGAGGTCGCAGAGAGCGACCACTTTGTCGTAGAGGTAGTACTTGCGCGCCGCGGAGGTGCTTCGGATGAGGATGGTGACCAGAAGCTCGTCCTTGTGCAGCTCGAGGACGCCCACGTTGGCACAGCTCTCCATGGCGCCGTCGAACTCGAAGTTCCGGGACGCGACGCCGTCGGGCAGCAACGTCAGCAGGCGGGAGAGCTTCCTGTAGGCGCCATCGTTCAGCCCCTTCATGGCGCCGGGGATGTTGGGAACGCACTTCACCCGAACGCGGGGGTCCTTCTTGTGCAGCTCTTTGCGGAAGATCTTCTCCGACTCCTCGGCCAGGTCGACGAGGAACTCCATGTTCTCCGGCGGCACAGCCACCGTGCAGTGGGCCTCCCGGGCGAAGGCCGAGGACATGCCCGCCCCGCCCCAGAGGGCGACGACCTGAAACTCCATCTGCTTCTCCATGCCGAGCAAAATTCTGTGCAGCAGTACAATGGCGTTGCCCCGCTCCTTCGTGGCGTCCTGGCCGGTGTGCCCGCCCGAGAGGCCGTTCACGGCGATGGAGCAGAACTTCCACCCCCTTCGGACGGGGACGAGCTCGGGGACGAAGCGCATGGCCACCTCCATCTCGCCGGAGCCGCAGATCGTGACGGCGGGGGCGTCGAGGTTCACGAGGGTCCTCCCTCTCAGTGCCCCGAGGTTCAACGCCCAGGCGCCCGCCATGTCCGTCTCCTCATCGGCGGTGAAGACCGCCTCGATGGCGGGGTGGGGGAGGGTCCCGTCGGCCAGCACGGCCATGATAAAGGCCACGCCCAGGCCGTTGTCGGCGCCGAGGGACGTTCCCTTCGCTCGGATCCTGTCCCCTTCGCGGACGAGCTCGATGGAGTCCGAGGCGAAGTCGTGCCCCGTGCCCTGATTCTGCTCGCAGACCATGTCCATGTGGGCCTGGAGGATGAGGGGCTCTTCGTCCTCGTAGTCGGGCGACGCGTTCTTCTCGATGATCACGTTCAGCGCCCCGTCCTGACGGGATTCGAGGCCCAGGTCGCAGCCGAAGGCGAGCAGGAAATCGCTGATCCTCCTCAGGTCCCCAGACCGTCTCGGGATCTCCGAGATCATGGAGAAATACCGAAAAACCTCCGCCGGCTCCTCGTCTCCGAAAATATGCTTCCAGTCCACGCCGCCGCCCCCCTGCCCGTGATGTCCCCCGGTCCATGGACGGGGGAGACTCTCCTGCGCCCTATTCTACATCAAAACACTGTCGGGAAGGGCGTTCTCTCTGCGCTGACAGCTCCGCCTCGCAGCACGCGTGGGCGGACAA
The DNA here is from genome assembly GCA_937897575.1 of uncultured Synergistales bacterium. Lineage (GTDB taxonomy): Bacteria > Synergistota > Synergistia > Synergistales > Aminobacteriaceae > CALCQG01. The sequence continues at coordinate 5,115 of CALCQG010000051.1, read as the reverse complement.
AGTAGAGTATAATGCCTTGTGGTGTCGATGCAATAGCGTGCATGATGCAGGATGAAGGAGACGGCAGGCGATGGACGAGGAACGACGACAGCACACCAGGATGACGGAGACCCCTGTGGGGTCCCTCGTGCTCTCCCTCGCCGGGCCGACGGTGGTCAGCATGCTGGTGACCTCCTTCTACAACATGGCGGACACCTACTTCATCTCGAAGCTCGGCACCAGTCAGTCCGCGGCGGTGGGCATCGTCTTCTCCATAATGGCCCTCATCCAGGCCGTAGGCTTCACCGTCGCCATGGGATCGGGCTCCTGGATATCGCGGCTGCTCGGCGCGCGCAAGATCGACGAGGCGAACACCGTGGCGTCCAGCGGGTTCTTCGCCGCCCTCCTCTTCGGCTGCCTCGTCACCGTGACGGGGACCGTTTTCCTCTCCCCCCTCATGCGCCTTCTCGGCGCCACGGAGACGATCCAGCCCCACGCCGAGGCGTACGCGAAGTACATTCTGCTGGCGGCGCCGGTCATGATGGGGTCCTTCCTGCTCAACATGGTGCTCCGGGCCGAGGGCAAGGCCAAGTTCGCCATGGTGGGCATCGGGACGGGCGGTATCCTGAACGTCCTGCTGGACCCCCTCTTCATCTTCACCTTCGGCCTGGGCAACGCCGGGGCGGCCATAGCCACCGCCCTGAGCCAGTGCGTCGGCTTCGCGATCCTGCTCTCGAGCTTCCTGCGGGGACGGACAGCGACGAAGCTTGCTCTGAGGAGCATCTCGAGAAGGGTGGGCATCTACGTCAACATCCTGAAGTTCGGCTTCCCCTCCCTCTGCCGGCAGGGGTTGGCCAGCGTGGCCACCGTGGCGCTGAACGTCAACGCCGCCGCCTACGGAGACGCTGCCGTGGCGGCCATGTCCATCGTGAACAAGATCTTCATGTTCGTCTTCTCCATGATGCTCGGCATCGGCCAGGGTTATCAGCCTGTGGCGGGGGACAACTACGGCTCGAAACATTTCAGCCGGGTGAAGGAGGGCTTCTTCTTCACCGCTAAGCTGGGGACGGTGACGCTGACGTCCTTTGCCCTCTTCGGTTTTCTGACCGCGCCCACCCTCGTCCGGCTCTTCATCGCCGACGAGACGGTGGTGGCCATCGGTGCCCGGGCCTTCCGGGCCATGTGCCTTGCCCTGCCCCTCATTCCGACCTGCGTCACGACGAACATGAGCTACCAGTCCACGGGAAAGGCGGGGACCTCCACCTTCCTTGCCACCCTGCGCCAGGGGCTCTTCTTCATCCCCACGATCCTGATTCTGCCGAAATATCTCGGTCTCACGGGTGTCCAGATCACCCAAGCTCTGGCCGACGGCGCCACCTTCCTTGCCACCCTTCCCTTCACCGTCCGCTTCCTCCGGCACCTCGACGAAGAGGGGAAAAGGGCCCGGTAGATCCCGGCCAAAATGAAGCGGGACGCTACCAGACCCTGAAGAGATGACGAGAGCGATCGGATGAGACCGATGCCCTCGCCCGGTTTCAATCCACGCCCCCGTGAGGGGGCGACAGGTGGTTCTGTCGTGCTACTTACTTTTATACTGTTTCAATCCACGCTCCCGTAAGGAAGCGACACGGTAGGGAGGATTTGATGATATCACATGTCAAGTGTTTCACCCACGCTCCCGTGAGGGAGCGATGAGGTCTTGAACAAAGAGGAGTATCACGAACATTTGTTTCAACCCACGCTCCCGTGAGGGAGCGATGCAGGAGTGGGACGAGGCGTCCAATCCGGTGATACGTTTCAACCCACGCTCCCGTGAGGGAGCGATGGAACAGCCAACGCCTATGAAGATGTCAATAACAGTTGACAGGAAAGATTCGCGTAAATGTGGTATCGCATTCGTTCAGGCAACAGCAAGCTGTGCATCGTAGTAACGCTGCCTCTTGAGAGCGGGCGGTACGCCGCCAATGGCGTGGCAGATTCTGCGGTTGTTCCAGTAGCCTATGAAATATCGGAACACCAGGCTCTTGACCTGTTCCATGGGCATTCGGGCAGTATTGCGTCGGCCATAGATGGCCTCGGTCTTGAAGCGGGCCCACATGCTCTCACATTTTGCATTGTCATGGCAGCGACCGCCATCGGAGTTCATGCTTTGCACCACACCAAGCTCTTGCAGGCTTGCTCTGAAATCGGCGCTGGTATACTGGCTGCCCCGGTCGGTGTGGAAAATAGCACCGGTTATTCCGTAGAGATTATGGGCCGAAAGAAGGCTTTGCACCACCAAGGAGGTCTTCATATTGTCGTCCATGGAAAGACCCAGACAGGCGTTGTCAAAGCAGTCAAACACACCGGAGATATACAAATTGCCATCTGCTGTGGGCAGTTGGGTGATGTCGCTGACCAGCTTTTCGCAGGGGGCCTGGGCTGTGAAATCGCGCCTGAGAAGATTATCGTTTTTGTGAGCGGCCTTATCAGCCACGGTCAAACCTCTGGGTGTGCGGGGCTTTTGCAATAGTCCGTGGCCCCGCAGAACGCGATAGATGGTGGAATCGCTTTCTGTGCGCCCTTTCAGGCGCAGCGCATCAATCATCCGCTTTCTGCCATAACTGTCGTTTTCCTCGTCCTCATCCAATATCGCCTGTATCTCCGCCAGAAGCTCGGCGTGCTTTTCGGGACGCTGTTTGCCTTCAAGGTATTGGTAATACCCTTGACGACTGACTTTCATCAAGCGGCACAGCTCGCTGATGCTGTATCCTGTGCCGCTTGTCACATCCTGCATGTGCTCTATAAAGCCAAACCGTACAGCGGCCCCTACTTCTTCTGGCGCGCAGCAAAAAAAGCCGATGCTTCCCGCAATATCTTGTTTGTTCGCTCCAACTCCTTTACCCGCTGTTTGAGCTGTTTGTTCTCCTCCGACAGACTCAGCGCCCCCTTGCCGCCGCCTGCACTGCCCGGCAGCTCCCCGCTTTTTTCCTTATCCAGCCATGTCCGTATCGTGCCTTCCGGTATCCCCAGTTCCTGGGACGCTTTGCACACCCCGATCTCCTTGGCCAGCGTCACCGTTTCTATTTTCGTCTGGGTATCATATCTGCGCATCGTTGACTTTCCTCCTCTGGACTTTTCCTGTCAACTAAAATGATACACCATCAGATGGTTGCAGCATAAGCGCTCAGGTTCATCCTCGACCATCCCCTTCTGCAAACCGGAAGAAGAATCGTTAAAATATATAGCACTCGTTAAAAGGTTTCAGACATAGAAAAATCCCTACGACCTATAATCAACATAAACCGCGAGGCAAACTTATCCTTCCTTATTAACAACTTCAGGTTCTGAGCCTGATGTCTCCTATGGAAAAGAACATATATTGACAGAAAAGCAGGCAATGGGTGCAAATCGAATGTGGTGGTTGCAAATCAGAGTACAAGGGTTCAAAGCAAACCTTTGCATTTTGACATGCTGTTTTCTTTCACTGTATTTCAAATTCTGTCTCATATCCAAACGCCTCAAGGCGGTATTTGCCGGGTGCAAGACGTTCGTTAAGTTTGATGGAATCTTCATTTAAGTCGTGCGCATAAAATATCGTTTCGTGCTCGTAGGATTTTTCATGGATCAGAACGCTTTCATCATCCCTATATAGGCGGATAACAGAATCTGCCTTTATTTCTTCATTTGTACCGTTTGCAAGGCGAAAGCAGAGGATTTTTTGATAATACGAGTAAACAGATAAAACAATTTCTCCGTTATCAAGGTCATATGGCAGTTCAAAATCATTTTCTGTAACCGTATTTTGAATCAGCAGTCCCGGGAGAAGCGTTGCATTTTGCAAATACTTATTCAATATCTCATCGAGTTCTTTAAGTTTAGAAGAATACTTTTCCGGATAATACTGGGATGAAAATGACACGTAATCCGTTTCAAAGTCGAATCCGTAGCTATAGTTTGCACCATCGGCAATAAACATTTTTGTAAACTTCTTATTGTCCCATTTTTTCATGCGATATTTTACAAACACCGCTTTTAATTCATTAAGAATTGCTTTATCAATAAGATATTCTTTCACTGTACCATCATCGCCGTGCCACTTGCGCTGCACTATAGTAACAAGAGCGCTGTCTTCGTCGAATTCACGTACAGTTTCGGAATACGAGCTACCCAGCATATCACCGCCGCTGCTGTATCGATAACTCACAAGCTTTTCTTTTTCAATTCCTGCAAACCTTCCAAATAAACCCATAGATACAAGTACACCCCCAGTAATTATTAAAAAGGCAATAGTGGCTACACCGACAATTATCGCGTTCCTTTTCATCATTCAGACCTCCAATACTATGGTAAATAATTTTGCCTTATTTATTATATATTTCAACATAATAGCCACCAAAGCCGTAGCCACAAATAGAAGTAATGTAGGCTTTTTGTTATAAAAACGGAAGCAGGCTTTCTATTAAAATCTACTACCTTATATGACATCGTACATCAAAACAAATACAAACTGCTTAAAATGGAGGATTCTTAGGAGTCTGCTCTTTGTAGCAACGCTATAGTCTCCACATGGCTGGAGTCTGCATCAACCCTCCCGTGAGGGAGCGACACCGGTCAGCGCTGCTCCGCAGCATCGGGGAGGTCGTTTCAACCCACGCTCCCGTGAGGGAGCGACTCTCCCGCATTTCGTCGATGCCGGGAATTTCATCGTTTCAACCCACGCTCCCGTGAGGGAGCGACCAAATCCGCCTATCAGGTGGTGGCACCGGGTGGAAGTTTCAACCCACGCTCCCGTGAGGGAGCGACGTCGTCGTCCCGGCCACCACCATCCATTTCAATTTCGTTTCAACCCACGCTCCCGTGAGGGAGCGACCGCACCTAAGGCCAGCCCCTCCAAGGCGTTCTTGTTTCAACCCACGCTCCCGTGAGGGAGCGACAGGTCAGTATGAAGTAGGTCTAGTCTTGTCCCTGGTTTCAACCCACGCTCCCGTGAGGGAGCGACAAAGCGAAGGCGCTTATGGGCCTAGAGAATGATGTTTCAACCCACGCTCCCGTGAGGGAGCGACGATGCTCGGAACCTCTGATTTCCCCCATCTGCTCGGGTTTCAACCCACGCTCCCGTGAGGGAGCGACAAGGACGGCCAGCAGGTCCGAATC
>CALCQG010000050.1 GCA_937897575.1 uncultured Synergistales bacterium | reverse complement strand
CGCCGGACTTTCTGCCTATGCCGAACTTGGAGGCAATGCTCTGGCTCGCGGGCTGAACTCCAGCAATGGAGGCAAGGGTCTTCTTGGCGAGCTCCACGATGACCTCCTCGCTGATATGGACCGCACCGTTCACCGAGGGCTGCGTCTCCGCCGCCTGGTCCAGAGGCGGCTCGTTCAGAACCTGGTCCTGCCGGGCTGCGTCCTGTCCTTCCGGTTCATGCTGCCGATACATCTCCTCCATGCACAAGACCTCCCTTCACAGACTGCTTCTCGCCCACCGTCAACAATTCTGCTGATCGAAACTTGTGCCGCAACTGGGACACTGCAGCTGCTCCCCGTCCTCGTACTCGTCGGGCTGGTAGTAGAACACATAGCCGCACGATGGACAGGTGACGGAGAGATAGCTCTCCTCGAAGTCCTCCACGTCGTCATCGTCGTCATCCAGAGCGCCCTCCTCCGAATACACGGCGAAGGCCTTTTCCAGGGCATCGAGGTCCTCGTCCAGAAGTGCACAGTCGTCGGCAAGATCCTCGTAGAGCTCCTTCTGCTCCTCTATGATCTCGCCGTGGTCCTCCATCTCCTGCGCAAGGGCATCGAGCGCATCCAGTACGGCACTGAAAATCTTGTTCTGTCCCTCGTCCTTGACAGGTCCCAGACCATCGAGCAGCCCCTTCAGATAGGCAATCTTTTCCCGTGCGCTCATGCTCGTCCGCCCCCTTTTATCAGATTATTTCTTCGCCCGCTCGATGTACTGCCCCGATCGGGTGTCGACGATTATTGTATCACCCACGTTGATGAAAAGCGGCACGGTAATGGTCAATCCCGTCTCGAGCTTGGCCGGTTTCCCGCTGCTCGAGACCGTATCGCCCTTGAAACCCGGCGGTGTGTCGATGACCTCAAGCTCCACACTCTTCGGAATCTCTATGCCCATGATCTTGCCCTCGAAGAACTGGATCTGGACCTCGAGGTTCTCGGCCAGGTAGTCCACCACGGACCCCAGAACCTCCCGGGATATGGGAAGCTGGTCGTAGGACGCGAGGTCCATGAAGACGTAGCTGTCACCCTCCATGTAGCTGTACTGGGCGGGTTTCTCGTCGTAGACGATGCGCTCGAACTTGTCCCCCGACCGGAAGCCGTTTTCTATGATGGCCCCCGTCTCGAGGTTCTTCAGCTTCGTCGGAACCCTGGCGCCGCCCCGTCCCATCTTGTGCAGATGGAAGTCCATGATCTCCCATATGCCGTCCTGCCACCGAATCTTCATCCCAATGTAGAAATCGGACGTATCCACTATTACAGCCATTGTACCCTACCTCCCACTGTCAGCTTCAGAGCGCACCCACACAGACATCCCTGCCCTCTTCGGCCGGACGGTCGCGGGGAACGGTCATAATTATACAGGGAGAAGCGCCATTTCGCCAATATTGGGACGGAGGCGAGGGCGGCGAGGCGCGACGCCCGGTCTCGCCGCCCTGCTCTATCTCAGAATCGTCTTCTCCACCACCGTGTCGGGGATGTCGAGGATATAGGGGATGACGATCATGGCAACCTCCGTCTTGTCCCTGGTGTTGGACTTGAACTGAAAGAGCAGCCCGAGGAGCGGGATGTCCCCCAGTATGGGAATCCTGTGGGTCTCGGACTTCTTCTGGTCCTTGTACAGCCCGCCCACGACGAAGGGCTCCCCGTCACGGACCCGTATGGACGTGTTCACCTCGCGGTTCGTCGTCTGGGGGAACTGTTCGCCCGCCTGGCCCCGATAGGTCCCGATGATCTCCCCCGTGGAGATCTTCAGGTCCAGCGTCACCATGCCATCACGGCCGATGAAAGGCGTCACCTCGAGCCGGGGTCCGACCTCCTTCTCCTGCCACGTCGGGTTCCCCGCGTCGTCCCGTTCGGAGATGTAGGGGTAGTTCTCCACGAGCTTGATGGTGGCCTTCCGTCCGTCCAGCATGATGACCGACGGATCGGCGAGCACCTTCCCCTTGTTTTTCGTGACGAGGGCCTTCAGGCCTACGTCGAGGAGTCTCGTCAGAGATTCGCTCGCGATGTTCACCAGGCCGCCCTTGGTGAAGGGCGCAAGGGGAGGAAGACGGCTGTCCCCCGTCTGAGGCGTGTAGGCAGCCGGGTTGTCGGCGTAGACGTAGCCCGTTCCCAGCCCGGCACTGCTGTAGTTCAGCCACCATCGGTTGTACACGGCGTCGATGATCGTCTCGAGTTCATCCTTGGCGCTGTCCGTGACCTCGACGATCCTGGCCTGGAGCATCACCTGCCGCCCCGGATGGTCCAGACGCTGCAGGATCTTTTCCACCTCCACGAGCTGCTCCGCCCGCCCCGTCACGTAGAGCGTCCTCAGCCGCTCGTCGGCCACCACATTCGTCACGCCCGTCAGCCCCTGAAGGAGCCCCCCCACGGACTTCATATCGGCGTAGGCGATCCGGTACTCCCTCATGGACTCCTTTCCGAGGGACTTGCCCAGATTGTCCGCCGTCCCGACGATGATCGTCCTGCCCATGAGGGCGTAGGTCACGCCGTACATGCGCATGAGGTAGTTCATGGCCTCGTTCAGCGGGACCCCCCGCAGCGTCATGGTGACGAGGGTGTTGGGGATCGACGGGTCCGTCACGATGTTCATGTTGGCATACTCTCCGAGCATCCGGAAGACGTCCCGGAGCTCCACGTCTCTGAGGTCGAGGGTCACGGGCACCGTCTTCATGAAGGGGTCCCCCGGCACCGGGGCGGCCTTTGGTGCGACCTCGGACGCCACGGTCTTCGCCACCTGATCGCGGGCCTCGAAGTTGGCCGTCGTAAACCGCAGGATATATTTGTTCGCCGGGGACATCCCGCTCATGGTCTTCAGCGTCAGATTCTCCGTCACGAACAGGGTGAACACGACGTTCGCCTCCTCCTGAACGGCCGCAACCCGGACCGCCAGCGGCAGGTCGAGCCCCCGCTCCCATTTCTTGGCGGCGAGGTAGGCGCCGGGCACCGAGAAGACCACCTTGTCCGGTGCAACGGAGAGCACTTCCGGGCGCGGAAGAGATGTCCCCGTCAGCTCGGCGACCAGCGTGTCGGACCCCATCTGCCGGACGGTGAGTCCGCCTATGGGCGGGAGCTTCTTGTAGGGGTCCTCTTTCTTTTTCGACTCGTTCTGGGAGACATCCTGGCGCTCCATATCCGCCGCAGGGGAAAGGGCCGGAGAGAATAGGAAAACAAGGATGAACAGCGCTGCAAGGGATCTCGAAAGCATCTTCATAGTACACGTCCTCCTCTTATAGCCCCGGGGCTATTTCCATTTTCTTTCCCGACCACTGGACCGTCACCTTGTCCGGTCCGATATGAAGCACCCTGCCCTCTCCGCCGTTGAACGTGTACCCCTTCCGGACAATGATCCCCGTCCCCACGCCCTCGATGTCCATGATGGCCATGGCCGTCTTCTCCACCACCATGACGGCCCGGACAAACATGATGGGCGGCATCTTTTCGGGAATATAGGCCGGGATCACCGGTTGCTCCATCGTTTCCGCGCCGGCCGCCGCCGGCTGGGCCTGCGCTTCCAGCATCGCTTCGCTGTACGTTCTGACGAAGGGCTCGCGATTCCCGTTCACGATCGAATTTGCCACCATGACGCCCCGCATGCGGACCGTCTTGGTGTCGCTGAAGCGCTGCACCAAACTGTCCAGGCGCTCCTGGTCCTTCGAGGCCAGATCCTGCATGGCCGGAGCGACGAGCGGCGTTTCAACGGCGTGGTCCACGTACTGCTTGAAAAGATAGCCCGACCATGCTGTTCCCGCGAGGAGCAGCGCGATTGCCACCAGACGAAGCGTCCCGTACCCCCCCTCGCCTGCTATGAGCCTCCTGGTGAAGCTCTCTTCCTGAAAGGAGTTCTGCATCGCCCTCACCTACTTCTTCAGAACGGACTGGATGACGGCTACGCCTTTGGCGTCGCCGTTCTCCACCGAGTTCAGGGCGACGGACGTCAGGCGCACCGCCACCTTCATGTCGCGCCAATCCGCAAGCGTGCGGACAAAGGAGTAGTACGGGCCTTCGAAGTCTATCTGCACGCCTCTCCTGCCCGCCTCCACGTTCACGGGCTTCATCACGTTGCTCCGGACTCCGTTTCTCGTCATCTCCTGCTGGACCAGCGAGTAGAAGTCCACCTCGTTCTCGGGGATATTCATCTGATAGCCCTCGAGCTGCGCGATGCTCTTCTTGAAGACCCCGATCTGGCGGGTCTGCATCTGAAGCTGGCGCTCCAGCGCCATGCTCTGCGTTCCCAGATCCCGTATGGCGTTCTTCTTCTCGCTCATCTCACCGACGTACCGGTGCGCTCCGTACAGAAGGCCGGAGAAAAACATAAGGAGGATAAGAAAGACAAGGCCGTCCCTTCGCGCCGTCGTCATGGCGCCACCGCCTTTCCGGGCTCCTCTTCCACCCGAAGCCCCTCCATGTTCCTGAGGGTGCAGGACAGGGTAAAATCGACGATCGCCACAGGCTCGTCCTCCCTCTCCACCCTCGAGGTCACAGGAAAATCCACCGCCGACACGACGGGAGCGTCCTGCAACCCCTTCGCGAAGTGCACCACGTCGTTCTCCACGTAGGCGCCGCCCCGAATCGTCGCCTTACCCGGCACGGGTTGTTTCCCCTTTTCCGCCGTCACCCTGCCCGCATCCATTGCCAGAGATGCGAGCCAGACCCCCTCGGGAAGGGAGCGCTCGACGGACTCCAGAAACTCGAGGGCAGGCAGCTCCTCCTGCAGGAGGGCCAACGCATCCAGGTACATCTTCTCCGTCTCGCCGAGCCGTTTGATCTCGTTGCCCAACTTCAGGCTCTGCGCCTTCTGCAGCGCCACCTGGTCGTTCAGCATGGCGATCTCGGCGTCCATCCCCCGCACCTTCATGAAGCTCAGCGCGAAGGTCGCCCCCGCCACCATGAGGAAGGCTACGAACAGAGCAACGATGAGGATGCGCGCGATGTTCACCTTTTTACTCTGTTTCTCGACAAGAGACCGTGGGCGCAGGTCCAGCTTCACCTTCATGATATATCCCTCACCGCCAATCCCATGACCGTCTCCCATCCGCTCTCCTCATCCTCGGGCAGAGGAAGACCCCAGGCGTTCCACGGATTCGCCGCGATGCACGTCAGCCCTGTTCCCGCCGTCAGCAGTTCCGCCAAGGCGGTCTCCTGTGCGAGAGCCCCCGCGAGCAGGAAGGTCTCCACGTCCAACCCCCGGTACTCTTTTCTGATGAAGGTGAGGGTATTGATGACCTCCCGGACGAAGGCGCTGTACTCGACGACGCCGTTCTCCTCTCGCTTGAAGTCCAGAAGGGAGGAGCGATAGAGGATGCCGTTCTCGCCGTACCCGAGGATGATCTGCGTAACACCCTCTCTGCTGAAGAGGACGAGGTGTCCCTTCTCAAAGGCGGGCAGAGGCCCCGTTATCCCCCTGAACAGGGCCACGTTGAGGGGTTCGATGGCCTTCAATCCCATGCCGACGGCGTCGGCGACCCGCATGACGGTCTCCACGGCCCGGAGGCGGCAGGATGCCACGAGCAGGGCCATCGTTCCCGGAGAAGGACTGGGGGTCTCCACTCTGGCGATATCCACGGCCGCGTCCCCGTAGGCGTAGGGAAAGTGTTTCTCGAAGTCCCATTTCAGGGCCTCGCGGGCGTCGTCGAGGTCCATCTCGGGCAGTTCGATCACCCGGATCAGAATATCCCTCGACGGGAACCCGAGCGTCACGGGGACTTTGAACCGCCCCCCCAGTTGAGCGGCTACCTGCTCAAAGAGCGGAACAAGTCCCGCCACATCGGCCAGCGTATCCTTTCTGATCGCGCCGCCCGTGGGGACGCTGATCTTCGTACGCACAGCAAGACCGGAGAGCCCTCCCTCCAGTTCGATGTACCTCAGGCAATCCTCCTGCAACGCCAGCGCCGCTTGCACGTTCGACCTGAAAAAAGCCGCAGCGACCATGTCACACCCGCCCTCCGCAGACCTTAAGATTAAAACGTCGTGTATCGTCCATCATCGGTTCTTCCAGTAGAACGGGAGCATCTTCTTGCTCGCCGGAGCGAGGAAGGAGTTGTTCTGTACCTCCTCCGGTATATCGGTGACGGCCATGTTGCCGTCCTGGGAGGTGAACCTCTGGAGATCGGCATCGCTCTTCAGAAGGGTCACCCCCAGGGATATCTTCCCATCGGAGATGGACAATCCGCTCACCAGCACATCCGTCAGCGTCACCTTCTGAACGTTGCCTCCCCAGCCCCCCGCGGCGTTCGTGCCGTTCAGAAGGTAGACGTTCGACGTCCCGGAGGTGGAGCAGATATCCTCGTCGGGGGTGAACGTGGCGAAAGAGACGTAGCCGTTGTAGACAAGAGGAGGGGTCGTCATGCGTTCACCCCGTTCAAACTCGATATACCAGCCCTTCGCGTTGATGCTCGTCGGGTTGGACGACGTGACGGCCGTCAGCTCGTTCTGTTTCGTTGCGCCGGCGGTCAGATTGGCCGCCACGAAGAAGTCCACAGTCGACTGGGTGCCCAGATAGCCCTCCATATCCCCCGTCCCGGCATAGAGCCACGTGCTCCCATCGATGACGGTGCAGTCGAGGCTGTAGGACAGCCCCACTCCGGCCGTCAGCTGGAACACCGGAAGGAGATCCGGCCAGTTCGTCGGATTGCTGTCCGCAAGAACGCCCTTGAAAATCCGCCCCCCCATATCACCGATGAAGAAGGTGCCGATCCTCCTCCGGACCCCTTCGTAGAGCACAACCACCGGGGAGACGAAGCGCTGCGCCTGCGGGCCCGTAAGGGCCCGAAGGATTGTTCCGTCCGCCATCCTCCCCACGTAGACCACGCCGATGTTCTGCCCCTCGCCGGTGACATCCCTGGAGCTGCCGTTCCCCATGACGAACGCCCACTCCCTGCTGCCCTCACGGTCCAGGTATCCGATGAAGGGCGTGCTCACGGTGAAGCGCAGCGCCCGGTAGTCCACCTCCTCGTTCGTCCCGATGTCCTTGTGAAGGTACTCCGTCGTCGAGACGGACGAGCCCGCTCCGCTCTGCCAGAAGCGCACCGACGCCTCGTTCTGCGTGAGCAGTTTCGTGTCGTAGAGCTGGAAAACAGCGTTCTCCACGGCCCACCGGAAGAACGGGGTGTCGGGGTCCGTCACGTCGAGAACGTACATCCCCGCCCCGCCGAGGCCGAGCAGCCCCATGAGGAGCGTCCGGTACTCCCCGTCCACCTGCACGTCCTCCGCCACGAGCGGGCCGTCCGCCAGGTATCGCGGGTAGGTCGTGGACGTCTCGTATCTCCTGCCGATATCGTCCCACTGGAGCCCGCGAAGCCGCCCGGACTCGAGCACGTTCGGCGGGATGAAGGCGAACCGCTCTCCGCCGTCCGAGTCGTTGAAGCCGTGCACCATGCCGTCGTTCGCCTGAATGTAGATCAGGCGGTCCCTCTTGCTGTTCGCCGTCAGGAAGTTCCTGTACGCCATCTCGGCGATGGAGGCATCGGGTGGGCCGACCCTGACCATGCCGCTGTGGTAGATGTCGAAGAGCTTGTTGTGCTCGTCGGCTGTGGAGCCGTTCTTGTTCTCGTCGTACTCGTCCTTTCCGAGAAGCCATCGGGCAAACCGGGTAGCCTGCGCCTCCTCGAGCCCCAGGACGGGGGCCAGTTTCGCCGCGTTGCCGTCGGTGAACCTCGTCAGGTTCCCCAGGTCCGCCGAGGGACCGGGAACGGCCGTGTAGACCCTTCTTCTGTCCCAGCCCACTCCGTTGAGCACGCTCTGGGCCGACCACGCCTCACTGTAGGCCGTTTCAGCCCGTACGAGCTTCACGAGGTCTCCCTTCCACTGCTTGCCGTTCACCGGCTGATAGCGGGCCTGATAGTAGTACCCCTCGCCCCCCGTCTTGCTCGATGAGACGAGAGGTGCTCCGCTCGCCGCCCCCTGCCCCTTGATGTAGTACATGATCTGACGCAGGGCCTTTATCATATTGGGGACATCGGTGGCAAAATGGGCCGTGGCGCTCCCGTTCTCCACCCCGTCGTCTCCCGCGTCCGCTACCCTGTTCAGCTTGTCCCTCAGGGCCGTCACAGCCGAGTCCGTGCTCTTGGGGTCCACGAACCCCAGCACCATGGTCCGCACGGGCCTCGGCGTTTGTCCGTTGACCTTCATCTTGGCTGTGGAGTTGTACAGACCCACGACCGACTCGATCAGATCATCGTCGTCCCCGTAGTACTGCCCCCCCGACGTGAGGAGCACGAGCCAGTTCCCCTGGCAGTAGTCCGTGATGACCCGAGGATTCGTCATTGCGAAGAAGTCCGCTACGTCCCCCTCCCGAGACCCTTCATACGAAAGGGATGTTGAGGGATCTGTCAGGTTTTTCACGGCATCGGCGTTGGCGATCGCCTCGCACATGGGGCGCCACCCGTCGAAGCGGATCTCGGGGTTGCCGAGGTGGTATTTGTCCGGCGTGCACTGTGCATCGGTGTAGGCCTCCGTCCCGTCGATCCACTTGAGCAGCTTGCTCCGAAGCAGGGATTCCTGCAGCAGGCCGTTGGAGTCGATGTAGGAGCGGAAATCGGACCGCAGGAGCGCCCTCTTGCTCGCCCTGTTCTCATCGATGAGCACGCCCGATGCCACGAGCCAGCTGTTCCGGTACCCGCTCTTGGGACCGAGGGAGGGGTCCGGCGGGGGGGTGAGGTAGTCACCCTCATCCTCGTCCTCCCGCCGGAATCTGTTGAACGAGTCGTAGTTGCTATAATAGGAGTAGATCCCGCCCGGGGAAGCGTCGTTTCCCTTTGTGAGAGGATATCCTTTGTGAGGATACCGGTACCAGTCCGCCGCCGTATCATCATGGCCGGTGAAGGTCTGCATGTAGGTGGCGAAGGCGATCCGCGTGCCGGCGATGAGCGTCTGGTCGTTGAATATGCGCCACAGGACGAGCTTCGCCTTGTACCCCCGGCTGTCGTTCGGCATGAGCGTGTCCGAGCTGTCCGCCGGTTCGGCGCCTCCGCGCTCCCACCGAAGCAGGGGGTGATAGTTATCCGGATCGTCCAGTTTGTTATTGTTGACTTCCTCGTCCTTGTCCATATCCCGGCCGTAGTACTCCTGAAGGAACGCGTGCCGTCCGTCCTGCTGCCACCCCAGGGTCCCGTCGCCGAAGGTGCACGAGGCCGCTCCCCGCTCGTCGGCCCCCGCATCCATGGGCCACAGCATGGATCCGCTCGAGTCGAGGAAGAAGAGCACGTTCGGCTCCACGGGCACCCGTTCGAGCTTGGCGAAGGAGTGCAGCGGGGCACCCATCGACGACGCTGGGCAGGCCATAAGGCCGCACAGGACAAAAATAAAAAATAAAGACCCTCTTCTTCTGATGGAATCCCTTCGCACGATCATGCCTCTCCCCCCTCTCCCGATCTGTTCTCGGAGGACCGCGTCACTTTCTCATGACGACGCCCTGTTCCACGGTGACGTCGATCCCCTTCATCGTGGCGGTGCTTCGGATAAGATAGAAGCCCATCTCTCCCTCCGGGCCGACACCCCCTGTGGAGCCGCCCCGGTTCGAGCTGAGATAGGACTGGGTCTGCCCGGCGCTCATCCCCTCGGTGCTGTCCACCCATCGGATGCTGGGCGGCATGCCGTCCCTGAACGACACGCCCGAACCGACCTCGTAGGCCACGTCGTAGATCACGACCCGGACGTCGGCCCCCTGCCACTGGTAGACGTCCAGGGCCCCGGAAGCACCGCTCCCGTCGTAGGCCACCAGGCGCTCGAAGGGAACGTCGCCCGAGGCGACGAGGTCGTCTGACGTGACAAGCCACTCCCCGTCCACTTCCCGCATTCTGGGGATGACGCCTCCGGTGATCCGCTCCACGATCCACTCTTTGCCCCGCTCGATCCCCGAAAGGGCGGCGTTCATCCGCAGTTCGCCGTCGTTCTTCATGGTGGAGCTGGCCAGCATGTTCTCGACGATGTACATGCCGACGGCGACGATGCCGCCCGCCACAAGCAGCAGAATCAGCACCATGGCGAGGGCCATGGCTGACCGTCGATGTCCGGCAGGACGCCGAGAGCGTTGGTCTCGCCCCGTCAATTTCGCACCCTCCAGCTCTTGGAGACCACGGCGTAGCGATAGTGTCTGTCGAGCGCTCCTATGTCACCCCATCCGTCCACATCGCTCGTCAGAATGCCGTCCCGGCGGACGATCCCCCGAGCGAGGATGCGGACCGTCAGAACGCGATCGCCCTCGGGGTCGTAGGTGCACCGCATGCCGTATATCCCCTCCACGACGGGCTGATCGCCCGTACGATCCAACCGGTTTACTTCGAGCCGTCCGTTCCGGACCCCGATCTTCGCCCCCCGGACGTAGTGGGCCTCATCAAAGGCCCGGATCGTCGTATCCAGCTCCGAAGCGAGACTGAGCACCCCGGCGCCGGTGTCTATCCCGCTGACCGAGAGGGGAGACAGGCTGCCCGGGAACGCGAGCCAGCCTGCAAAGGCCCCTTTGCCCACCTGCACCGAGCCGTCGAGGGCATCGATGTTTTCGATCTCCTTATCGCTGCGCCGAAGCGTCACCGTCCCGTTCTCCGGGACGTGGCGCTCGAAGTTCACGCCGCAGCCACTTGGCACGGAGTACAGGAGCCACAACTCGGACCCCTCCGTCGCGTTATTTGGGACGACCACATCGCCCGAGGCGAGCTGGACCGTCTGCCTGAACCTTTTCGTCTCGTCCGAAGGGACGACGGCGTCGAGCCCGATAAAGGCCTTTTGGAGATCGGAGGTCCTGTTCGGCATGCCGAGCCCAGCCGCGAGGGCCATGGGCTGGATCGATGCCACGGCGATCTGCCCCCGCTGCTTCGCCCAGGCGATGTCCTGGTGGAACTCGTAGCTCGAGAGGACGGAGAAGAAGAGCGGCAGGATTGCCGCCATCACCAGCCCCAGGATGATGACGGAGAGAAGGATTTCCACCAGGGTGAAGGCTCGTCGGCGCCGGAAGCGGTTCATTTCGTCCCCCTGGTCAGGTCCGAAAACTTGCTCAGGTCACGCTCCATGGTCAGGGACGTTGCCCCCGTGACGCCACCCCAGGTCACCGTGACGGCCGCCCGGTAGTTCGCCGCGCCGTAGGCCGGCTTGACGGACAGAATCGTATAGTCGCCGCTCACGACCTCGGACCTGTCGACGGCCTCGTTCGCCGCCCCGGCCTCCAGGACGTCGAGCGTCTGCACGGCAAGGGCCGTGGCCCGCTCCCGCCGGGCCGTCTGTATGCCGACTTTGGACGTCATCAGAGGGACCATGGCCAGCGTAAGAAGCGCCACCGCAAGGATGACGAGGGCAATCATCGTCTCGACAAGAGCAAACCCCGCCCTGCATTGACGGTACTCCTCTCGCTGCACTCTTTTCATCATGATTTCACCACCGTATGGTACCAACAAACACACAATACAACTGACACAATCAATCTATTTCACTTGGCGCAAAAGCAGAGACTCTATTCAAGGTATTCGTCATGCCTTTTCTGTTCTTTTTGCCCCATGGCTTCCTGTCTCCGTCCAAATCTCGTTTGAGAAAGCGATACCTCACTTAGTTTGACATCTCTAATCCACTGACGACCATCAGTTGTCGGTAATTACTTTCCTGACAACGTGAGACAATAGGTAATTTTGGGTATACCACAATGGGGCAGGGAGACCCTGCCCCCCACCCCAGTTTTCTTTTGGTTAACGAGCTCTCATGTACACGTTGCTGCCGCTCTCGTACTTCGTTTCGCAAGCTTTATCGCTGAACAGCCCGTCCGCTACCGCCATTGGCGCCAGCTTACTCTGGACTCCGGTAGAGGTCACTTTTTCAGTTCCCACATACCATATAATATCGCCGGATGCTGTCGTTGCGTCGTCAATAACATAATCGCTAAGGCCATCGGCTGTTCTATCCATGTACGGTGCGAGATCGCCTATGTCCGTAGGAACGGCAACGGTACTTCCTCCGACTTTATCGGCGTAGTACAACAGCGTGGCGCTCTTCAGGGTACGCAGGTTCGAGACGATCTTCGTGGCCTCGGCCTTGTCGGTGCCGCTCCCGGCCACCAGCAGCATGGCACCTGCGAGGATGCCGATGATGATGATGACGATGAGCAGTTCTACAAGGGTGAATCCGGAGCGTCGCTTAAGCATTTTCTTCATTGTCTTCTTCCTCCTGATATGAGAGATTTCAGTGCGTTCCACAAAGGGCAGCCGCCAGTTTCGTTCACGTTTTCCCCAAATCGTTCCCGGGGAATCGCCTCCTTTCGTCCTTGCTCCCCTACATCATGGCCTGGATGGCCGTGACGATGGGCGTGAATATGGCAAGGGCCACCACGGCCACAATGCCGCCGACGACGATGATCAGCAGCGGTTCGAGAAGGGACGTGAGGCGCTTGACCTTCTCGTCGAGCTCCACTTCGAACCATCCTGCGACCTTGTCGAGCATGGCGCCGAGCTGCCCCGTCTCCTCGCCCACCTTCATCATATGGGCGATCATGATGGGGAAGACGGAGATCGTCCTGGCCGTGTCGCCAAGGCTCCCGCCCTTCTTCGCCGAGTCCCGGAGTTTCAGGTAGGCCTCGCCGATGGGGGCGCTGTCCGTGACCTCGGCGGTCATCTCGAGGGCCTTCAGAATGGGGACACCGGATTCCATGAGGGAGGCAAGCGTCCGGTTGGATCTCGCCATGGCGCTCTTGTAGAAGATATCTCCGACCAGGGGGAGCTTCAGTTTCGCCCTGTCGATCATGGGCTTGGTGGCCGGATTTCTGTTCATAAGGACGGGAAGAACGACCAGTGCACCCACGACGAGGGGAGGCACATACCAGTACGTCACCAGCCAGTTTGACATGTCGAAGACGAGGAGCGTCACCTTGGGCAGCTGAATGCCCATCCCCGTGAAGACGGTGGAGAACTTGGGCATGACCACCGTGACGAGGATATAGAGGATGAATACGGCAAAGAGGATGATCACCGCAGGGTAGGTGATGGCCGAGATGATCTTGCGCCTCAGCTCGTCCTGGCGCTCGAGGAAGTTGGCGAGGCGGTCGAGGCTCTCGATCAGGGTTCCGCTCTCCTCACCCGCCGCCACGATGGAGACCATGAGAGGATTGAACTCGCTTCGAAGACGCATCGCCGCGCTGAGGGCCATCCCGCTGTCGACGGCAAGCTTCGTCCTCCGGATCGCTTCGGCGAGGCGGGGGTTCTTCGTCTGCTCCGTCAGGATGGCGAGGCTGTCGCCCAGCGTGACGCCCGCCCGGACCATAGTGCCCAGCTGCCTGAAGAAGATCACTTTCTCGCGGAGCGGCACGGTCCCTATGGTACGAAGGGTATCCAACAGGCCGCCCTTGCGTTTCGTGGTGAGGGCGGATGCAGAGCGGCTCTCGAGGGTGATGGGGACGAGCCCCCTCTCCCGAACGGACGCGACGGCGGCATCAAGAGAAGCGCCCTGGATTATGCCCTCCACTACGTTGCCGTCGCGAGACCTCGCCTTGTACCGAAATTCCATCGGGCACTTCCACCTTTTTTCCGTGATTCTGCTCAATATCTTGTGGAGAAAACATTCTGCGTCGGCACTTCCGCAACCGGCTTCCCGAGGCCTCTTCCTAGTTAAAGAGCTAACGGACAAAAAGCATTTTCCGCAGCACATCGAAGGCCTTATAGAGCATCGCCCCGGAGATGGGGAGGGTGATCTTTTCTCACCCCCCCCTGAAATCGTGTCCTCGTCAAAGGGACAGCCTGTGATAAAAAGGCCGTCCGTGGGCGGGTCGGGAATTTTTTCCTCCATCGGGGCACTGCGCGACGAGAAATATACGCGCAGGCAAACAATCTCATTGAGGGAAAGATAATGAATGGTGGGGTCCGTCATTTGCATACAACAGACAATGGCCTGACCTCGCTATCCGAGGCAGGCATGCCGTACACCCTGTCGAAGGGGGTGACTGGTCCTCCGGCCTATTCGAAGGTGGTGGTCAGAACGTCCTCGACGCTTGTCACACCGGAGAGGATCTTCGCTATACCGGACTGGCGGAGGGTTCTCATTCCGTTGGCTATGGCCGCCTGGCGCAGGACGGTCGACGCGGCTCCCTCCACGACGTGCTTTCGGATGGCATCGTTCATCTCCATGATCTCGAAGATGGCCGACCGCCCCTTGTACCCCGTCCCCCGGCAGTCGTTGCACCCCACGGGACGCCACGCCTTCGTCCCCGCCGGGACGTGCAGGTCCGCGCAGAGCTCCGGCGGCATGACGTACTCCTGCCTGCACTGGGAGCACAGGCGACGGACCAGCCGCTGGGCGATGACCATGAGCAGGGAGGAGGAGACAAGGAAGGGCTGGAGACCCATGTCCACAAGGCGGATCGTTGCGCTGGGGGCATCGTTCGTGTGGAGCGACGAGAGCACCAGGTGTCCGGTGAGGGCCGCCCGGATGGCAAGCTGGGCCGTCTCGCCGTCCCGGATCTCGCCCACGAGGATCTTGTCCGGGTCCTGACGGAGGATGGACCGGAGGGCGGAGTTGAAGCCGAGGCCGGTGCGCTCGTTCACCTGGACCTGCCCTATGCCGGAGATGGTGTACTCCACGGGGTCCTCCACGGTGACCACGTTGACCTCGGGGCTGTTGATCTGTTCGAGGATGGAGTACAGGGTCGTGGACTTCCCGCTGCCTGTCGGCCCCGTCACGAGGACGATGCCATAGGGCGCGTTGCACACCGAGTCCACGAGCGCCTTGTCCTCTTCGGCCAGGCCGAGCTTTTTAAGCCCCACCATGGCGTTCGCCTGGTCCAGGATGCGGAGGACCATCTTCTCGCCGTAGATGGTCGGCAGCGACGAAACGCGAAGGTCCACCCTCCTGCCGAGGACGCGGATGAGGATCCGTCCATCCTGAGGGCGGCGCTTCTCCGATATATCCATGCCGGACATGATCTTCAGCCTCGACACGACGGCGGGGTGCACCTTTCTCGGAAAGTCGAGAGCGCTGAACAGCTGACCGTCTATGCGGTACCGGATCCTGCTGTTTTTCTCGAAGGGTTCCACGTGGATGTCCGATGCGCCCTCCCGGACCGCCTGCTCGAGGACGCTGTTCACGAGCTGGATGATCGGGGCGTCGTCCGGGTTCGCCTCTTCGGCGGCATGGGCGAGGTCGAGGTCGGGCATGTCGCCGCTCACGATCTCGAGGCCTGCGCCGTCCAGGGACTCCTGAATGGTGTACACCCGGCTCAGGGTCCTGTCGATCTCCGATGCCCCGGCGACTCCGACGGAGATATCCATACCGGTGAGCATCCTGAGTTCGTCCAGCGCCATGATGTTCTTCGGGTCCGCCATGGCGACCAGCAGCGTCCTGTCGTTCTCCAGCGAGAGGGGGACGATGTTGAGACGTCTGGCGACGTTCTCGGGCACCAGGCGAACCGCCTCGGGCATGGGACGGTATCGGGAGAGGGACAGGACGGGCAGCTGCTGTTGCGCGGCGAGGGCTTCGACGAGTCGCCCCTCGGAAAGGAACCCTTTTGCGATGAGGACCTGACCCAGCAACTTCCCCGTCTTCTTCTGCTCCGCAAGGGCTTCGTCGAGCTGTTCCCGCGTCACGTACCCCATATCGATAAGAACGTCGCCAAGCTGCGTACTCCAGTCCATAGTGTCCTCCTTGTCCGTGTCCTTTCGCCGCTCTTTCGGGAAGAGAAGTATCGCAGCGCCCCTCCGGGGTTGACTTCACCGAAGAGGCGCCGTGTCGGAACGCTTTTTCGTCGCTATTTCTCCTCTTCGTCGTCGAGCTCGAGGATCCCCTCTTCGATCGAAAGGGTCGGTGCCTCCTCGCCCTCCTCCAGTTCGACGGAAGGAGGTTCGGACAACCCGAGGGCCAGGTCGGACGACGTGGCCGCCAGGACCTCCGTCACGATCTCCTGCATCAGCTCCGGGTGCTCCTCGATGTACTGGGCGACGGAGTCCTTCCCCTGGGCCAGGGTCTCGCCCTTGTAGGAGAGCCAGGACCCCTTCCTCTTCAGGATGTTGTAGTCGATGGCCATATCCACGATGGACATGCCCTTCGGGATGCCCTTGCCGTACATGAGGGACGCGTGCCCCGTCTTGAAGGGCGGGGACTGCTTGTTCTTCACCACTTTCATCCAGAGTTCGTGCCCCTGGTGCTCTTCGCCCTTCATGATGCTCTTGCCTCTCCTGACCTCTATCCGGACGGAGCTGTAGAACTTGAGAGCCCGTCCACCCGTGGTGGTCTCCTGGGGCCCCATGGGGGAGTACCCCGTGCTGATTTTGGCCCGGAGCTGGTTGATGA
This sequence comes from uncultured Synergistales bacterium, assembly GCA_937897575.1. Taxonomy (GTDB): domain Bacteria; phylum Synergistota; class Synergistia; order Synergistales; family Aminobacteriaceae; genus CALCQG01. The sequence goes on along the minus strand of CALCQG010000050.1, from coordinate 7,658 downwards.
ACACCACGACGCAGTTGCTCTTCGATATGGCGGACGTCAGGCGGCGGAGGGCGTAGGACATGAGGCGCGCCTGGAGCCCAACCTGGCTCTCCCCTATCATCTTGCCGTCGATCTCCGCCTGGGGCGTGAGAGCCGCCACGGAGTCCACCACGACGATGTCCACGGCGCTGCTCCGCACCAGGGTGTCCAGGACGTAGAGCGCCTGTTCGCCGCTGTCGGGCTGGGCGATGTAGAGGGACTGGATATCCACGCCGAGGTTGGCCGCAAGGCGCGGGTCCAGCGCGTGCTCCGCGTCGATGAAGGCCGCCACGCCGCCGGCCTTCTGCGCCTCGGCGATGGCATGGAGGGCCACGGTGGTCTTGCCCGACCCTTCAGGCCCGAAGATCTCGACGATCCGCCCTTTGGGAAGGCCTCCGATGCCGAGTGCCACGTCAAGGGGGAGGATGCCCGTCGGGATGACCTCCACCGCCGCCTTGTAGGATTCGCCCAGGCGCATGATAGCCCCCTCGCCGAACTTGCTGCGGATATCCTCTATGGCAAGGTCGAGGACATCCTCTCTCGTCTGAGGCGTCTTTTTCTTCGACACGCAGGTCACTCCTTCCCGTTCATAGGGTCTCTCTTCGGACGGCTCCGTCCTCTTTCAGGAGCCATCGTCCCATCGCGCTGTACAGCGGCCCCGAAGGGCGCAGATCGCTCCTCATATAGGTCACCGAGTCCGCCGTCCACAGTGCGGTGCTCGCCGCGAACCAGGGGGCCTCGGGGACCGTCGCGCCCTCCCTGGCCCGCCCCAGGGTCACGTGAGGGGTGAATCTCGGCCGCTCCTCGATGAGCTCCTCCTGCAGGGCCAGCCGCCCCACCCGGTCCGCAAGGGCGTTCAGTACGCCCGACCGCTCCTCCACCTCGGCCACAAGAACGCGGGCGTTTATTCGGCGCGGAAAGCCGTTCAGCCCCACGAGCCGAAGGGGGAAGGGGCGCAGGGGGGCCCCTTCGAGCTCCTCGCCGAGCGCCCGGGTGAAACGAGCCACCGTCGACGCCGGATGCTCGCCGCAGAACGCCAGGGTGATATGCAGGCCCTCCGTCCGCCCCCATCGAAAGGGGAGCTTGTCCTGCCTGAGCCGGGCGATCACGTCGCCGAAGAATCGACGGATCGCCGACGGCAGCTCGAGGCAGACGAAAGACCGTACCCTGCCGCCGTCCTCCATCAACGGCTCTCGGACTGCGCCAGAGCAGTTCGAGCGCCGCCGTCGTGGCCCTGTTCCGGATGGCCCACCGGTCGCCGGTGAAGCGCCGCAGAACGGGCCGGGAGCCGTCCGAATGAGCGACGGCAAACCACACCGTCCCCACCGGTTTTTTGTCCGATCCGCCATCGGGGCCGGCGATGCCCGTCACGGAGACGGCGACGTCGGCTCCGAAGAGCTCTCGTGCGCCCTCGGCCATCGCCCGGGCGCACTCCTCGCTGACAGCGCCCCGGTCGCGAAGGATCCCTTCGTCCACGGACAGCACGCGCCTTTTTGCCTCATCACTATAGCATACGGCGCTGCCGAGAAAAACGGCGGAGCTGCCCGGAACCTCCGTGACGGCGCCCCCCACGAGCCCTCCCGTGCAGGACTCCGCACAGGCCACCGTCTTTCCCGCGGACCTCGCCTCGAGCAGAATGGCCTCGGCGATGGACGAGGCGCCAGGGGGAAGGCAGTCCCCGGGGACGAGGGCCCGCACCTGGGCCTCCGCCTCGGCGATGGCCTCGGGCTCCCCTCTGAGGACGAACTCGATCACCCCGAGGGAGGGCAGGATGGAGATATGGAGGTCCCGCCGTTCTATGACGGGGGCCAGGCGATCCTTGAGAAGGCTCTCCGCCCATCCGACGACGAAGAGGGAGTGCATTCGTCTGTCGTGCACAAGCATGTCCGAGCCGAGCTCCTGCTCCGCCATGGCGCGGAACTCGCTCGGGACGCCGGGAAAGGCGAAGGCTCTCGTCCTGCCCTTCGAGAAGGCGATGCCGAGGGCCGAGCCCGCGGGGTTGTGCACCGCTCTGGCGCCGCGGGGGATGGCTGCCTGGGTGTCGCGGCTGCATTCGAGCGCGGGGCGCATATTCTCCGGGTATCGCGCCACGATGACGTCGTAGGCGGCGGAGTCGAGCTCCAGAGGTGTACGGAGAAACCGTGCGACGGCCTCGCGGGTGCAGTCGTCGTGGGTCGGCCCCAGGCCGCCCGAGAGGACCAGGAGGTCCACCTTCTCCGCCCACCGTCCGATGGTCTCCTCGAGGGCTCCATCGCCGTCGGGGACCGTTTCGACCCGGTCGACGACCCATCCTGCCCGTGAAAGCCTCGCCGCCAGCCACGAACAGTTGCCCTCCTGGCGGAGGCCGCTCAGCAGCTCATCGCCGACGGCGACGAGCACGGCATGCCTCATGGTTCACTCCCCCCGTCCATGTCAAAGGATGGCGCTCCATCCGCCTCCATAGTACAGCCAGTGGATCCCTATGAGAATGAGGTTCACAAGGAATCCTCCCACGGCATCGTCCGCCATGACCCCGAGCCCGCCGGGAAGCCGTTCCGAGAGGTTCACGGGGAAGGGTTTGATGATGTCGACGATCCTGAAGAGGAAGAGCGCCGGCAGGAGGAATCCGCCCCCATGGCCGTACATGGCGATCCACATGCCCACGACTTCGTCGATCACGACCTCGCCAGGGTCCTCCACCCCTCTGCGGTCGCAGTATTTCCAGGAGGACCATACGCCGAGGGCGAAGACGGCCGCGATGGCGTAGAGAGGCACCGGAAAGAAGCCGTATATGAAGAACGCCACCACGGAGGCGAGCGTCCCCGGAGCCTTGGTGAGAAAGCCCAGGCCGCACAGGGTGCTTATCCACCAGGGAAGGTCCCTGTTAGCCGCCGATCTCTGCGAAAAGGTCGTGTTCTGTGACATCGGTCACCCGCACCTCCAAAAATTCTCCCTCTCCTATGGCCTCGTTCATGGGAACGCCCACAAGGCCGTCTACCTCGGGGGCGTCCCGGTAGGACCGCCCCCAGGCGAACTCCTCGCCGGGAACGGCTTCGTCGACGAGGATCCTCATCCTCTTCCCCAGAAAGAGCCGCTGCCGGTCCAGCGATATCTCCGCCTGACGCTCCATGAGCCGGGCGTAGCGGCGATCCTTGACCCTTTTCGGCACCTGCCCCCTCATCCGGGCAGCGGGCGTACCGTTCTCCTTCGAATAGACAAAGGCCCCTACCCTGTCGATCCGGGCCTCCTCGAGGAAGTCCAGAAGTTTCCGGAACTGGTCCTCCGTCTCCCCGGGGTACCCGACGATCAGCGTGGTGCGAAGGGCAAAGAGAGGGTCGACGGAGCGGGCGTAGGAGAATATCCTGCGAATATGCCCTTCGTCGTCGGGCCTGTTCATGCTGTTCAGGATGCCTCCGTCGATGTGCTGGATGGGTATGTCGAGGTAGGGCAGCACCCTGCCGCTGCCCGCAACGAAGTCGATGAACTCTTCATCCACTCGCGTGGGGTGCAGATAGAGGAGCCGGAGCCAGACCTCCGGCGGGAGGGCCTTGTCGAGGGCATCGAGCAGCTTTCTGAGCTGGGGCTCTCCGTGCTGGTCCCGACCGTAGATGGTGAGGTCCTGCCCGACGAGGCAGATCTCCTTCGCCCCCCCTTCGGCGAGCGTCACCGCCTGCTTCGTCAGGTCGTCCATGGGGATGCTTCTCGCCCGCCCCCGGATGGAGGGGATCGTGCAGTAGGAGCAACACGTGTCGCACCCCTCGCCGACCTTGAGGTACCTGGACCACGGTCGGGTTTCGGGGAGCATCGTCCGGCGGTGGAACCCCTCCTCCAGTCCAAGTCCGCGCGCCACGAGGTCCCACTCCTCGGCCCGGGCCCACAGGTCCACCGATGGGAGCTCCTTTTTCAGCTCTTCGCCGTAGCGGTTCACGAGACAGCCCACCACGGCGATTCGTTCGATCAGGCCCCGCTCCTTCAGTAGTTCAAGGTCGAGGATGGCGTTGACGTTCTCCTCCACAGCGGCCTGGATGATCCCGCAGGTGTTGACTATGGCCGTGTCGGCCTCCTCTGGGGTCGGGACAATCTCCGCCCCGGCGCTCTCCAGAAGACCCAGAAGGTGCTCGCTGTCCACCGAGTTCTTGGCGCAGCCGAGGCTGAGGAGGTAGAGCTTCACTTCGCGAATCCGCCCGTCGTCCCGTCAGGATCGTAGTAGACGCGCTCCACGCCCCTGTTCTGCCCTGGGCGTCCCATATCCTCCCCGTTCCAGCGGACCCGGACCGAACCGCTCCGGCCGTAGGTCACGTACAGCCGCACATCGGCCGCCGAGTGGGTCACCGACTCGCCGGCGCGGAGCGTCCTCGAGAGCAGGGTCTCCCCCCCTCTCCGGATATGGACCCAGCAGTCCCCGTCGGCGGTGATGGTCAGGTTCTTGTCCTTCACCACCTCGGGAGCGGCGGGTTTGACCACCTCAGGGGGAGGCGGAACAACCACGGGCAGATCGGGGGACACGATGTCGGCGGAGGCTGGAAGTTTGTCGCCAACGGCGTCCTCCTCACCGCTCTCCTGGGCTATGGGGCTTTCGCGAACGGTGAAGGAGGGGATCTCGTCCCGGCTCCAGGTGAACCACACGTACCACGACGTGCCGACCACCGCCATCAGCAAAACGGCGAAGATCCAGAACTTCGAGGCGGGACGGAACCCTTTCGCCGGAGGTGAGCAGGTCCCCATGGTCATGCCGCCGGGACACAGAAGCTCCTCCTGGTCGCGGAGGAGCGGAAGGAACTCCTCCCAGAGTTCCTCCTCGCCGAGCTGTTTAAGGTAGGTCCTGATGAAGCCGCGGGTGTAGACCGGGCTTGGAAAGGCCGAGTACTCCCCCTTTTCGATCCCCTCGAGGAACTGAGGGCGTATCCTCGTCCTCAGGTAGATCTCCTTGAGACTCAGCCCCAGGTCCTCCCGCTTCTGCCGAAGCCGTTCGCCGAGCCCTCTCAGGTTTTTTTCGGACTGTTCTCGTATCAGATCGTCAGACACGGGGCATCACCTCCACAAGGTCCGATCGGACCGCTTTCAGCATATCCGCAGGGTTCGGGGCGCCGAACACGGCGCTGCCCATGACCAATACATCACAGCCGCCCTTCGCCACGTCGGCGGCGTTCTCCCGCCCGATGCCCCCGTCCATCTCGACGAGGTATGAAAAGTGTCCGGCGCTTCGCCATCGGCACAGAGTCGTCGTCTTCTCCATGACCGTTCCGATGAACTTCTGCCCTCCGAAGCCCGGGTTCACCGACATGACAAGGATGAGGTCCACGAAAGGGAGGAGGGGGCGCAGCAGTTCGACGGACGTCCCCGGGTTGAGGGAGAGACCGGCCTTGGCCCCGCTCTCCCTGATCCGGGAGAGCGTTCGGTGCACGTGCCTGTCCGCCTCCACGTGAACGGTGAGGATATCGGCCCCAGCCTCGAGAAAGTCGTCGAGCAGCCGATCGGGGTGCTCCACCATGAGGTGGACGTCCAGAGTTTCGTCGGGGTAGCGCATCCTCAGCCCACGCACGAAGGCCGGGCCAAAGGTGATGTTCGGGACGAAGCAGCCGTCCATGACATCGACATGCAGCCAGTCGTGCTGTCCCTCGAGGGACGAGATGGACCGCTCCATGTTCATGATGTCCGCCGAGAGCAGCGACGGCGCCAGAAGAGGGCTTCGGGTCATTTGTACCGCTCCTGCCAGACGAACTCTCCACCGAGATAGACTGTGACCACGCCCTCCGTCACGAAGGGCGCGTCGAGGGAGATGTACTCGCCGCCCTTGACGTCGCGGCTCAGAATGGATTTGGTCCCAGTGGCGTCCACCATCTCGATCTTGAGGCTCATGGGGCTCGTGAGGGGCGGCACCTGATAGCGGACCTTGGCCGTACCCGTCGCCCCCTGTTGCGATGTCGGCTGCCCGGCCGTCGGGGTCGCCGTCCCGGGCGCCTGGACCGTCGGAGCCGTTTCGTCGGGAAGCCCCGAGATGAGCCCCTCGGTCTGTCCCTCAGGTTCCGCCGCCTGCCCTTCTGGCTTCGTCAGCGTCTGGACGGGGCCGGCAGGGCCCACCTGCGTATCTGTCGGAGCGGGGGGCGTCACGGGCGGGGTTGACGTCGTCGGTGCCGAGGCGACGGTCGTCGTCTGAGGAGGTTGAACGGCAGGCGTCTCCGGCTGCGTCTGAGCCCCCCTGTTCGTCGCGACCTGCAGCACGACGGTGCTCCCCAGCCGGACGTTCGTCCCCACCTTCGGCTTTGTGGACATGACCATCCCCTCGGGCGACGCCGTGGTGGACACATATTCCGTCCTGCCAACCTTGAGGCCGCTTTGGGACAGCAGCTCCTTCGCCTCGGTCTCCTGCCTCTGCGCCACATCGGGCACGGGGATATTGCCGCCTTTCGGCTCGGGCCCCATGCTCACAAGCAGGCTGATCGTCCGGTCGCCGCCGATCATGGCGGGAGATGCGGGGTTCTGGGCTATGACGACGCCCGCAGCGCGCTGGTCGTCGTTGATCCTCAGTATATCTCCGGGGACGAACCCCAGCTCCTCGATCTTGGCAAGGGCCTTCGACTCCTCCAGACCCCGGAAATCGGGGACCGCCTTCCGTTCGCCGCCCTTGCTCACCTTCAGAAGAATGGTCTTGTCCCTGCGCACCTTCGTGCCGGGCTCGGGCCACTGCGCCAAGACCGTCCCCGAGGGAATGGACGAATCAACCTGCTCGATCTTCACCTCGAGCCCGACCCGCTCCGCCTCATCCACGGCATCGAGGACGGACATCTCCCTCAACGGAGGGATGATGAGGTCCTTGCCCCCGAAGAAGACGGTGTAAAAGGCCATGCTCCCCGAAATGAGGATCACGAGCAGAACGAGCACGATTCCCCAGCGCAGGATTCTTCTCATCAACGCGTACCCCTCCAGTCTTTCATGATCGCGGCGATGTAAAACCCGTCCAGCCATGGCAGTTCCGGCAGGACATAGGTCCCCGACGGCTGACCTCTGCGAAGGCATCCCCACGCAAAGGGCAGCATGCACTCCCTCAGGGTCGGATCCTGAGAGAGGACCTGTGCGATCACATTCTCATTCTCGTCTTTCATGAGACTACATGTAGAGTAGACCACAATCCCCCCCGGCGCAAGGAGGGAGAGGGCTTTTTTCAGCAATTTTACCTGCAGCCCGGCGAGAGAATCCAGTTTTTCCGGCGTGAGCCGCCACTTTCCCTCGGGGTGGCGGTTCCATGTCCCGCTCCCCGAACAGGGGGCGTCAAGGAGGATGCAGGAGGGCGCTCTGGTGGGGACGAACTCCAGCGCGTCGCCTACGTGGACGACGGGGCCGTCTCCGTCGCCCCAGCCTGTGCGCAGGAGTTCCCTCCGGGCGGCCGCGACTCTCGCGGGGGAGAGTTCGACGCATTCGAGGGGGACCTCCGGCATGAGGTCGAGAAGATGCCCGCTCTTCACGCCCCGCCCCGAGCACATGTCCAGAACCGGGCCGCCCGGGTGCAGAGATCGGAGGGCCAGGCCGACCATCATGGACGACTCCGTCTGAGGCGTGACCAACCCTTCGTCATACCCGGGAAAATCCTTGGGGAAGAGGGTGCCCGCCACCCGTATGCCGTCATGGAGCAGAGGGGACGGCCAGCAGCGGATACCCTTGGT
>CALCQG010000049.1 GCA_937897575.1 uncultured Synergistales bacterium | reverse complement strand
ACGTCCTCGGCCGGCCGGCGGGTGACGTCGCCGGGGCCGTCCGGCGCGTTGCGGACTTTTTCGCGGCGCTTCGCACCACCTTCACATGGTGGACCGTCCCTTCGGCGGCGGACGATATCCTGGAGGTCTTTCTCTCATCCGAAGGGCTTCTTCCTCGGTGCGCGCCGCAGGGCATGGCCTTGGCGCTGACCGGTGCCCCGCTCCAAAAGCCTCCTTTGCCGTCGGGAGCGGAGATCCTGCGCGTCCGATCACCGGAGGAGGCGAAACGCTGGGCGACCGCCTCCCTCGAGGGGTTCGGGTCGGACCCGGGCCATGGGGCCGCCTTCTCGGCCTTTGCCGCGGAGCACGTTCGCCCGCCCCTCCCCCGTTTCTTCCGTCTGATGACCCTCTCCGTCGACGGGACCCCGGCGGCCACGGGCCTGCTCTCCGTCATCGGGCAAACGGCGGGGCTCTACTACCTCTCCACCAGGCCGGCCTTCCGAAGCGGAGGGCTGGGGGCCCTTCTCCTGGACGAGCTCCTCATCGAGGCCGTTCGTTCCGGCTGCACCGTCGCGACCCTTCAGGCCTCCCCCATGGGGTACCCCCTCTACGTGAAGCGGGGATTCAGGGAGTGCTTCCGCTTCTCCGTGCACTCGTCGGACCCGGAGGCCTGCTGACGACCCACTCCCCTCTCAGGAGAAATCCAGCAGGCGCACCACCTCGTCGATCTCGGCGTCGGTGATGGTGAGAGCCGGCAGAAACCGGACGGCGCCGCCCGCCACGTTGAGCAGGACGCGCCGATCGAAGGCCTTCCTCCGCACCTCCGCGGCGTCGGAGGCCGACACGCCGATCATGAGGCCGAGACCGCGGACGGACCGAGCCCAGGGCAGGGCCGAAAGCCCTTTTGCAAGGACCTCCCCCTTCCGCACAACCTCCTGTAGGAACTCGGGCGTCAGTCGCCGGAGCACCGCCCGGCCCGCCGCCAGCGAGACAGGGTTCGGGGCGAAGGTCGAGCCGTGGTCGCCGGGACCGAAGGGCTCCCAACCGCAGAACAGAGTGGCCCCGAGGGGCAGTCCGCCCCCCAACCCCTTTCCCATGGCGACGATGTCCGGTCGAAGGCCGAAGTGTTCGTAGGCGAAAAACGACCCCGTTCGGCCCAGGCCCGTCTGAATCTCATCGGCCACGACGAGGGCGCCCTGCTCTCTCTGGACGGCCTGCACGGCGTCGGCGAGATCCCCGTCCATGGGGAGAACGCCGCTGTTGCCCTGAATGCACTCCAGGACCACGGCAGCGACGGCTCTTTCCCGGGCGAATGCCCGGAGGGCGTCGCCGCGGCGGGGCAGGAGAACGCAGTCGGGCAGCAGAGGTTCGAAGGGTTCCCTGATCGACGGGCTCCAGGTCACGGAGAGGGCGCCCAGCGTTCTGCCGTGAAAGTCCCCCTCGAAGGAGATGATGCTCCCCTTGCGGCTCTTCTTTGCGGCCTTCAGGGCCGCCTCGACGGCCTCGGTCCCCGAGTTCGAGAAGTAGACGCTCCCCGCTCCGCCGGTCTGGGCGAGAAGCTGCTCCGCCATCCACGCCCCGTCCGGGTCGACGAAGTAGTTCGAGAGGTGGACGAAGCGCGCCGACTTCTCTTGTATGGCCCGAAGCACCTCTCCGTCGCCGTGCCCCAGGGGAAGGACCCCGATTCCGGCGTAGGTGTCGAGGTAGACTCCCCTGTCCGTATGGATCGCTATGCCCTCGGCCCGCTCGGGGACGAGGGCGTAGGGTGAGTAGACGGGCGAAAGCATGCTACTCGCCCAGCCCGAACTCGTCCACGAGCGCCCGAAGGGCCTCGTCGCCACGCTCCTGCGGGACCAGGGCCGATATCTTGATCTCCGACGTGGTGGTTCCGAGCATGGGGATGCCCTGCCGGGCCAGGGCCGAGAAGAAACGGGCCGCCACGCCGGGAGCGGATTTCATGCCCACGCCCACGGCGGAGACCTTCGTCACTTTCGTGTCCTCGGACACGGACCAGTCCGTCCAGGGTGCCAGCGACGCCCGGACCGTTTGGAGGGCCACCTGTTCCTTCGCATCCACCACGGTGAAGGTGAGGTGGGAGTGTCCGTTCTCCATGACCGTGGAGATCATGTCCACGTTCACGCCCTTGTCCGCCAGCGCGCGGAACAGGGCGCCCATGGCCTCCATGGCCGACGGCATGCGCGATATGGTGACCCGGATCTGATTATTGTCCGTCGTCACGCCGGTGACTACGGGCTGCTCGAGCCACTCGGGAAGGGAATGCACCACGTATGTCCCCCTTTCATCGGAGAACGTCGACCCGCAGTAGAGTTCGACGGAGTATTTTTTCGCTATCTCCACGGCCCTCGAGTGGAGCACCTTCGCCCCCAGCGAGGAGAGTTCGAGCATCTCGTCGTAGGTGATGTACTCGAGCTTCCTGGCGCCGGAGCACCGATTCGGATCGCAGGTGAAGATGCCCGCCACGTCGCTGTAGATCTCGCATGAACAGCCGCACTTCGCCGCGATGGCCACGGCGGACGTATCGGAACCGCCCCGTCCGAGGGTCGTCACATCGCCGTCGGGCGTCACACCCTGAAACCCCGTGACCACGAGGACGCTTCGCTCGGCCATCAGCCGCTCCACCCGCTCCAGGTTCAGGTCCATGATGCGGGCGTTGGTGTACCCCCCGGTCGTCACCATCCCGAGCTGAAAGGCGTTGCACGAGACGGCCGGAACCTTCAGGTCGCAAAGGGCCATGGCAAGCAGGGCGGAGGACACCTGCTCTCCCGTGGCCAGCAGCATGTCCATCTCCCGCGGCGGCGGATCGGCCGCTATCTCGCCCGCAAGGGCGATGAGCGAATTCGTCGTCTTGCCCATGGCCGAGACGACCACTATGACCTTCCGCCCCTGCTCCACTCTGTCCCGGATTTTCCGCGCAACGCCCCGTATCTTCTCGGGCGTCGCCACGGAGGAACCGCCGTACTTTTGAACGATCACCCTGTTCCTCTCCTCTTCCCTGTTACTTCAGATTTCTCAGATCCTGCACGATCTCTGTCTTGGACTCCGTCTTCTCGTCCACATCCTTGATAACCCTGGCCGGCGACCCGGCGACGACGGTCCTCGGCGCGACGTCCTTCGTGACGATCGCTCCCGCCGCCACGACGGCCCCCGCCCCGACGCGAACGCCCTCGAGGATCACGGCGTTGGCCCCGACGACCACATGGTCCTCGATGACCACGGGCGTCGCGCTGGGCGGCTCGATGACGCCGGCCACCACGGCCCCCGCGCCGATGTGGCAGTCCGCACCGATCTGGGCGCGTCCTCCCACCACGGCGTTCATATCGATCATGGTCCGCTCGCCGATGACGGCTCCGATGTTGATCACGGCGCCCATCATGATGACGGCGGCCTTGCCGATGTCCACCATGTCCCGGATCACGGCCCCCGGCTCGATCCTGGCCTCGTACTTCGTCAGCTCCGCCATGGGCACCGCCGAGTTTCGCGCCGCCGTCTCGAGGTGGACGGAGCGGATCTTCCCCGCGTTCTCCGTGAGCATGCGCTCCACGTCCGCCCGGTCGCCGAGGAGGATTCCGAAGTCCGCCCCTCCGATGAAGGTGACGCCCTCTTCGTGCAGCCCCGAGAGGTCTCCCGCGATGTAGGCCTTCGTGGGGGTCCTCTTCTTCGACTCCTTGATCAGCCGGATTATCTCCTCCGTCCGCATGTGAGCACCTCCTCGAATGAATAGAAGCCCGGCGCCGCCGAGGCGGCGAACTCCGCGGCCTTCAGCGCGCCAAGGGCGAAGACGCTCCGGGACAGGGCCCTGTGGCTCAGCGTCAGAACCTCCCCGTCGTTCGCACAGCCGTCCCCGACGGGGCGTCTTTCTTCTTGTTGTGGTGCGTCTCCTCGATCTCCACGTCCCAGTCCGAGAAAAGGGGCGCGAACTCCCGGATCATCATCTTGAGGAGCGTGACCCCGACGGCGTAGTTGTAGCTCTGCACCACCGCCAGGGATGTGCCCAGGTCTTTGAGCCTGTCGACCTGTCCGGCGTCCAGCCCCGTCGTCCCGATGACGAGGGGACAGCAGAAACGCCGGACGGTCTCCACCGTCTTCCCGAAGGCTCCGGGCAGGGAGAAGTCCACCAGGACCTCCGGGGTGCCCCGGACGGTCTCCCCCGCGACGTCGAGGGTGAAACAGAGCTCGTGGGAGGCGAAGGCCTTCTGAATCTCCCCGCCCATACGGCCCGACGCTCCGACAAGTCCGTACCTCATAGCGCCACCCCGCACTCCTTCATCGAGGCATCGACGATGCCGCGGCACCGTTCGGAGGCCTCCACGAGAGGAAGCCGAAGCTCGTTCCGGCAGTATCCGAGCCTGCTCACGGCGTACTTCACCGGGATGGGGTTCGTCTCGGCGAAGAGGTCCTTCATGAGGGGGAACATCCTGTGATGGAGGCTCCGCGCCCCGGACACGTCACCGGCGAGAGCCAGGCGGATCATGTCGGACGTCTCTCTGGGCATGACGTTCGAGAGCACGGAGATGACCCCGTCGCCGCCGGAGTTCACCAGAAGGAACGCCTGATCGTCGTTCCCCGACAGGATGGAGAAGTCGGGGCGCTCCTTCTTCACCAGCCGGACGAGGGTATCGATCTGGGCGGCGTCTCCGGCCGCCTCCTTGATGGCCGCAATGTTCCCTATGGCGCTGAGCCTGCGCACCGTCTCGGGGAGGATGTTCACCCCTGTGCGTCCCGGCACGTTGTAGATGATCACCGGCAGCGCCATCGCCTCCGCCACGGCCTTGAAGTGGCGGTACAGCCCCTCCTGGGGCGGCTTGTTGTAGTACGGGGTCACCACCAGGACCCCCTGGGCCCCCAGCTTCTCGGCTTGCCGGGACAGCTCGACGGAGTGCGCCGTTGAGTTCGTCCCCGTCCCGATGACCACCGGCACGCGCCCCGCCGCGACCCGGAGCGAGAAGGCGATGATCTCCTCCCTCTCCGCCGCGGTGATAGCCGGGCTCTCCCCCGTGGTGCCGAGGACCACAAGAAACTCCACACCGCTCTCGATCTGCCAGTTCAAAAAGCGCTCGAAACTCCCGTAGTCCACCGCTCCGTCCCTGAAAGGAGTCACCACCGCCGTACCCGTTCCTCTGAACATTGCACACACCTCCTCAGATATTTGCGTCTCTCCACAAAAAAAGGCCCGTCCCCAAAGGGACGAGCCTGCGCTCGCGGTACCACCCTGATTGGGCACGCAACAGCCGTGCCCCACTCGGACCCTGTGACGGAGGTCCCATCCGGAGGAGTACTCCAGGGTTTTTATACCCCTTTCCTCCCCGGCTCACCGGTCTTTTCTCCCTCCCCTGCCGACTGGGACGCCTTTCAGCCGCTGAACGCCCCTCTCTGTCGCCGGACTACCGGATCGGGCATACCGGATCATCGCCTTTTCTCTATTGCGTGCGATTATAGAGGCTCCCGGACCGTTTGTCAAACGCGCACGAACAGGACAGCGATCGAGGAGAGCGTCTCCTTGCTCTGAAGAAGGTATTCGCTAGAGATACCGCTCCAGAAAAGGCCCGATATCCGCTCCGAGGGGCACATCGGAGACAGGGAGCGCCGCCGAAACGCGCCCGTCGGAGAGAAAGACGAGGGTGTCCGCCACACGGCGGGCCTGTGCGAAACTATGGGAGACCATGATGATGGAGTACTGCTCCTTCAGAGAGAGGATAAGCTCCTCCACGCCCGCCGCGGCCAGATAGTCCAGCGATGCCGTCGGCTCGTCGAGAAGGAGAATCTCGGGCTTCAACGCCACGGCTCTCGCCAGACAGAGGCGCTGCTGCTGCCCCCCCGAGAGTTCCGCCGCCGGACGGTCCAGCCGATGGGACACCTCCGGCCAAAGCCCCACCTTGACGAAGGCCTCTCTCATGACACCCTCCGCCTCCTCGCCCTCCGTCCCGGCGACAAGGGACAGAGGGAGCGTCATGTTCCGTCGGATGGAGAGAGGGAGCGGGTTGGGGTTCTGGAAGACCATGCCCACGCGTCTTCGGAGCTCCGACGCAGGAAGGGCATCGGGCCCCCTCACCGGCCTCAGGATGCCGCCCAGTCGCACAGACAGGTCGCCTGTGCTCCGAAACCCAGCAAAGTGGTCGTTCAGACCGTTCAGGGACCGCAACAGCGTCGTCTTGCCTGAACCGGAGCGACCGAGGAGCGCCGTCACGCTTTTCTCCGAAAAAGAGAGCGATATCTCGGAAAGAACGGGACGGCTTCCGAAGAACGCCGAAAATTTTTCCGCAACGGCGCATGGGATCATCCTCTCTCTCCTCTCCATCGAAGCTCCAGTTTTCTCTGGAGATACCACGATCCGAGCAGCAGCCCCCCCGAAAGCAGCAAGAGGACGAGAATTGCGCCGAAACCTCGGGTCAGTTCCTGCTGGTCGGCATACTGCGCGGCCGTGTAGTACACAAAGAAGGGGAGCGCTTCGAACTTCGAGAGGAGGCCGGCGGGAAATCCCGCGTTGGCCACCACCCCAGTGAGCATTATGACCGCCGTATCCTCGGCCGTCCGCCCCATGGCGAGCATGATCCCGCTCAAAATTCCGTTCCCCGCCGCCGGAAGTAGGACGTGACGAAGGGCTTGCCCCTGCGAGAAACCTAGGGCCTCCGCCGTCAGGGAGAGCTCCTCGGGAAGACCCTCGAGGGACGAGACGGTGGAAGCGATAAGGGAGGGAAGGACCAGCAGGGCAAGACAGAAGGAGGCCAGAAGCATGCATGTGGTCCCTCGGGGCAGAAAAGTCCGTCGGAGAAAGAGAATGAGGATGAAACCGAAGAGCCCCATGACGATGGAGGGGATACCGGCGAGAAGATCCACAGCGAGCCCCAGCCCCTCTTTCTGGCGGGGCGTCGCGTAACAGGCGAGGAAAATGCCGCAGCCGACACCCGGAATTATGGCAAAACTCATGGTCAAGATGAGAAGACCGAGGGTTCCCGCCATGGCGGGCCATATGCCGTCCCATACCGGTTTGAGTCCGAGGATGGCCTCCATCACAGGGGTGTTTCCAAAGAGCAGGTCACCTCGAAGGGCGGGTAAGCCCCGTCGGAGAAGAAACGCCATGAGGATGAAGACGGAGACGCATACCAAAAACCCGGAGACGAGGCTCACAACAAGGATAACCCTCTCTCTGCACCTCATCGCCGTCGCCCCCTGAAGGATATGTACCGGACCGTCAGGCTGACCAGCAGACTTATGGTCAGCAGGATACCGCCTGAAAGCATGAGGGAGAGGTGCTCTCCTCCGCCCATGTCAGAGGACAGAACAAGGCTGATGTGGGCCGTCAGGGTTCGTACGGAGTCCAGGGGCGAAGCGGGAAATTGGGGGGCGTTCCCCGCCAGCATCGTTGGGATCAGCGTGTCCCCCATGGCTCGCCCGAACCCCAGCACCGCTGCGGAGAAGAGCCAGGGTTTCATGGAGGGCAGAACGACCCAGACAAGGTGCTGAAGCGGAGTGAATCCAAGAGCTGCCGACGTGATGCCCGTCTCCTTCTCGAGAGAGGCCATGGCGCCGTCCATCACCAGCGTCATGGTGGGCACTCCCTGAAGGGCAAGGACGACCCCTGCGGTGAACCAGCAGAACCCCGATCCTCCAAGGGCGGACCGGATAAGGGGTACGAGAAGGAAGACCGCGGCAAACCCATAGACCACCGTGGGCATGGCCGTCATGAAACGGAGAATGCCCATAAGCAGTTTCGATAACCGGGGACAAGTCCGCAGGTGCAGGGCACAGCAGCATCCCAGAGAAACCGTCCAACCCAGGGCGAGAGCCGAGAGGGAGAGAAGAAGAGAGGCGGCGATCATCGGCATGATCCCGAATTGACCTGCCCCGGGGCTCCAGAGGTTTCCGAAGAGGGAAAGTCCTCTTCCTCGCGCCAGTGCCTCCAGAGCGGAGAACATAATAAAAGCGAAAACAGAGGCAAGCACTCCGCCCACGCCAAGGGCGAGGCTTCGAATCCACAGCTGCGATCTTCGGGGTGGGGGCATAACGACCTCTTTCACGGAACGAGACATTCCCAAGAGCGTGCAGGAAAGGCTCGTCCTTTCCTGCACGTGCGAAAGAAAACGGTGCTCTACTGACCGCGGGGGACGGGTATGTACCCGCTCTCGGTGATGAACCGAGCGCCGTCGGCGCTGTAGATGTAGTCGATGAACGCCGCCGTGAGCCCCGTCGGCGTGCCTTTCGTGTTCATGAAGAGGTTCCGGACCACGGTGTAGGACCCGTTGGCGGCATTTTCCTGGGAGGGGATCATGCCGTCTATGACGATGCCCGCTATGGACTCCTCGATGTGCCCTATGCCGACGTAGCCTATTGCCCGTGCGTCCTGTGCCACCGCGGTCTTCATGGCTCCGTTGGAGCTCACCACGTTCACCGAGGGGGCCAGTTCCGTCTTGCCGAGGATCTTCTCAGTGAAGGTCTCTCTGGTCCCGCTCCCGTCCTCCCTGCCATAGACGTTGATGGCTCCGGGCTCTCCGCCGACCTCTCCCCAGTCCTTGACGGTTCCGGCATAGATCCCGGCTATCTGCTTCGCGGTGAGTGCGCGAACCGTGTTCTTCGGATTGACGACCACGGCCACTCCGTCTATGGCGAAGGGGAAGGTCTCCAGCCCGTACTCCTTGATCTCGCTCTCTTTCAAGGGGCGGCCGGTGTTCCCGATGCCGACCAACCCCTCGCCGGCCTGTTTGACGCCCACGCCGGACCCTCCTCCGGCGACGGTAATACGGATATCCCCGTTGAAGGTCATGATACTCTGGGCCGCCTTGTTCATGACCGGAATGTGGGCAGTTCCTCCGGCGATATCCAGAGTTCCTTTCATGTCCTTGAAGACATCCAGCGGCGCCGCAACGGCGGCACCGGCACAGAGGACCAGGAGAACCAAGGCTGCAAGCAATCTCTTCACGTTCACGACAACTCCTTTAATGTTATATATCGTATAACTGACAAGCGGATTCATTCTACCACAGAATTCGTCCTCTCAGTCGATGCACGCCGTTGTTTCTCGTCAGACGTGAATTCGTTCCGTCGTCCGACTCTCGCAGTTTTTGACACCGAAGGGCATGAGAGAACCCCTCTCACACGCTCTGTCGCAAAGTGCGCACAGCCCACGACTCATTACGAACGATGCCGCGCCCGTACCCACATCGTCCCGCTCGCCTTCTCCGGCCCGATGGCCTGCATCAAAAATCGGCTCGTCCGAAACTCCCAATACGAGTCGATCGAATGCACTGCGCCGTGATTTCAGGACTTTTTGCCGGGAACATCGTCCGGAAGCGCAATCCTCCTCCCCTCTGCAGAGAGAAACGGTGCATCTGATTTCCGCATTCCTCCAGTACACCGGTTACAGACGCCTCCCGGACCGTTTGCCAAACGACGGCCGGGTGTTTCGCTTAGCTAGTCCTGTATGCACCGCATGCTCATAATGGTTACCATGAACTTGTGAATCATGGCGGCGGAGTCCTTGAACTTCTGGTAGCTGTGCCTGTCATACATCCCCTGATAGACGGGGAGTTCTTGGTCCACGAACTCGTCCAGGATCTCCTCGTTCTCCTTGTTGAACCTCAGATGGACGCAGTTCCCGAGGCTATCCAAGGCGCCGGTCACTGCCGTCCGAATCCGGAGCAGTCCGCCTCCCGCCTCGGCAAGCAGAACCCTGGCCTCACTCACCGCTCCCTCGGTGCGCTGCCACTGGCCCCATATCTCCTTGAAGGGCCCTTTGTACTCCTCCTTCGACTGCTGACACGCTTTCAGGCTGCTGTTGATCGCGAGAATGGCGTTGGTCGCCTTGGCGTTGAGGGAGCCGCCCCGGTTCGTGAAACCGCCGTACCCCGGAAGATCGATCGCTCTGTCCCTCAGCCTCCGGGCAAAAGAGAGGGGCATGACGTCCGTCCGGAACACGTAGAAATTATCAGAGAGGAACGCCACCATCTCCTCCCTCTGCCGGGACAGAGTCTCCAGATCTCCCACAAGCCCCTTGCCGCCGAGGGGGGCCGTGGTCTCCATCCATGCCTTGCGCTCCAGCTGGAGTTTGAAGACCACGAGGGTATTTCGCAGCAACGTGGCCCCCGACGCCATGTGATTGAGCGCTGCGCTGCGCAGGGCCCGGAATTCCGAGGTGTTCAACCGGGCAAGAGCGGGTTCCTGAGCCGGTTGGAAGAGCAGGTTGAGAAGCTGCGCGCGAAGGCTGTACAGCTGGTCAGTATCGAAGTAGACTCCCCCTTCCCACTGCGCGCAGAGTTCCGAGATGGCGCCGCATAAAGCCTCTACGGACAGGAGGTAGGACTCCATGGGGTCCACGAGCTTCTTTAGAGCGGCGGCTTCGGTGTCCTCGTCGAAGACGAAACCCTCCTGAGGAGGTGTATCGGCCGCCGCGGCCAGAGGAAGCAGCACCGTTCCCAGCAACAGGAGAATGAAGCCCCAAAGGACCGTACAGTGTCGGATTCTCATAGCTCACCCCTCCTTCTAGAACGGCACGGCGTAGCTTTCCACAAGCCAGGGGCCGCCGTTTTTCCGCACGAGCTGGTACTGCTTGGGGGTTCCGTACTGCCGTCCGTTCTCGTCCCAGGCCTTGCAGTCTATGTAGGCGAACTCCAGCTTCTCGCCGCCGATGCGCCGGGCCGTGTCCTTCTGCTCGTCGGTCAGAAAGTAGTCGTCGTCGGAGTTCGTCTCGTCGAACCCCTTGACGACCACAATGCGGGGTTTTCCAAAGGTCACGGCCACGTACTGGGTCTTGAAACGATGCTGATGGAGATCCCAGTGGTAGTTGGCCACCAGGTCCCGGCCAACCGCCGTCTGGTACCGCTCGGGGTTGACGCAGGCCATATAGAGCTCCCGGTTCTTCTCCTTGATGGCCGTGACGAAGGTCTCCATCACCTTCTCGGGTGCGGCGTTCGGGGACAGGGTTTTTATGGTGTAGCCGCCCTCCTTGATCTGCTTCAGCTCCCTCTCGCCAGCGAAGATCCCGCCGGATT
>CALCQG010000048.1 GCA_937897575.1 uncultured Synergistales bacterium | reverse complement strand
CCCTTCGCGTTCCAGACGGTCGGGGGCCCCTCGCCGCCGGAGCCGCGCGCACGCCGCCTCCGTCGGCAGATCGATCAGAACGGTGATATCGGGCACGGGAAAATCCGCCCACCGGAGCAGGTCTTCGATTCGCTCCGACGGAATGCCCCGTCCCCAGGACTGGTAGGCCAGCGTGGAGTCGGAGTAGCGCTCGCAGAGGACGGTCTGCCCCGCGGCGAGGGCGGGGTGGATCACCTGATGCACATGCTCTCCCCTGTCGGCGAGGAAGAGGAAAAGCTCGCTCAGAGGGTGCACAAGACAACCCTCGAGCAGGAGGGTACGCAGTGTCTCGCCGTTTCGCCACCCTCCCGGCTCCTTCGTCCAGACTACGGGACAGTCGTCATCGGCGAGCCTCTCGGCGAGCAGGCGGGCTTGGGTCGACTTGCCGCAGCCGTCTATCCCCTCGATGGTGATGAACACTCTTACTCTCCCGTCGCCGGTCGACTCTCTTCCGGCCTGGAGGGCTCCGGGTCCACGGTCAGGATTTTGCGGAGCAGGCCATCCACCACGTACTCCGAGGAGAATATGCGCAGCGTGCCCTCCTCGAGGCGGCGCTTCTTCAGCTCGCTCAGGAGCTCCTCCTCCTCTTTCGGGGAGGGGGCCCCGTCCTCTTCGTCCGCACCTCTCAGATCGGGCATGCCGTCACAGTTCAACTCGAGGATCAGCTCGTTGTTCGCCTCGGGGGCGGACATCTCCGTCAGAAGCTGCTGGAAGTTCGCGATGGTCTTCCACCCCTGGATGAGGGCCGATTGGCTCAGGGGTTCGATGCCGCCGCCCCGGACGAGTATTTCGCAGGAGTCCGTTGCATCCTTCGGGACGGTCAGTGTGAACGTTTTCTTCGTCTCCTTTGCGCGGTACGGTCGGAGCGTGACCTCCACATCCACCGTCTCCCCCGGACGGACGGACTCCTTTTTCACGTCGACGCCCTCGATGAACATGACCTTCGGGTTCTCAGTGAACTCCGCCAGGACGTTGACGCCAAGAGGGTAGATCTCGGAGAAGGGGTTGAGGAAGAGGATGTCCAGCATCTCGGATATCTCCTTCAAGGCGTCGGCGGCGATATCGCCGTCGGAGTAGAACATGTTCGTCCGGCTCCACCCTGTCGTCAGCCCTCTGCCTTGGACGATCAGGGACATCTTCGCCGTCCCCTGCCCCTTCCGGCCCCACAGTTCGTCCACAAGCCCCGTGAATATCTCGGCGGAGAGCTTTGCCCCCATGAAGGGGTCGGGGGCTATGTGGAATCTTTTCTTTTCCGAAGTCTTTCTGTCAAGGTCGGTGAAGTTCAGCGCCGCGGAGAAGGATGGCGTGAAGTACCCGATTCGTCCCCCGATCGCCTGGGCTCTGTCCTGGGTTGTCGTCCCGACGATGCGGAGCGGAGTCCCGATCTTGAAGGGCACCTCCACGCTGGGCACGACGCCGTGGATGTAGGCGCGCGCGACGGGATAGTTGACGGCTCCCCTGCCGAGAAAGGGGTGGGCGAAAGCGATGAATCGGCCGTCCTTTCCGAGGGCGGTCAGCGTCCCCGTCGACGCGATGGTGACGTCTCCCCAGGCGAGGAGCACGGCGAGCGCTTCGCCCGGTTCGAGCCGGGCGTTCTCCTCGATGGGGAGGTCGCCGGAGGAACCACCCGGCATGGAGGAGTTCTTGCCGAGCAGTGCCGTTATGGAGCTGGCCGAGCGTTGGCTGAGGCCGCTGATGAAAAGAGAGGAGGCGTCCCGCAAAGGAGGTTGGGCAGGATCCTTCTCCTCCCCCTCTTTCAAGCTTTTTCCATCGTCGGCGGGGAGCTTGTCCTCCGCCTCCTTTTCACTATCCCGAAGGGGCTTTTTTTCAGGCTTCGGCACGGGAAGCGCGGTGATCCGGACGGGTTTCTCCGGCCACTGCCAGATGGAGATCATATCCTCGTAGGGGGTGAGCAGGCCGAGATTGTGATGGCTGAAGTCCCAACCGTACCCTATGGCTCCGAGCAGCTTCCCTCCGATGTACACCGGGCTGCCGCTCATCCCCGCAGCGATGCCGCCGAAGCGCTCTATCGCTTCGCTCGACGTCCGGATCATGATGAGATGCTTCGGGGAGCCCGTCTGAGGAATGACGCTCACGATCTCGACGGGGAACTGGGTGACCTCCGTGCCCGACAGGACCGTCCTGGCATAGCCTTTCATGCCCGGTCGGACATCCTTCACCTTCATGTAGGCACCGTCGAGGACGAAGGAGGCGGTCGATTTCGCCGCGGACGCGGGGGGCGTGCCGCAGAGCGTCAGGACGATAGAGAGCAAGAGAGCCGTGCATGTGCGTTTCATGAGTGATCCTCCTTGATCTGTCACTTCTGTCGTTTCCAGCGGAGAAAGTGCATGATGAACTCGTCGATATCGCCGTCCAGCACGGCCTGGACGTTGCCCATCTCGTGTCCCGTGCGGTGGTCCTTCACGAGGGTGTAGGGGTGCAGCACGTAGGAGCGGATCTGGCTCCCCCAAGTGATCTCCTTCTTCTCGCCCTGGATTGCCCGGAGCTCGTCCTGCCGCTCCTGCCAGGCTCTCTCGAACAGGCGGCTCCGAAGAACCTGCATGGCCACCTGACGGTTCATGTGCTGAGACCGCTCGTTCTGACAGGCCACGACGATGCCGCTTGGGATGTGCGTGATGCGGACCGCCGAGTCCGTCCTGTTGACGTACTGCCCTCCCGCGCCGCTCGCCCTGTAGGTATCCATCTTCAGATCCTCCGACCGGATCTCCACCTGCACGTCGTCGGCCAGGTGCGGCGATACGTCCACGGAGGCGAAGCTCGTGTGGCGCCGCCTCGCGGAGTCGAAGGGCGATATGCGGACGAGTCGGTGGACGCCCTTCTCGGACTTCAGATAGCCGTAGGCGAACTCCCCCTCGATGAGAAGGGTGGCGCTCTTTATCCCCGCCTCCTCGTCCTGTTGGAGGTCCAGGGTCTTGCTCTTGAAGCCCTCCCGCTCGGACCATCGGAGGTACAGACGCAGCAGCATTTCGGCCCAGTCCTGGGAGTCGAGCCCCCCCGACCCCGCGTGTACGGTGAGGATGGCGCTGTTCTGGTCGTACTCCTCGGAGAGGAGCAGAAGAAGCTGCTCCTTTTCGACGGTCCTGCGCATCTCCTCCGCCCGTTCGTCGAACTCGCCCTGGAGGTCCTTGTCGTCCCCCTCCGAAAGCATGTCGGCGAGGATCTCCAGCTCCTGGAAGCCGTTGTCCACTTCCTCCCAGCGATCCAGCTTCCGTTTGACCCGGGCGATATCCCTCGTTATCTCATGACAGTCTTCGCGGCTCCAGAAGTCCGGAGCCGTCGTGTTTTTTTCCAGTTCTTCCTTCGATTTCCTCAGGGTATCGGGGTCAAAGACTGTCCTGCAGGTCCTGTCGCAGGTCCCGAAGTTCCTCCAAAACCGTGGCGTTTGGCGTCAAGCCCATTCTCGATTCCTCCCAAGCATTTGTTTCATACGGCTTTTCATTATATCATCTAGTACAGAACGCGAAGGAAAGAAGGCCCCCTGGATGAAGACCCGCCCGCTCAAAATAGCGATGAGCCGCCTTTTCATGGAATCCCCGGAGGCTGTGCTGTCCGGGGAGTTCATTGCCGGCGCCCTGTCCATCTCGAGACAGAGTGTGTGGCGCATCGTGCAGGAACTTGTGGACGAAGGGTTCGCGATCGAGACCCTTCCGCAGAAGGGGTATCGGCTGCTGTCCGCCCCCCTCTACGACCTCGCGCCCTCCCATCTGGGCGCCCGGTTGCTCCGGGACTGCCCCTGGGGAGGAGACATCGCCGTCCATGATTCGCTCCCCTCCACCCAGGAGGAGGCGAAACGACTTGGGCGAAGCGGCGAAACCGACGGCCTGGTGGTCATCGCCGAGGAGCAGACGAGGGGCAGAGGGCGGCGGGACAGGTCCTGGGTCTCGCCCAAAGGGACGGGGCTGTATTTTTCGGTCTACTTCAGGCCGAAGCTCTACCCCGGGGCGCTCCAGCTCGTCAATCTGGCCGCCGGCCTCGCCGTCATGGAGGGTGTGGAGCGCAGCCTCGGCGTCGCTCTGTCGCTGAAGTGGCCGAACGACCTTCTCCTGAGGGGAAAAAAGATCTGCGGCATCCTCTCCGAGGCCTCCAGCGATTCGGAGGTGATACGGGACTGCTGCACGGGAATAGGGCTCAACATCGCCCCTCCCGAGGCGAAAATCGCCCGTGAGGGGCTCGAGAACGCGGCCTATCTGGCCGCCTCCGTCGACGAGGTGGACCGGGGTGCCCTCGTGGCGGCGATCCTCCCGCTCTTCGCGGGATACGTGGCGGAGTTGGTCACGAACGCGGCGGCCGTCCTGTCGCGGTACCGGTTGGCATGCGATACCCTGGGACGGCTGGTCACGGTGCATACCGACGGCGAAATCTTCCGCGGGACGGCTGTGGAGATCGGGTCGTCCGGTGAACTGGTCCTCGCGCTGGGAGACGAGCGGCGCGCTTTCTACGCCGCCGATGTGGTGCACGCCACGCCGGCGGCAACAACGGAGCAGGACGGAGAAAGGGAGTGAGGTCGTGCGTCTGAGCACTCTGGCCAAGACGAGTGGGTGAGCGGCCAAGATAGGTCCGGCGGACCTTTCGAACATACTGAAGAATCTTCCCACGGCGCAGCATGAGAGGATACTGTGCAATTGGGCCTCGGGCGAGGATGCCGCCATCTGGACCCTGGACAGCGAACGGGTTGGTATCCTCACGGTGGACTTCATAACACCCGTGGTCGACGCCCCCGGAACCTGGGGCGAGATCGCGGCCGCCAACTCCCTGAGCGATGTCTTCGCCATGGGGGGCCGGCCTTTTGTGGCCTTGAACGTCGTGGGGTTTCCCACGAAGACCCTGGACCTGTCCGTGCTTCAGGAGGTCCTCGAGGGAGGGCTCAGGAAGGTGCAGGAGGCCGGAGCGTTTCTCCTTGGCGGGCACAGTGTGCAGGACGACGAGCCCAAGTACGGCCTCGTCGTGTACGGTGAGGGGCGAAGAAGCGCCCTCTGGCAGGTCACGGGGGCAAGGGCGGGTGATCTGCTGATTTTGACGAAACCTCTGGGGACGGGGGTGATCGCGACGGCCATAAAGGCGGATATGGTGGAGGATAGGGAGTCGGAGCGGGAGGCCGTGCGGTGGATGACCACGCTCAACGATGTCCCTGGGCACCTGGACGAAGAGGAGATGGGTCTCGTGCACAGCTGCACGGATGTCACCGGATTCGGCCTCGTCGGACACACCCTCGACATGCTTTCAGCGGGGGTGCTGGACCTCGTTCTGGATGTCCGGAACGTCCCGCTGCTCCGCGGTGTAGTCGATCTCGCCGAGAGCGGCCTCATCCCGGCGGGAACGTACAACAACCGCATCGCCTACGCCGACAGAGTGAAGGGCCTGGACCGCTATGCCGACACTCATACGGATCTGCTCTTCGATGCCCAGACCTCCGGAGGCCTCCTCCTTTCCGTTCAGGAGCGCCATGCCGACAGGATGGTTGCCCGTCTCCGTTCGATGGGCTTCGAGCGTGCGCAGGTCATCGGACGCTTCACTGCAGGAGAGGGACGGATTGAAGCCGCAGACTCCCTCTAGCTTCCGCTGGGAAGGCCGTCCCGTGCCCATGGGGAACGAGGCCGGGTGGTGCGGGTCATGAACATCGGGAGCGAACGTCAGTACTCCGTCCTGATGGTCCTCGGCCTCTCCCTCTTCTGTGCCATGCTCGGCATCGGGGTCATCTCACCCATCCTCCCCATCTACGCCCAGAAAATGGGGGCCAACGGGTTGGCCCTCGGGGCGATCGTCGGCGCGTTCTCCTTTTCGCGGATATGGGGGATGGCCGTCTCGGGTGAACTTGCCGAGCACATGGACAGAAAACGTCTGCTCGTCTCGGGGCTCTTCATCTATGCCTTGGCGTCCATAGCCTACACGATGATCGGTTCCACGGGCGAGCTCATCCTCGTCCGGATGGGGCACGGTCTCGGGTCCGCAATGGTGGTCCCCATCGCCATGGCCATCGGCTCGGACATCGCTCCGATCGGAAGCGAGGGGGCCGTTTTGGGCTCGCTGCAGGGGGCTCTCTTCGTGGGGATGGGCTTCGGCCCTCTTCTCAGCGGAGTCCTTGCCGAGAAGGTGCACTTCATGGCCCCTTTTTTTGCGATGACCCTGCTGACCGTGCTCTCCATGGGCCTCATTCTCCGCTTCCTTCCCGCGAGCCGCCCCCTGAGGGCCGTTGTCGCCGTGTCGGGAATGAAGGAGGCCCTGGCGGGCATACTGCGCGACCGCGAGATGGTGATCGTCTTTCTCTTTCAGTTTTGCTCGGCCATGTGCCGCGGCGTGCTCGTCATGGTGATCCCGCTCATCGCGACGGACCTCCGCTTCTCCCTCTCCTGGGTCGGCTTCATCGTCTCGCTGAACGCCCTCGCCACGGGGGTCCTGCAGGGTTTTTCAGGCCGGCTGGCCGACAGGGTATCGCGCCACGCCCTCGTGGTCGCGGGAGGGTGCGTTTCGGCGGGGACGCTCCTGCTCCTCCCGCACATCGACACGCTGTGGGGACTCGTCGTGGCGAGCATCGCCTTCGGGACGGGGCACGCCCTCGCCTCGCCCTCCCTGGCGGCCATCTCGTCGTGCAGGAGCCTCACCTACGGTTCCGGAAGGATCATGGGGCTGTTCAACATGGCCTTCAGCCTCGGGATGGCCGTCGGTCCCGTGGTCATCGGTATTCTGCTCGATGTGCTGCAGAACGCCCTCCCCTACTACCTGCTGAGCGGAGTGCTCTTTTTGTCCGTCCTTCCCTTTCTGAGAAGAACATGACACGAGACGCCTGACGGAGCGTTATCAGTTCTTTCCCTGCCTGGCTTCCCGGAGCGGAGCGAGTTTGTTCCAGAGAGCAAGATACTGGTCGTGGAAGAAGAGCAGCAGGTCCTGGCCTTCGGCGGGACGCCCGATGGCCAGGACGTCCTTTTCATTTCTCAGGGCGTCGCGGATCTTCTTTGCCGTCATGGTGTCCAGGACGACGGGGATTTTTTTCTGGACGGCGTTTTTGACGGCGGCGAGAAGGCCGTTCGTGTCCTCGCCCTTCGCCCAGGCGTTCAGAAGCCTGTTGTCCCTCATGGAGAGGTCGCAACCCGCCGCCAGGAGCATGTCCGAGAACTCACCCGTGAGGTCGAGGACGGGATAGCCTTTCAGGAGTTGCCGCCCCACGAGGATAGTGCTGTCGAGGCGGGTCTGAAATTCCGAGAGGCGGCGTTGATAGTAGGGGTAGTTCGCAGGGTCGAACTCCGAAAGGGCGGTAAGGATCCGCTGCGAGATGAAGGGCAGCACGGACGGGTCCGAGAAGAGGGAGACCGAGTCCGACACGTCGAGGGGAACCTGGCGGTACAGGAGGATCAGGTTCGTCCGCCCCGCGGCGTTGAGGCCGAGGCGTTGGGCTTCATCGGCGTCGAGGGCGATCATTCTCCTGTCCTTGGGGATGGATGCGACGCGCGTTTTCCGAACGACGGAACCGTTCGAGTCCCAGACGTACAGAGGGTTGACGGTGACGTACACGCCCCCGATGAACGAGGTGATCGTCGCGAGCCAGGGCGAGGTGACCACCACCTCCCAGGCCTGAAGGCGGGACGGGGACGGAAGGACGAGAAGAAAAGCGAACAGGAGCAGGGCGAGAAGGCGGAGGGCGCGTCGTCGCACGAAGAAAGACAGGGCCTACCCCCCCTCTCCGGCGACGAGGCGGGATATGGCGTCCTTCGCCGCCTGGAACTCGGCGGATTTCTTCGAAGGGCCGTTTCCCTTCCCGGCCACGATATCGCCGACGGTGACCCGGACCTCGAACGTCGGGGCATGATCGGGTCCCAGAACGTTCGACACTTCATAGACGGGCAGACCGAGCCCCCTCTGCTGAACCAGCGCCTGCAGGGCCGATTTCGGATCATAGCCCTCGTGTTCCGGCATTCTGTCCATCTGGAACTGAACGTACCGGCGAAGGACTGAGAGCGCGCCGTCGTATCCGCCGTCGAGGAAGATGGCTCCAATGAGTGCCTCGGCGCCATCGGCGCACAGTGCTCCGTCGGACTCCTCCGGAGACAGGCCTCTGCCCGTCCGGATGAGCGGGCAGAGCCCGATCGCCCGCGCCCAGGACAAAAGAGCCTCCTCACAGACGAGGAGGGCTCTGAGGCGGGAGAGTTCCCCCTCCTCCGCCGTATCGTGCCGGAGGTACAGGATGTGCGACGCCGCCAACTCGAGCACGGCGTCCCCGAGGAACTCGAGCCGTTCGTTGTCCGCGCGTGCGCCCGATTCATAGGCGTAGGACGAGTGGGTGAGCGCCGTCAGGAGAAGAGCCTCATCGCGGAAGGTGTACTCCAGCCTTCTCTGGAGCTGGTTCCTTCCGTCGGAAAACCACCGCTCCCGTTCAGGCGACCGGCAGAGCATTATTCCGTGAAACGCTGAAAGGCGAGGACGCCGTTATGTCCCCCAAATCCGAAATTGTTGACCAGCAGCCTCGAGACGGGGGCTTCGACGGCCTTCTCCTGCACGACGTTGATTGGGCACTCGGGGTCGAGGTTCTCGAGGTTGATGGTGGGGTGCAGTATGCCCTCTTCGATGGACTGAAGGGCCGCCACGGTCTCGAGGGCTCCGGCGGCTCCCAGGCAGTGGCCAATCATGGACTTCGTGGAGTTGACGTAGCATCTGTCCGCGCTGTCCCCGAGAAGAGTCCGGATGGCAAGGGCCTCCATCTTGTCGTTTAACGCCGTGGACGTGCCGTGGGCGTTGATGTAGTCCACGTCCTCGGGCTGCCACTTCGCCATGGTCATGGCGTTCCGCATGGCCCGGACGGCACCCTCCCCCGTCGGATCGGGAGCCGTGATATGGCTGGCGTCGCATGTGGTCCCGTACCCGACCAGCTCCGCGTAGATAGAGGCACCGCGTTTTCTGGCGTGCTCCAGCTCCTCGAGAACCAGGACGCCCGCTCCCTCGCCCATGACGAACCCGTCGCGATCCCTGTCGAAGGGGCGGGATGCCCTTTCCGGCTCCTCGTTCCGGGTCGAGACGGCCTTCATGGCCGCAAATCCAGCGATGCTTATGCTCTGGAGCGCTGCCTCCGTGCCTCCCGCGAGGATGATGTCCGCGTCGTCCCGGACGATGGTGTGGTAGGCTTCCCCCATGCTGTGGATCGATGTGGCGCAGGCGGTGATCACGCACAGGTTCGGCCCCTGCGCATGGTGTTTTATGGCGACGTAGGCCGTGGACATGTTGCTGATCATCATGGGGATGAAGAAGGGGCTGACCCGGCGGGATCCCTTTTCCATCATGGTCTTGAAACTGCTGAAGGTGGTCCCGATCCCGCCCTGGCCGCTTCCAATGTACACGCCGATCCTGTGGGGATCCAGGCTGGCCGTGTCGAGGCGAGCGTCCTCGACGGCGAGATCGGCTGCGGCGACGGCAAAATGAATGACCCTGTCCGACCGCTTCGCCTCTTTATTGTCCATCCATCGCGTCGGGTCGAAATCCCGTATCTCCGCACCGAACCGAACGGGGCAATCGCCCAAGTCGACGGTGGTCAACGTCGCGACGCCGTTTTTTCCCTCTTTCAGCGCATTCCAGTACTCCGTCTTCCCGATGCCTATGGGGCTGACCGCTCCCAGGCCTGTCACGACAACCCTTCTCAAAAGCCTCACTCCTCTGCTGCAGAGTACGAGGATGAGCCCCCGTCCTGTTCTTCTTGCCGGGAGGGTGCGAGGGGGCGGAAAGCCGTCCCCTCGCACCCGACCCGTTCTATGAGGCTCTTATTCGTCCGCCCCGAGTTTGCTCAGCGTGTAGTTGAGAGCTTCCCCCACCGTGGTGAGTTTTTCCGCATCTTCGTCCGGGATCTCGATGTCGAACTCTTCCTCGATCCCCATGATAAGCTCCACGATATCGAGAGAGTCCGCCCCGAGATCGTCGACGAAGGATGCTTCAGGGACTATCTGGTCCTCTTCAACGTCCAGCCTGTCGACAATGAGCTCCTTCAACCGAGTGAGCAGTTCCTCTTTCCTCATCCGTTTCACCCCCTTCCTTTCCCGTTAGCACATGGTCATTCCGCCATCGACGGCGATGACCTGTCCCGTTATGTACGATGCCTCATCCGAAGCGAGATAGGAGACGAGGGCGGCCACATCCTCCGGCCGACCGGCTCTTCCCGCCGGAACCTGTGTCATGAGCGCCATCCGCGCGTCGGCGGAGAGCGCCTCCGTCATGTCCGTCTCGATGAAGCCGGGCGCCACCGCATTGGCGGTGATGCCCTTCGCGGCGTACTCCCGCGCGACGGACTTGGTGAAGCCGATGATCCCCGCTTTGGACGCACAGTAGTTCGCCTGTCCGGGGTTTCCGATCAGGGCCACCACGGACGCGACGCTGATGATGCGCCCCCATTTGGCCCGGACCATGCCGCGGAGGGCCTCTTTCGTGCAGTAGTACACGGAGTCGAGGTTGGCCGTCAGAACGGCGTGCCAGTCCTGCTCCTTCATGCGCATGAGCAGCCCGTCCCGGGTCACGCCCGCGTTGTTGACCAGGACCGTGACGGGTCCGAAGGAGCGGTCAGCCTCGGAAAAGATCCGCTGGACGTCCGACGGATTCGACACGTCGCCCTGGATGGCCCCGGCTCTTCCCCCTGCGGCCGTGATGGCGCTGCAGGTCTCCTGCGCGGCGTCGGCGCTCCGATTGTAATTGACGACGATGGTGTACCCCCGTTCGGCCAGATGCAGGGCGACGCTTCTGCCAATGCCTTTTCCGCCCCCGGTGACGAGGGCAATGCGAGGCTCCGTCATTTACATCATCTCCTTCAGGCGGTCTGCAAGGGCCACGACCTCGTCGTGCGTGCCGCAGGCCTGCACAAGAAGCCCTTTGCGGCATTTCCGCACGAGTCCGCTGAGGACGGTCCCGGGCCCTACCTCAAAAAAGGTGTCCACGCCTCGGTCCGCCATGACGTTGACGGAGTCGTCCCAGAGGACGGGCATGAAGGTCTGATCGAAAAGAGCTCTTTGTATCTCCTGAACCTCCGAAACGGGCCGCGCCCATGCGTTCGAGACCACGGGAACCGCAGGGGCCGACCATGTGCACCGGTCAAAGGCGGCGAGAAGCTTGTCCGCCACGGGGCGCATCAGGCTGCTGTGGAACGGGGCGCTCACGTTGAGCGGCACGGCTCTTTTCGCCCCCCGCTCCTTGGCCAGCGCCATTGCCGACTCGACGAAGTCCGTTTTGCCGGAGATGACCACCTGCCCCGGGCAGTTGAAGTTGGCCGGCTGACACTCCCCTGCCGGCGCCGCTTCTTCGCAGACTCTGGCCACGGTCTCACCGTCGAGCCCAAGTATGGCCGCCATGGCTCCTTCCCCCTCGGGGACGGCCTCCTGCATAAGCGTCCCCCTGAGATGGACGAGACGGACGCCGTCCTCGAAGGAGAGGGCTCCTCCGGCGACGAGAGCAGTATACTCTCCGAGGCTGTGCCCGGCAAGGTACGCAGGAGCGGGAGGCGCGCCGAGAACCTCCTCGAGGGCGGTCTGAAGCGCTATGCTGGTCGTCAGGAGGGCCGGCTGGGTGATGGCGGTGCGTTTCAGCTCCTCTTCCGGCCCCTCGAAGATCACCTTCGACAGCGCAAACCCCAGGGCTTCGTCGGCCCGGAAGAAGACGTCGCGCGCGACGGCAAAGGCGTCGAAGATATCCCGCCCCATGCCGACGACCTGCGAGCCCTGACCGGGGTAGATCATCGCGTAGGACATCCCCGTCACCTCACTTCACAGCGGCGGACGGACGGGGGAAGGATCGTTCCGCCATCGCGGCGGCGATCCTTTCGGCCTGGGAAAACATCTCCCGTATGATGTCCGCCGCATCGCGAATGTCGTTCACCAGACCGGCGATCTGACCGGCCATGACGGAGCCGTTCTCCACGTCCCCGTCCACGACGGCGGCCCTAAGTCGCCCCGCGCCGAGTCTTTCGTAGGCGTCGAGAGGAGCGTGCGTCTTGTCAAGCTCATCGAACTGCGCCGTCAGTTTGTTCTTGAGACAACGGACCGGATGGCCCGTGACGCGCCCTGTCACCGTGTTGCTCCTGTCCCGCGCGTCGAGGACCGCCCTCTTGTAGTCCGGGTGCACGGTGCACTCCGTGCAGCAGATGAACCTGGTCCCCACCTGCACGCCTTCGGCCCCGAGGGCGAAGGCGGCCACGATGCCGCGTCCGTCCGCAATGCCCCCGGCGGCGATGACGGGAATGTTCACCGAGTCGACAACCTGCGGGACCAGGGCCATGGTGGTGAGCTCCCCAATGTGTCCGCCGGCCTCCATCCCCTCGGCGACAACGGCGTCGGCCCCCTGCTTTTCCACGCGGCGGGCGTGGGCGACGGAGGCGATGACCGGGATAACGACGGTTCCCATGGGTTTCAGCCGGTCGATCACCTTTCCCGGGCTCCCCGCCCCGGTGGTGACGATGGGGACCCGGTATTTTTCGGCCAGCGCGATGGCGTCGTCCACGGTGGGCGACATGAGCATGATGTTGAGGCCGTAGGGTTTGTCCGTCAACGTCCGTATGGAGAGGAGCTCCTTCTCCAGAAGATCCGGCGGCATATTGGACGCTGCGATGAGCCCGAGGCCGCCTCCGTTGCTGACGGCCGCCGCAAGTGCGGCATTCGCCACCCACGCCATGCCGCCCTGGACAAGGGGATACGGCCGCCCAAGGAGACGGGCGACCCTGTTCTTCTCGTATGTTCCATGAATATCAGGCTTCATAGATAATCCCTCCGTATGTCATCCCTGCTCCGAAAGCGGTGAAAAGCACTTTCTGCGCTTTCTGCAGCCTCTTCTCTTCGAGGAATTCGTTCAGCGCGATGAAAAGCGACGCCGCCGACGTGTTCCCGTAGTGCTCTATGTTGATCACCACTTTTTCGATCGGTATCCCGAGCCGTGCGGCCGTCCTCTCTATTATTCTCCTGTTTGCCTGATGGAAGAACCACCAGTCGATGTCGTCCAGAACAAGCCCCGAGCTCTCGCAGTACTCCTCGAGGAAGACGGGGATGACGCGGTTGACGAATTTGAACACGTCGTTGCCCTTCATGGTCACATAGTGCATTCTCTTGTCCACCGTCTCGTGGGAGGCAGGGTGAAGGGCAAGCCCGGCGGGCAGGGTCAGATAGTCGCTCTTTGTCCCGTCGGACCGGAGCTCGGCGGAGAGAAAACGTCCGTCGCCCACTCGGCTCCGGCTGAGGACAACGGCGCCCGCTCCGTCGCCGAAGAGAACGCAGGTGTTCCTGTCCGTCCAGTCCACGAGTCGCGATATGGTCTCGCTGCCCACGACGAGGACGTTCTCCCAGAGCCCGCAGGATATCCCGCTGACACCGACGGTCAGCGCATAGACCCCACCCGTGCAGCCGGACTGGAGGTCGAAGGCGCCCGCTCTCGTCGCGCCGAGCGCGCCCTGTATCGTCGGTGCGACTCCGGGAAAGAGCATGTCGGGGCTGTTGGTGGCCACGATGATCATGTCCACGTCGTCGGGCGTCATGCCGGCGTCGTGAAGGGCGGACCTGGCCGCCCGTTCGGCGAAGACGGAGGTGCGCTCGTCGGGCGATGCGATGCGCCGCTCCGCGATGCCAGTCCTCTCCCTGATCCACTGGTCGTTCGTTTCCACCATCCTGGACAGGTCGTCGTTGGTCATGATCCTCTCGGGGAGGGCGATGCCCGTCCCCTTTATGCATACCGGGATGCCTTGAAAAAGGGTCATGGCGCCCTCCTTTGCGTCTCCATCAGCTCGTCCTTGATCTTCTGAATGCCGTTCTGGGTCACGAAACGCCGCGCCGCGCTCAGGGC
This sequence comes from uncultured Synergistales bacterium, assembly GCA_937897575.1. Taxonomy (GTDB): domain Bacteria; phylum Synergistota; class Synergistia; order Synergistales; family Aminobacteriaceae; genus CALCQG01. Next base: position 412 of record CALCQG010000048.1, on the reverse strand, counting down.
GCTCGCGATGGCCGTCGCCTTGGATCGGCCGTGGGCTTTCACCACCACGCCGTTCACGCCGAGGAGAGGGGTCCCGCCGTGCTTTTCGTAGTCGAGCCGCGCCCTGAGGCTGCGTATCATCGGGATCATGAACGCCATGCCCAGCTTGGGCAGTATCCTGCGTCCCATTTCCTCCTTCACGATGGAGGCCGAGGCCGTCATGAGCCCCTCGGCGAACTTCAGGAGGACGTTGCCCGAGAAGCCGTCGCAGACGACCACGTCCGCCCGGCCGTAGGGGATATCGTCGCCCTCGACGTACCCCGCGAAGTTGAGGGAGGTGGACCAAAGGAGCTCCCTCGCTCCGGCGATGGCCTCGTCCCCCTTGATCTCCTCCGAGCCGTTGGAGAGCAGGGCGACCTTCGGCTCGTCCACT
>CALCQG010000047.1 GCA_937897575.1 uncultured Synergistales bacterium | reverse complement strand
ACTGCAGCGCCGGATCCGTCAGCAGGGCGGCGGAGATGCGGAACGTCAGATCATCGACGGTCAGTATCGGACGGCTCTGTTCCACGACTGGGCTCTTCATTCTGCTCGGCCTGGGGGGTCTCCCGCACGATGCGCCCGAGGACGCCGTTCACAAACTTGCCCGAATCCTCCGTGCCAAAGGTCTTGGCGAGCTCCACCGCCTCGGAGATGGCCACGGCGACGGGCGTCGATTTCGTCAGGACACACTCGAACAAGGCCAGCCGGACGGCAGCGCGATCCACGGTCACCATGCGCTCCGGGCGCCAGCCCGTCACATGCCGCCGTATGAGGTCGTCGATCTCCTCCCGGCGCTCCCAGGCGCCGGTGACCAGAAAACGGGTGTACTCGCGGATCTCCGGGTCGTCCTCGGGCGGGAAGTACTCCAGGGCGTCGTCGGATGTCTGGTTTTTTCTGAGCTCCAGCGAGTACAACAGCTGGAGCGCCACCTCTCGTGCCCGATGGCGCTTCTGCGGAAGAAAGGAACGGCTCACCCCGCTATCTCCTCAATGCGGAGCGGAGTCTTTTCAGCAAATGCTTCCCTCTGTCCGACCGGACGAAGAGCGCTCCCAGATAGAGGACAAGGCCCCAGAAGACCGCCCAAAGAAGGACTCCCAGCCCTCCCGAGACCAGGACGGACAGTCCGGCGCCAAGAAGCCCCCAGACCAGCGGCCGCTGCGCGAAGGACGGAACGGCCGTTGAACCGACCATGTTCGCAGGCTCAGCGGCGTTCGGTTTCATCTCGGACCACGAGATCTTTGAGCAGAGCCCCATCGCGCTCAGGGCGGCCTTCACCTTCGCCTCCGACACGGACATGTCGGCTGCGCTGCTCCCCTGAGGGAAGGCAATCACCGGAAAGAGGCAATCCTCCCGCGAGGACAGGGCGATATGGGTGCACACATAGGGCTTCTCGAGGAAGGAGTTCACGAACTGCACGATCCCCTCCTGAGACAGGGTGATGCTGCCGCCGGCGTTGCGTTTCCAGAAGAGATACATACCCCACCACTCCCGTGAAGGAAAGGGCCCGACGCCCTTCGTGGGCCGGGCCCCGTCATTTCGTTCTTTTACAGCTGGTCCACGTCCGGAAGGATTATTTTCTCCTCGTCCTCCGGCTTGTCGGCCGAGGGGGCGTCCTGGGGCGCGGTACCGTGCACGTCCTCGAAATAGACCCCCTGAATGTTCACGTTCACGGCCTTCACCGCGTAGCCGGTGTAGGATTCAAGCGTCTTTTTGATGGACTCCTGCACGTCCCATGCCACATCGGGAATGCGAAGGCCGAACTTGACAAGGAGATAGACGTCCACGGAGACGGAGGGAGATCCCTTCTCCTCCACAGCCACTCGAACGCCGTCGCCGGACTTTCTGCATTGCCTCCAAGTTCGGCCTAGGCAGAAAGTCCGGCGACGGCGTTC
>CALCQG010000046.1 GCA_937897575.1 uncultured Synergistales bacterium | reverse complement strand
GTTGATGGGGCCGGGGTGCATCACCAGAACCTTCGGAGACGCGAGGGCCAGGACGTCCTCCGTCCCGCCCCACCGCCTGTGGTACTCGTCGACGGAGGGGATGAGCCCGTCCTCCTGGCGCTCCCTCTGGATGCGGAGGAAGTAGAGGATGTCGGCGCCCTTCGCGGCCTCGCGCACGTCGGGGACATACTCGGCCCCCAGGGACTCCAGGTTCTCGGGCATGAGGGTGGCCGGGCCCGAGAGCAGCACCGTCGCCCCCATCTTCCTGAAGGCCTGGATGTCCGACCGGGCCACCCGGCTGTGCGCCACGTCGCCCACGATGACCATCCTGGCGCCCTGAAGGCTGCCGAACCGCTTCCAGGCGGAGTGCAGGTCGAGCAGTGCCTGGGTGGGGTGCCCGTTCGTGCCGTCCCCGGCGTTGAACACCGAGGCCTTCTTCAGCTTCCTGGCGAGATAGTCCGGCACGCCCACGGAGGAGTGGCGGACCACTACGGCGTCGGCCCCCATGGCCTCGAGGGTCCAGGCCGTGTCCCGGAGCGTCTCGCCCTTGCTGACGCTCGACCCCGAAGCCGACCAGTTCACCACGTCGGCGGAGAGCATCTTCTCGGCCAGTTCGAAGGACACACGCGTGCGCGTCGAATTCTCGTAGAAGAAGTTCACCACCATCTTGCCCCGCAGTGCGGGGACCTTCTTGATGGGGCGGTTCATGAGCTCGTCCATGTAGTCCGCCTGTTCGAGGAAGAAGAGCAGCTCCTCCCGCGTCCACCCCTCGAGGCTGATGAGGTCCTTATGCCTCCAGTCCATCCCTCGCCCCTCCGTTCAGCACGCAGATGACCACCTTGTCCTCGCCGTCGAGGGCCGCGACCCGGACCTCCACGTTCTCCCTCCGCGACGTGGGCACGCTCTTCCCCACGTAGTCCGCCGCGATGGGCAGTTCACGATGCCCCCGGTCCACCAGCACGGCGAGCTGGACGGACTCGGGCCGCCCGAAGTCCGTGACTGCGTCCAGAGCCGCCCGGACCGTCCGGCCGGTGAAGAGGACGTCGTCCACCAGGACCACCCTCTTCCCCGTGATGTCGCAGGGGATGGAGGTGCTGTGCACCACCGGCTGGTCCGAGAGGGTGGAGATGTCGTCCCGGTAGAGCGTGATGTCGAGCTCCCCCGTCGGGACCTTCGTCTTCTCGCTCTCCTTCAGCAGATCCCGCAGCCGCGCCGCGAGGTGAACCCCCCGGCGCTGAATCCCCAGAAGCACCACCTTCTCCAACCCCTTGTTCCGCTCCACGATCTCCACGGCGATCCGGCGCAGGGCGCGCTCCATGTCGTCCCCCGTCATGACCGTGGCCTTTTCGGTCCATATCCGCTCCGGCATCTTTTTCACTGTTCCATCCCCTTTCCATAAAAAAAGAGCCCCTCGTCCCAATGGAGAAAGGCCCCCTCTGATTCCCGAAACAGCGCGGAGGTTCCGCAGGACATGCCGACCTCAAACCCCATAGTGCACCCCTCCCCTTCCGCAACTACGGCGAGGATAGCACAGGAAAAAAAATAATGCAAGCGATTGCATTAAAATATTTCGGCGCCCGACGAGCGCGCAAAAGAGGGGCCGAAGCTTGGGAGCGAAGTTTGTTGTCGAAACTTGAGGTCTAAGCTTGAGGTCTAAGCTTGAGGTCTAAGCTTGAGGTCTAAGCTTGGGGTCTAAGCTTGAGGTCGAAGCTTGAGGTCGAAGCTTGAGGTCGAAGCTTGAGGTCGAAGCCTGGTGTCGAAGCTTGATATCGCCCATGCCACCATGCTCGCAGAGACGCTCTGACGGGCGCCCAAACAGTGATCCGAAACCCCTTTCGGACCCTGCTTGCCTCTTGGTCGAACGGCCTGCGCGTGGCCGCATACTTCTCCTTCATGCCCTTCGCACGCGGCGGGCCCATTCCCGGAAATTTCCCCCCTTTGGACATCCACACCAAACGCCTTGAACACTCTTGTGATGCCCCCACCCCATTGGCGTAGGCCGTCGCGATCTGCAGCACGATACCCGGGACAGCCCGACACCGCCCCCGCAGATGGTGGTCCGTCCGCCGGTCTGTTCGCAGGCGCCCTGTGCAGATATTCCCTACGATGGGCAGTCGGGCCGGGGAGTCCTCCATGTCGTCTCCTCCCTCTCCTTCTGCACCACCGCAGCGTGCCCTCCTCTCCGACGCCAAACCCGCGCGCTCTCCTGGACGTCCAAAGCGTCGCCGCGCACCGGCACCGATTGCCATACTGTCCTCCGAGTTCGGCGATGAAGGGCCGTCCCGGCGTTTTTTATGAAGAATGCGAGTATAATGGGGACATTTCCGTCATGTATCTCGCCCCGGCGAAGGAGGTGGCACTCAGGGGCACATTCGTCAACGCGGCAGAGGGAAATTTCTTTTCAGAAAAATAGTGAAGGAGGCCTCGGTCAATAATGAAGAAAACGCTGTTTCTCATCCTGGTCTGCCTCTTTGCGTTCACGGCGGCAACCGCGTTCGCTGCAGACAAGCTCGTGCTTCGGGTAGCCCATACCCTCGCTCCCGAATCACACTACAACAAGGGGCTGGAGCATCTCGGCCAGCTTTTGAACGAGGCGTCGGGCGGCCAGATGGAGCTCCAGATATTCCACTCCTCTCAGCTCGGCTCCGAGCGCGACGCCATCGAGGGCGTCTCCATGGGGACTCTCGAGATGACCCTCGTCTCCTCGGCTCCTCTTGCGAACTTCACCAGCGACTTTCTCGTGTTCGATCTGCCCTTCATAATCCAGGACCGCCAGAAGGCCTACGCCTGGATGGACGGCCCCGAGGGGCGAAAGATCCTCGATTCCGTGCTGACCAAGGGGATGGTCGGGCTCGGAATATGGGAGAACGGCTTCCGGATGCTGACGAACTCCAAGAAACCCATCATCGTGCCCGAGGACCTGAACGGTCTCAAGATACGGCTGATGGAGAACCCCATCCACGTGGCCACGTTCAAGACTCTCGGCGCCTACCCCGTGCCGATGCCCTTCGGCGAGCTCTTCACGGCCCTTCAGCAGAAGACCGTGGACGGCCAGGAGAACCCCCTGATCATCATCTCCACCTCCAAGTTCTCCGAAGTCCAGAAGTACCTCTCGCTCACGGGACACTTCTACGCTCCGGCCATCCTGCTGATCAACAAGGACGTCTGGGAAAAGAAGATGACGGAGGACCAGCGGAAAATATTCACCGAGGCCGAGCTGAAGAGCCGCGAATGGGAGCGGAACTTCTGCATCGAGAGCGAGAAGACCCTCGTCGACTCTCTGAAGGCCGCCGGCATGGAGGTCGCTGAACCGGACAAGGCGAAGTTCTTCGAAGTGCTCCAGCCGGTCTACGCGGAGTTCGAGGCCAAAGTGGGCAAGGAGAGGATTCAGAGCCTCGTCGACGCCCAGAAGTAGGTTCGCTGCTGCGGCCGGGATATCCTTAAGGGAATCCCGGCCCTTTCTCCCTTCACGGGAGGACGTGCAAAGACGCGGGGAGGGTCTTCATGAAAAAGATCTTCGATAACTTCGAGGAGTACGCGCTGCTCCTTCTCTTTCCCATCATGGTCGTCGTGGTCTTCCTGGCCATGCTCGCCAGGTACTTCAAGCTTTTCCCCATGTTCTGGGGCGAAGAGGTGGCGCGGTACATCATGGTGTTCATGGCCTACATCGGAACGGGCGCCGCCATGAAACGGGGAGCCCACGTAGGGGTGAGCTTCTTTACGGACAAAATAGTGAACCCCCGGCTGAGGATCGCCCTTGAGGGCCTCAGAATCGGCATCATACTTTTTTTCTGCTGCGCCGTCCTGTACTACTACAGGGGCATCATCTCCCATCAGATCTTCATGGGGCAGACCACGCCCGCCCTCTTCATCCCCATGTGGGTACCCTACTCGGCGGTCCCTCTGGGCATGTTTCTCGTAGCGGTCCGCGCCGTTCAGGCCTTCAGGGCGGCGGTCCGGGACATCCGGTCCACGGAGGCGGCGTGATATGGCGACGATCATGTTCACCGTCCTCATCATCCTCATCGCCCTCAATATTCCCGTCGCCATCAGCATCGGACTGGCGTCCATCGCGGGGGTATCCCTCAGCAGCCTCCCCCTGAACCCGGCCGTCGTCGCGCAGCGCATGTTCACGGCGGCCGACTCGTTCCCGTTCATGGCCATCCCGTTCTTCATGCTCGCCGGAGGGCTCATGGAACACGGCGGCATCTCGCGCCGGCTCGTCAATCTCGCCTCCGCCATGGTGGGAAGCTTCCGCGGGGGATTGGGGCTCATCACGATCCTCGCGAGCGCCTTCTTCGGCGCCATCAGCGGCTCCAACCCGGCGACGGTGGCGGCCATCGGGGGGATCATGGTCCCGTCCATGATCAAGAAGGGGTATCCGCCCGACTTCGCCGCGGCGATCGCGGCGGCGGGCGGCACGCTCGGCGTGGTGATTCCCCCGTCGATCCCGATGATCACCTTCGGTGTCGTGGCAGGCGTCTCCATAGGGGACCTCTTCCTCGCGGGGTTCGGCCCCGGGCTGCTGATCGCCGTGCTGCTCAGCGTCGTCGTGGTCATCCGCTCCGCCGGGATGAACATCCCGAAGGAGCCGTCCCGGACCTGGGGCGAGTTCTTCAGCGCCGTCCGGGAGGCCATACTGGCCATCATCATGCCCCTCATCATCCTCGGCGGCATCTACGGCGGCGTTTTCACCCCCACGGAGGCGGGGGCCGTGGCCGTGGTCTACAGCCTCATCGTCAGCACCCTCATATACCACGAGCTCGACATGGAGGCCATCAAGACCGTCATCATCAAGGCCGGCATCAGCACGTCGGTGGTCTTCTTCGTCATCGCCACATCCCAGTCCATGTCGTGGCTGATCACCGTCAGCAGAGTCTCGGCGAGCATCGCGGCCTGGATATCCTCCGTCTCGTCCAGCCCCTTCGTGATCGTGACCCTGATCAACGTCATCCTGCTCTTCCTCGGCGTCTTCCTCGAGACTCAGGCCATCATCCTGCTCATGGCGCCGCTGTTGCTGCCCATCGCCGCCTCAATAGGGATGGACCCGCTTCTGCTCGGAATCATCATGGTGGTGAACACCTCCGTCGGGATGATCACCCCTCCCATGGCGGTGAACCTCTTCGTCGCCGTCTCGCTGGTGAAGGACTACGACGTCCATCTCGAGCAGATCACCAGGAAGATCATCCACTTCCTCATCGTCGAGATCGTGGCGATCATGCTGGTGAGCAACTTCCCGTCCATATCCCTCGGGATCCTGAAGTTGGTGCGGTGACCCATGGGATCCTGCGTCGTACTATGCGACGACCTGACAGGCTCCTCGGTCCAGTCCATTCTCCTCAAGGACAGGGGGTTGCAGGTCCGCCAGATCATCCGCCTCGACGGAGGGGAGCTCCCTCTCCCGTCCGACGGGGAGGCGTTGGTGGTGAACTGCGACACCAGGAGACGCCCCCGTGACGAGGCGCTCTCCATCGTTCGGCGCGTCCTGCGCTCTCTTCCCGGCGAGACGAGAGTCGGGAAGAGGATCGATACGACGCTGCGGGGACACCTCGCCGCCGAGACCGATGCGATCCTCGCCGCCAGACCGCGGGCGACGGCGCTCGTCGTCCCCGCCTACCCCGCATCGGGGCGGACCACCGTGGGCGGGTATCAGCTTCTCGACGGCGTACTGATCGAACGGACGGAGGTGTCGAAGGACCCCAGCTGGCCCATAGGGGAGAGCTTCGTCCCCGCCTTCTTCGGAGGCGACCGCGCCGTGGCGCTTCTTCCCATGGAGCGCGTCCGAGGCGGACCGGAGGCCATCGCCGCGGAGCTGGAGCGGTTCATGGGGACGGGGCACCGCATCGTCGTCGCCGACGCCATGACCGACCAGGACATCGAGTCCGTGGCGGCGGGCGCGTGCATGGTGGACGGGGAGATCGTCCCCGTGGACCCGGGGCCCATGACCGCCGCCTTTTTCTCCCGGCTCGGGTCCGGGGCCGACTCCGGCGGGCTTGTCCTCGTCGTGGTGGGCACCTTGTCGGAGTGGACCCGTTCCCAGGTCGCCTATCTGAACGGAAGGACGGAGACCGTCGAATACACCCTCTCCCCGGACGACGATGACGCCATCCCGGCGGCCTTCGGCGAGCTTCTCGCGCGGCGCGACAGGCCGAAGGCCGTCATCCTCAGGACGCCGGCCACGCTCCGGAAGGGGGCCGGGGGCGATATGA
>CALCQG010000045.1 GCA_937897575.1 uncultured Synergistales bacterium | reverse complement strand
GAAGAAAAAGGCCGACCGGGAGGCCATCGCCGTCTTCGGCCGGAACGTCCGGGAGGTGCTCCTCGCGCCGCCCCTGGGCCCCAGAAACATCCTCGCCCTGGACCCGGGCTTCCGGACGGGGTGCAAATTCGTCTGCCTGAACCGCCAGGGCGACCTGCTGCATCACGGCGTGATCTTCCCCCACCCGCCCCGCTCCGACGAGGCGGGCAGCGCCGCGATCCTGCGAAAAGCCGTGGAGGACTACTCCATCGAGGCCATCGCCGTCGGCAACGGGACGGCCGGACGGGAGACGGAGCGCTTCGTGGCCCGCCTCGGTTTCCCTTCGTCCATCCCCGTCCTGCGCGTCAACGAGAGCGGCGCATCGGTCTACTCAGCCTCGGAGACAGCCCGGCGGGAGTTTCCGAATCACGATGTCACCGTGCGGGGGGCGGTCTCCATCGGACGGCGGCTCCTTGATCCCCTTGCCGAACTCGTGAAGATCGACCCCAAGTCCATCGGCGTGGGGCAGTACCAGCACGACGTGGACCAGAAGGACCTCAAGAGAGCCCTGGACGACGTGGTGGAGTCCTGCGTCAACGCCGTGGGGGTGGACGCGAACACCGCGAGCCCGGAGCTGCTCTCCTTCGTCTCCGGCATCGGCCCCTCCGCGGCCTCGCGGATCGTCGCCCACCGAGAGGCCAACGGCCCCTTCCCCACGAGAAAGGCCCTTCTCGACGTGCCCCGTCTCGGTCCCAAGACCTTCGAACAGGCCGCCGGGTTCCTCAGGGTCCGGGGGGGCGAGAACCCTCTTGACGAGAGCGCCGTGCACCCCGAGCGATACGCCCTGGTGCACCGGATGGCCTCGGACCTCGGCTGCTCCGTGGAGGCCCTTCTGTCCGACGGTGATGCGCGGGGCGCCATCGACGTCCGCCGGTACGTCTCCAGCGACGTGGGGCTGCCCACCCTGACGGACATCATGGGCGAGCTCGAGAAGCCCGGAAGGGACCCCCGGGCGAACTTCGAGAACGTGGCCTTCGCCGAGGGCGTGGAGGCCATCGGCGACCTCGTGGCCGGGATGGTTCTCCCCGGCGTGGTGACGAACGTCACGTCCTTCGGGGCCTTCGTGGACGTGGGCGTCCATCAGGACGGCCTCGTCCACAGGAGTCGGCTGCCCCGAGGCGGCCTCGCCCCCGGACAGCGGGTGGAGGTCTCCGTCCTCGACGTGGACCTCGGGTGAAACAGAATCGCCTTCGCCATGGCCCGCGAAGGGGGAGAGAGACGCCCGTGATGGACCGGACCGTGGTGGTCCTGGGCGGCGGGGCGGCGGGCCTCATGGCCGCCGGGCGGGCCGCCGAGGCCGGCGCCCGGGTCGTCCTCGTGGAGAAGGGCGGCACGCTCGGATCGAAGCTGCTGCTCAGCGGCAAGGGCCGATGCAATCTCACGAGCGCCGAGGAGGACATGCAGACCTTCATCGCCCGCTACGGCCCGAAGGGCAAGTTCCTCTACCCGGCCTTCACCCGGTTCGGCCCCAGGGAGACCGTGCGCTTCTTTGAGGACCGGGGCGTCCAGACGTCCGTCGAGCGCGGCAAGAGGGTCTTTCCCGCCAGAGGCGGCGCGGCGCGGGTGCTGAACTGCCTCATAGGCTACCTGCGGCAGGGGAACGTCACCATCTACCGCAACAGGGAGGCGCTGAACCTCATCATCCGGGAGGGGCGTGCCGAGCGGTTCATCCTCCGCGGCCAGGAGGCCGAGGGCGCGGCCTTCATCGTCGCCACGGGCGGCAAGTCCTTTCCGAAAACCGGCTCCACGGGGGACGGCTACCGGTTCGCCGAACGGGCCGGCCATCGGGTGATCCCGCCCGAACCGGCGCTCTGTCCCGTCAGGACCCGCGAACAGTGGCCCCTCTCCGCCCAGGGGACCACCCTTCGGAACGTGACCCTCACCCTTTGGGAGGGTGGGAAGAAAAAGACGGAGCGTTTCGGCGAGATGCTCCTGACGAACTTCGGCATCAGCGGCGCCATCGCCATGGACATGAGCCGGGAGATCGCCCAGGCGGCCGAGGGAGGGCAGGCCCTCCTCACCATCGACCTGAAGCCCGCCCTTTCGCACGAGACCCTGACGGCGCGCATCGGCCGGGATTTCATGAAATATGCGGCCCACCCCGTAGGGGATGGGCTCAAGGACCTCCTTCCCATGGGGCTGATCCCCGTCGTCCTGGAAAGGGCGGCCATCCCGCGGGAGAGAGGCGTGGACACTCTGGGGGGCGACGACATCCGGCGGCTCGTGGATGCCGTGAAGGCCCTGTCCCTCACCCCCGACGGCCTGCTCGGCTTTCGGTGGGCCATGGTCACCGCCGGCGGCGTGGACCTGAGGGAGGTGGACCCGAGGACCATGCGGTCCAGGTTCGTGGAGAACCTCTACTTCGCCGGCGAGGTCCTCGACCTCGACGGCCCCACGGGCGGCTTCAACCTTCAGATGTGCTGGAGCACGGGCTATCTCGCGGGGGAGAGCGCGGCGAAGGCCGCCCTCGGATGAGGAGCGCCGCGCGACACAAAAGGGTCGGGGCCGAAGCGAACGCTTCGGCCCCGACCCTTTTGCGCGTTTTTTACCGGCCAGCCACGTGCAGCGCCAGGTCGATCATCCGGTTCGCATAGCCGTACTCGTTGTCGTACCAGACCATGACCTTGGCCACGCGCCCCTGGAGGACCTTCGTCGACGGGGCGTCGACGATGCCCGAATGGGGGTTGCCGATGATGTCCACGGAGATGATCTCGTCGGTGCAGTACTCGAGGATCCCCTTGAGGCGCCCCTCAGCGGCGGCCTTCAGCACGCCGTTGACGGACTCCACCGTCACGTCCTTCTTCAGGTGCACCACGATGTCCGTCAGAGAGCCGTCGGCCACGGGCACCCGAACGGCCCCCATGTCCATGCGCCCCTTCAGCTCGGGGAAGAGCGGGACCATCGCCTTCGCGGCTCCCGTGGACGTGGGGATGATGGAGTCCATGGCCGAGCGGCCCTTCCGCCCCTTGCCCTGGGTGGAGTCCACGAGGAACTGCGACCCCGTGACGGCGTGGATCGTCGTCCCCATGAGGTACTCGATGCCGAACTCGTCGTTCAGGACCTTCGTCACCGGGGCGAGGGAGTTGGTCGTGCAGGAGGCGTTCGAGACCACCGTGTGCTTCGCCGGGTCGTAGGCGTCCTCGTTCACGCCCATGACGGCGGTGATGTCGGCGTCCTCCACGGGAGCGCTCACGATGACCATCTTCGCGCCCGCCGCCACGTGGGCCATGTTGTCCGCCTTCTTCTTGAAGGCACCGGTGCACTCCAGCACGATGTCCACCCCTAGGTCCTTCCACGGCAGCTTCGAGGGGTCCCGGTCGTACACGAGGGGCACCTTGACTCCGTCGAGGATGAGTTGCTTCTCGCCGTACTCCACGGTGAAGGGGGCCCGCCCCTGCACCGAGTCGTACTTCGTGATGTACGCCAGGTCCTTCGGCTCCGGACGGGCGTTGACGGCCACCAGCTCGAGTCCTTTCGGCTTTCTCTCAATGTAGTTTCTGAGGACGAGACGCCCGATTCTCCCCATACCGTTGATCGCGATCCGTTTCATTCGAACACCTCCGACGATAAAGTTATGATAGAGCGGCACAAAACAGTCGCGTTTCTATCCTACCACAAAGAGCCATTCCGGGATCAGCCCGCCCCCTGCTCTCTGCCCCTGAAGAGCAGACGGACCCACCACGCGCCCACCGTAGCCGTTATGGGAATGGTCAGCAGCAGACCGACCGTTCCGGCGACGCTCCGGAGGATCTCCTGGGCGATGTGGGGGTCGTTCATCAGGGCGATCACGTCGACGCCCTCCGTGGCCACGAGCACGGCAAAGGGCAGGGAGCTGCCGAGGTAGGCGAGGATGAGCGTGTTGATCATGCTGCCGAGCACCTCGCTCCCCACGTTCATGCCGCTTCGCCAGAGGCGCCGGATCGGGATGGACGGGTCATACCGGTAGAGCTCCGACATGGTGGCCGTCACGGAGACGGCCACGTCGAGGACGGCGCCGATGGACCCCACCATCACCGAGGCGAGGAGAATCCCCCTGAGGGAGATGTCCGGCGACGTGGCGGCAAGAAGCACGGCGCTGTCGCTCTCGAGGCCCGTGAGCTGCCAGAGCGCCACCATGGCCCAGCCCGTCAGGGAGGCGGCCACCGCCCCTCCCACGGCGCCGAGGAAGGCGATGGGCCAGAGGGAACGGTCGCGCACCACGAAGACCACCGTCGCCAAAGAGACGCCTGCCACCGCGGCGATGGCGGAGGGGACGGGCGGTGCGCCGCGGGCGATCCCGGGCACGAACCACCAGAGCAGGAAGAAGAGCGAGAGGAAGAGGCCCAGAAGGGCCTTCGCGCCCGACAGGCCTGTCACGGCCACGAGCACGCCGCAGGCGAGGGCGATGACCCCCGCCACGGCCGGAATCCTGTACCGATCGCTGATGGAGTACTGGACGGCACCGTCGTCGAAGGTGTCCGACAGGAGAAAGTACTCCGCCCCCGGGATCAGCGCCAGCCTGCTGTCCGCGAGCTGGATGATCGTCAGGTCCTCCTCCGTCCCGACCTTCGGGCCGCTTCTGTAGGAGAGGCGGAGCAGGACGCGCTCAACCTCCCACTCGCCGTCGGACCCCGAGAGGACCTCCCGCCGCCGGTCCAGAATCTCCCGGATGGATACGACGGCCGAGTCCTCGGCGTCCCATCGGGCGCGCACGTACATATCCGCGCCCTTCCACGCCGTCCATGTGAGGAGGACAAGCAGCACAAGGCCGATGAACACCCTGGCGACGACCGCCCGGTCCTTTTTCTCCGCGACGGCCGCTCCCCGTCCTGAGTCCTTTGGTGAGATGGTCTGTTCCTTCACCGCGTCGGCTCATCCCCTCTCGTCCAGGAGACGTACTCTCCGAGCCCGAGGGCCATGAGCTTCTCCGGCGTCGGCACACCGGCGTCGGACCACCCTCTGGCCGGGTAGTATTCCCGAAGCTGCCCCGCAAGATCGGGGAGGGCCGTGGCCGATCCGCCGCTCCCGCGCGGCTCCTTCAGGATCCGCTCCGGCAGGCTGTCGTCGGCGGCCGTGACGCCGCAGGCCACGTTGAAAACCCGCTTCAGGTTGAAGATCCGCTCCCCCGCCGCCAGGAGTTCGTCCCTGTCCATCCCCCAACCCGTGATGCCGTTGAGCCACGTCAGGAGGTCGTCGATCCCCGTGGAGGAGAAGGGGAATTTGCATATCTTCAGGGAGTCCAGCACCCCCATCATATCCTGCATGACCACGTTCAACCGCCCCTTGCCCTCGTCCTCGAATCGGTCCAGCACCGCCGTGATGCCGAAATCCGGGTAGGTGGAACCGCGTTCGAAGGCGTAGGTGAAGCCCGAGAGGTGGCAGGCGCCCCGGTTCGACGTGGCGTAGCCCGTCGCGAGGCTCTTGTAGCACCGGGGGTCGTGGGCCGGAAAATCCATGCCCTTGGCGTGGATGGCGTAGCGCTCCGCCCCGCCTCCGATCCGTTCGGCCGCCCGTTTCGTCCCCTGGGCCAAGAGCTCCCCGAGGCCTCTCTTCTCCACGATGTCGCCGAGAAGACTAAGCATGGCCTCGCCGTCACCCCAGCGCAGAGGGTAGCCGATTCGCTCCTCGGCGACGATGCCCCGCTCGAAGAGCTCCATGGCGAAGGCCACCGCGGAGCCGCAGGATATGGTGTCCACGCCCATCCTGTTGCAGTAGTCGTTCGCCCTGGCTATGGCCTTCAGGTCGTCCACGAGACAGTTGCTCCCCAACATGCCGATGGTCTCGTACTCGGGGCCGGCCCCTCGGTGCCCGTTGAAGGCCACGTCCCGACCGCACCGGATCGGGCAGGCCATGCACCCCCAGTTTCCGGTGAGAATCGTCTCGGCCATGGCCTCGCCCGTGATGGACCGCACCTTTTCGGGCCAGGAGCCGAGGCTCCAGTTCTTCAGGGGGAGGTCTCCGTTCTGCTCCGCAAAGGCCACGCCGCCGGCGGTCCCGAATCGCCCCATGGCGGCGTGCCGTTCCGCGTAGTACTTCGCCTTCTCGGCAGACTTCCGGCGGACGGAGGGGCCGTCCGCCATGGGGACCTTCTCGTCCCCCGACGCCACGACGGCCTTCAGGTTCTTCGACCCCATGACGGCGCCCAGACCGCCGCGCCCGGCGGCCCGGGCGTTGCGCCCGTCGTGCATGATGTTCGCGAGCAACACCAGGTTCTCCCCCGCCGGCCCGATGCACGCGACGCCAGCGGAGCCGCCCGCCTGTCCCGCAAGAAACTCCTCCGTCTCGTAGGTGTCCCTGCCCCAGAGGGCGGCGGCGTCACAGATCTCGATCGTTCCGCCCCTCAGGGCGATGAAGACGGGGGCCGACGCCCTGCCCAGCACGACGAGGCCGTCGAAACCGGCCCGTCTCATATGAAATCCGAAGTTCCCCCCGCAGTCCGACTCTCCGAAGAGGTCCGTCAGAGGCGACTTGCTGACCACCTGGTGCCGCCCCGACGTGGGAATGCCCGTCCCCTGGAAGGGGCCGTTCGTGAGGATCAGGGGGTTCTCCGGCGAGAGGGCGCCCGCTTTCGGCGAGCCGTACTCGAAGAGCAGCCAGGTTCCGAGGCCCGACCCGCCGAGATACTTCCGCACCACCTCGTCGGGGATGACCCGTTTCGCCGTCGTCCCCGAGGTGAGGTCCACCACCGCCATGGTCATCGTCATCATCTATCACGCCTTTCATTCTTGTCGGGGCCTCGGGGAGCCCTCTGCGGCCGAACCGGCGTCGACCCGAGGCAGAGGCACCCTCGCGGCGCCCCTGCGCAGCAAGCCGGAGGGATCAAGGGCGCGCCCCGCCGCTCACAGGCGACGAAGGACGCGCATCTCGTCAAAAGGATGCGAGGCAGGCGATGAGGTCCTTCTCGATCAGGGCGTTATGCTTTCCCCTGCGGTACTCCAGGACGACCATGCTTCTCTCCTCGCTGTCCGACTCCCGTATCCGCTGCCTCAGCTCTTCGGGCAGCTCCACGTACTTGCCCCGCACGACCCCCTCCTCGTCCAGAAACAGGAACGTGGGGATGCGGGCCACACCCGTGGCGGCCTCGAGCTCCTCCACGTGGTGCTCTCTGGGGAGGATGGCCAGATGGATGCGGTCGTTGAGCTCCGCCATCTTCTTGACGAAGGGCATGGCCACCACCGAGTCGGGGCAGTACACCTCGGCGAAGGCTATCAGGCGAACGGGCTTCTCCACCGCCCGCACGGCGGACAGAAAGGCCTCGGAGAAGATCGTCCTCCCGTCCACCCGCCGCTGACGATCCTGCTCCTCGCCGTACCCCTTGGCGACGTACTTTTCGTAGGAATATCCCTGCGTCCAATCGATCACCGTTTCCGCCTCCTCTCTTTCGTTCATTATCCCACAGCGAGCCGTTCGCACAAATATGTCTCTTTTCTCTCTTCTGATACAATGATGACGAGGAGGTGCTCCGACATGGTCTCTTGTCCCGCCTGCGGCAAAGAGAACGGCCCCTTTCTCTCCCTCTCCGCCTGGGCCATGTGCGGCCCCTGCAGGGACGCCCTTCTTCGGGAGGTGCTCGCCGCTGTCGAGACCATGACGCGGACCCTCGGGGACATGGAGGGACCGGTACGGACGCGTGCGGTGACGGATCTCCTCCTGCGCGTCGCCGACCTTCTGCCCCAGGGGACGCCCCGGAAAAATCCAAAGACGGAGAGCACGCTCGAGGGCCTCGCAAACCCCGCCGCCCTTGCGCAACTCAAGGCCGCCGTCGGCCCGGATCAACCCGGGGAGAAGGTCCGCCGGGCTGTGGCGCTTCTCGACGCCCTCCTCCCGGAGGCCTCCTCGGAACGGGACCGCTCCGCCCTCCTGAAGCTCCGAGCAAAGGCCTTCTCCGTCCTGGCGAAACAGGACAGGGAGGAGGCCGCCCGCCCCCCGGACAAGGGGTCGCCCGACGAAAAGAGGGGCACCCGTCAGCTCTCCCTCCTCTAGAGAGGCGACTGACCCCAAAGTCCATCACGCACCCGTCGTACTGCCCCTCTCGCCCGTTACCCTCCTGAGACGCACGAGCAACACTTGAAGGAGACATCCGCAACATCCATTCCGTAGGATGAGTGCAGCGATATCATCATAAGGAGGAATGATGCATGCGGAAATATCTTGTGGCTGTGCTTCTTGTCCTGTGTCTGGCTCTCCCCGCGGCCGCCGTTCAAAGCTATACGGAACCCTATCTGCTCTCCCTCTCCCCCTCGAGCGAGATGAACGTCTGCTGGCTTCTCGCAGAGCCGGGCGACGAGGCGTGGGTGGAGTTCGGGTAGTCCGACGCCCTCGGAACGACGACCCCCGCCGCTCTCTACGAGATCAAGGGCCTCCGCACGTCGGCCGCGCCCGAGGGGTACGACGACGACCCCGCGAAGAACCCGGAGCTGAAGGTGTATCAGCGCATCGCCGCGCTCAAGGACCTGAAGCCCGGGACGACCTATTTTTATCGCACCGTGGTCAAGGCGGGCGGAACGGTCGCACAGGGGAAGGCCTACTCCTTCAGGACGGCGCCGGAGAGCGGAAAGCCCTTCTCCTTCGTCCTGCTCTCCGATCTCCAGCAGAAGCAGCAGATTCTCGAGACGGTGGCCATGGCCGGCCGGCAGAACGCCGATTTCATTCTCTACGCCGGAGATTTCCAGAACGCGCCCTGGAAGGCCGGCGAATGGTTCCCCGTGGCGGGCTGTTTCATCAAGCCCGAGGAGAAGGGCAGAGAGTGGTTCACCGCCATGCAGCAGACGACGGACGGCGCAAAGCTCATGCAGCACATGCCGATCTTCCCCTGCCCGGGCAACCACGAGGCCGACGACCAGAGGATATGGACCGACAAGGAGCTCGCCCAGGACCCCGCGAAGAAGACCCTCTCCATCTACATGCAGCTCTTCCGGCCCCTCTACCCCGAGCAGCAGTACCAGCGGAACGGCAAGCACTGGTACTCGGCGGACTACGGTGACCTTCACATCGTCTCCCTCTCCGTCTTCCGGTGGCACCCCTGGAACGGGTACGAATTCCCCGGATGGATCGCCTTCGACGACACCGACCCCGGCAGCCCCCAGGTCAGATGGCTCGAGGAGGACCTGAAGGGCAAGACAACGGCCTACACCTGGGTCGTCCAGCACTGGCATATGCTCAACCGCGGCGCCGAGGTCTGGATCCCCATGTCCCGCCCCATGACCAACCCCGATAACCCCACGAAGGTCGTGTACCCCTTGGGTGACAACTGCTGGAACGTCCTCCGCCCCCTCTACGAGAGACACGGAGTGAACGGCGTCAACTTCGGGCACTCCCACGTCTACGAGCGCTACCTCATCAACGGAGTCAATTACATCGAGGCCGCCACCATCGGGAACAACTACCGCGACGAGAAGGACCCCATCCACTTCAGCGGCAACATGCCCGTGGTGGAGAACAATCAGCACCGCTCCTTCATGGTGGTGTCCGTGACCCCGGAGAAGATGGAGGCCAGAGGCATCCGAGCGAGCGCCGACGGCGATTCCACCGTCGCCACCGGTTCGGCCTTCGACACCTTCACCGTAGCCCCCCTCAAGTAAACAGCAGCACTGCGCCAAGAGGGGCCCTCCTCGGAGGGCCCCTCTTTCTTTCTGCCGTGGCTCCGGAGTGTTATACTGGACGAAATTATCTCATCGGCAGAGGAGGCACACCATGAGCGCAGTGCTTGGGTCCGTCGCCGACGGCATAGGCGTTGTCACCCTCAACCGTCCCGAGGCCATGAACACCTTCTCTCCGGCCCTTGCCGGAGAGCTGGACGAGACGCTCCGGTCCATGGAGCGCGACGAATCCGTCCAGGTCGTCGTCCTGCGCGGGGCGGGCAAAAACTTTTCCACGGGCATCGACCTGAAGGAGTACCTCTCCAAGGAGCGCCACGAGATCCGGGATTTTCTGGCGACCATGGACCTCCACAACCACCGCCTCGCGGCCATGACGAAGCCCGTCATCGCCTCGGTGCAGGGCTATGCCCTCGCCAACGGGACGGGGCTCGCCCTGGCCTGCGACTTTATCGTGGCCTCCGAGGACGCCGTCTTCGGCACCACGGCGGTGAACGTGGGGCTCATCTGCCTCGAGCCAGGGTACCAGCTCGCCCGGTGGATCGGCGAGAAGCGGGCGTTGCAGTATGTCCTCACGGGCGACATGATCCCCGCCGCGAAGGGGCTCGAGCTTGGCTTCGTCTATGCGATCCACCCGAGGGAAGGGCTCGAGGAGGGTACCATGAGCCTCGCGCGGAAGCTCATGACGAAGAGCGCCCTCTCCCTCAGGGCCGGCAAGAGAGGATTCGCACACATGGAGGGGCTCCCCCTCGATCGCGCCGTGGACGTGGGAGGGGAGCACTTCGCCGCCCTGGCCGCGTCGGAGGACGGACGCGAAGGGGTTGCGGCGTTCCTGGAGAAGCGAACACCATCATTCAAAGGGAGGTAGTGGCATGATCATCACCACAACGCACACGATCCAGGGGAAGACCATCACGGACTACCGGGGCATCGTCTTCGGGGAGGTCATCGTGGGGGCCAACATCTTCAAGGACGTGAAGGCCAGCCTGACGAACTTCTTCGGAGGGCGCTCGGGCGCCTACGAGGAGTCCCTCATGGAGGCCCGCGGCGCGGCGCTGAAGGAGATGGAGGAGCGGGCCACGGCCCTGGGCGCGTCGGCCATCGTCGGGATGCTCGTGAACTATCAGGTCATCGGCGTCTCGGGCAACAACATGCTCATGGTCACTACCTGCGGCACCGCCGTGCGGACCGACTGACGCCCTCCGGTCGCGGAGGGTCCTCGGAAAGAGTTCAGGAAACCCTGCAGAACGGGGAGAGATGAGAAGGACCATCTCTCCCCGTTTCTTGTCCCGGTGGGCAGTGGAGCGAAGGACTGCGCCGCCCTACAGGTCCTCGCGCCACAGGGGCATGGTGGAGCATCTCGGCCCGCCGCCGCCCTTCACCAGCTCGTCCGCCTCTATGGGCACGACCCGGATGCCGCCCAGTTCCAGGGCCTTGATCGTCTTCTCGTTTCGGTCCCAGATGCACACCACGCCCGGCTCCAGAGTGACCGTATTGCCGCCGGACCCCGCCCGCTGTTCTGCGAAGGCCACCTCCTCGCTCTCCTCCCCGCCCACCTTGATGACCCGGACGCTCTGCAGCTTCAGCACCTTCCTGATGCTCTCGAAGAGCCCGTCCTCCCGGTGGATCCGCAGCCGGCCGCCCCTGCCGCGGGTGACGCGGAAGACGGTGAGGTGCCTCTCGATGTAGGGGTAGAAGA
>CALCQG010000044.1 GCA_937897575.1 uncultured Synergistales bacterium | reverse complement strand
TCCCGGATGCGCCGGACCGTGAACCGGAGGATGGCACTTCCCTCGGGGCCGGGGAGCCCCGCCTTCCGCGCCGCGATGGCGAGCTGTTCCTCGACGGAGTCCACGCCCTCGAGGTCGGGAAGCAGGACACCCCGCCGACCGCCCCGCTCCACGATGACGCCGTAGCGCTTCGGGTCCAGTTCCCTCAAGTCTGTCACCGCCTCGGGCTCGGAGAGGATGTCCACGGAGATCTCGATGTCGGAGAGCTCCTCCAGTCCGACGGGCGGGAAGCGGGGGTCCTGCGTGGCGGCGGCCACAGAATTCTGCTCTATCTCCTCGGCCAAAGACTCGTGCCTGGGGAGGATCGTGCCGATGCACCCCCTGAGCGCCCCGCGCTTTTTCAGGGAGACGAAGCACGCCGCCCGCTTCGCCAGCTCGGGGCGTCCCTTGAGGGCCGCCTCCGCGGGTGGACCGCCGAGGGCCTCGGCTATGGACGCCCTCGCGAGCTCCGGGCCGCCGTGCAGGGGGGTGAAAGCCGTGGCGTACCCCACGCCGAAGGGGGCCTCGTAGGAGATGAGCCGGCCGGTCCGCCCCGCTCCGAGCCCCAGTGCCGCCAGGACGGAGTTCAGCCCGCACTGCCCCACTTCCTCGATCTCGTCGTCGCTTATCTCGAGCAGGGGCTGCGGATCGTTCCCGGCAAGGGCCCGGGTGACCTTCCCGTCGAAGGCGGCGCCCAGGGGCGAGTAGCCGTTCGGGGCGTCGGGCGTCACCTTGTGGGAGAGGTCGCCGCTTGCCACGAGCCCCCAGGTCGCCCGATGGTCGTACCCGGCGAGCCGCCGCCCGAGGGCGAGGGCCTCGGAGGAGGTCAGGCCGATGGGGTTGGCGACGATCAGGGCCGGGGTCTCCCGGCGGGTCCATCCGAGGAGGGAGACGAGGGGGACCAGGCTCCCGTGGTCCAGGGCGACGGATGTCCTTCGGGCGACCGACCCGGGGAGCTCGTCGAACAGGAAGGAGGCGAGGCGTTCGCCCTGCTCCGCCGCTCCGGCGATGGAAAATCTCGGCCAGGGCACGCCGAAGGCGGAGAAATCTCCCCCGTACTCCGTCGCCAGGGTGAGGGCCAGCCCCCGCGAGCAGGGGGCGTGAGGTGAGAGGAGCAGGAGGATGTCCGGCATATTTCTCTCGACGGAGGCTCTGAGCTGTCCCATCCCCGAGAGGGTGCTCCCGGCGTCCCGCTCCCTGCCCCGCCCGATCTCGGGCAGGATGATCGGCGGATGAGGGGTGTAACAGGTCCATAGCCACATGGCGTCACGCTCCTTTCTCGTCTGTGGGGTGCTCCGAGCGGATGAACATGGCGTCGCCGAAGGAGAAGAAGCGGTACTGCGATGCCACGGCCTCTCTGTAGGCCTCCATGATGTTCTCGTACCCGGCGAAGGCGGCGACGAGCATCAGGAGCGAGCTCTTCGGGAGATGG
Source organism: uncultured Synergistales bacterium (assembly GCA_937897575.1). GTDB lineage: Bacteria > Synergistota > Synergistia > Synergistales > Aminobacteriaceae > CALCQG01. Next base: position 2,159 of record CALCQG010000044.1, on the reverse strand, counting down.
AAGTTTGTGATGAGCCCGTCGACCACCCTGTACCGGTACCCGGGGTAGATGAAGAGCCCAGTGTCCCGCTCCCCCGCCTCCAGGGCGCCCGTGGCGGCGAAGGATTCGAGGGTCCTCGCCACCGTTGTGCCCGCCGCAATGACCCGCCCTCCCCGGCCTTTCGTGTCGGCGACGAGATCCCGCGTCTCCCCGGGGAGGACGCAGTGCTCCTCGTGCATGTGATGCGCACGGATATCCCCCGTCTTCACGGGGCGAAAGGTTCCCAGGCCGACGTGCAGGGTGACCCAGCCTATCCGCAGCCCCTTCTCCGTCAGTCGCCCGAGCAGCTCTTCGGTGAAGTGAAGGCTCGCCGTGGGCGCCGCCGACGAGCCGTCCCTTCTGGCGAAGACCGTCTGATAGGATGAGCTCGGCGCCGTGGACCGGGTGATGTAGGGCGGAAGGGGCGTCTCCCCCACGCTCGCGAGGAGGGTCGGCACGTCGGTCCCGGCGGGGAACCGGACGATCCGGACCCCGTCCCCGAGCCGCTCTCCCGCCCGGAGGGGCGTGCCGTCGGGGAGGAGGACCTCCGTGCCCGGCGGGATCTTGCCGCTTGGCCGGAGCAGCGCCTCCCACTCCAGCCAGCTCCCTCCGGTCCGCTTCAGAAGAAGAATTTCAGCCCGTCCGCCGGAGCGCTTTACGCCGCGCAGCCGGGCGGGGATGACCCTCGTGTCGTTGAGGACGAGCAGGTCCCCCGGGGCGAGGAAGGCTCCCAGGTCGGAGAAGACGGCGTGCTGCACCGCCCCGCTCCGCCTGTCCAGGACCATGAGCCGGGAGGAATCCCTGGGGTCCGCAGGGTTCTGGGCGATCCGCTCCTCGGGCAGATCGTAGTCGTATGCCTCGAGGTCGAACAGGTTCGGGGTCATGGGCCGTCCGCTATCGTCTGCCGAGGGCGGTCCCGGGGAAGTAGAACTGCACGATCCGTTCACAGCGCCACCCCTGATCGGCCAGCGCCTTCGCCCCCCACTGGGACATTCCGACGCCGTGCCCCCAGCCCCTTCCTTTGAACAGATAGGTCGATCCGCTCGCGGCGGAGGGTGACGGCAGGATGGGGACGGGCGTCGCGGGAGCCGGCGTCCCCTTGCCCAGGGCTCGCTGGAGGTAGCCCTTCCGCTTCCCGGGGTTGAGGAGCATGTCCATGAGCTCCTCCGAGTTGAAGGCCCCCTGCTCCGTAAGGACCGTCAGCTGCCGCTCCTCGTCGGGGGTCATGGGCCCCGTGGCGACGGGCGCACCCTTTGCGGGGGCCTTGGGTGCCTGCGGTTTCGTCGGCCTGGGGGCCGGAACGGGCGGGTTCGTCCTGCCCGCCGTCCCCGGGGAATCGATGGAGAACCGCGTGCTCCGGATGACGTCGCTGCCGACGGCCATCCTGAAGGCATGGCTCCGCACCGTGGCGCTCCCCCGGCTTCCCGTCGCGACGAGGGAGTTCACCCGCCCGAAGGAGTCCACGTCGCCCACGCCGAGGCTGTGCAGGCGTCCGATGTCCACGCCGGCCTGGCGCAGGGCCTGCTCGACCTGGGCGTGGCTCACCCTGGCCTCCCACTGTCTGTAGGGCGATTCGGTCTGAAAGTCCTCCCGGACGGCCCTAAGATAGGGGACGGACCCGCCCCACACGGTGGAGACCTCGGCGGTGCCCCCGCCGCTGTCGGAGTGGAAGGGCGTCAGGGCGAGCTGACCGCCGTAGAGGACCACCATGCCCTTCGTCTTCGCGATGGCCTCGTCCGTCCTTGGGTCCTCGGCGTTCATGCCGCGATAGGCCTGGGAGAGAGCGGTGTTGCCCAGGTCGTGGCCTCCCTTGCCGGCGTTCTGCTCCACGGCCCGGAGGGCGTAGGTCCGGGAGACGATGGCCTGGGCCTTGAGGGCCTCCATGGGCCAGGCCGGGTTGGCCTCCATCTTGAGAACCCCGCGAAGGTACTGCTCCACGTCGAGGACATTCACCAGGCGAAGGCTGCCGCCGCCGTCTACGATGCGGAGTTCCCCCCGGTAGCGCCGTCCGTCGAAGGCGACGGGGCTCTTGCCCGACAGGGCGACGGGGAGGCGGAGCGTGTGCTTTCCCACAACGGCTCGTCCCTGTCCCGAGTATCGGACCGAGACGCTGTTCCCCAGGGCTGTCCTTCGCCCCGTCC
>CALCQG010000043.1 GCA_937897575.1 uncultured Synergistales bacterium | reverse complement strand
CTTCCGCGAGGAGCGGGGTGACCCCGGCGCGGAGGGGGCCTGGGACGGCCTGACCCTGGACCGGCCCATGCTCCACACCCGCGCCTTCGTGAAGGTTCAGGACGGCTGCGACCACTTCTGCTCCTACTGCGTCATCCCCTCGGTGCGGGGGCGCCCCGTGAGCCGTTCAATCACCGATGTGACGGAGGAGGTCCGGCGGATCGCCGCGTCGGGCTGCCCGGAGATCGTCCTCACGGGCATCCATCTCGGGCTCTACGGACGGGGCGGAGACGCCTCCCTCGGACAGCTGGTCCGGGCCGTCGCCGCCGTGGACGGGGTCAAGCGGATCCGTTTCGGCTCCCTGGAGCCCTTCGGCCTGGACGACGACCTCCTGGAGGCCCTCGCCGCCACGCCGGCCTTCTGCCCGCACCTGCACCTGGCCCTCCAGAGCGGGAGCGCGGAGGTGCTCCGCCGGATGCGGCGGGGGTACGGGCCCGACGATTACCTGGCCATCGTGGAGCGGGTCCGGAGCGCCCTCGGGCAGGACACCCACATCAGCTCCGATATCCTCGTGGGGTTCCCGGGCGAGACGGAGGGGGACTTCACCGACACCCTCTCTCTGATGAGGGCCTGCCGTCTGGGCAAGGTGCACGTCTTTCCCTACTCGCCGCGAAGAGGGACCGACGCCTTCTCCATGGTGGGGAGAGTCCCGCCGGACATTTTGGCTGACCGCGCGAGACGGGCCATCGCCCTGGGCGACGAGCTGCTGAACGAGTACGGCGCCCGCTGGACGGGGCGCACGGTCCCCGTCCTCGTGGAGAAGACGGGCTCCTCCGCCTTCGAGGGGCTGTCCCGGGAGTTCCTTCGCGTGGAGGCGAAGGGGTTCGGCGAGCAGGGGCGGGAGGTCCTCGTGGCCGTCACGGCCGCGTCGGACGGAACGCTGTCGGGCAGCAGGGTTGCGCCCGATTTCGCTCCGCCTTCTCACCCTGTCCCCCTGCCTGAAAATCTGCTATAATACCCTCACACTGCGAGGTGGGACGGTTGGAGAAGAAGTGCCTGTTCTGCGGAATAGCCTCGGGAGAGGTCCCGGCCCAGAGGGTCTACGAGGACGACGAAGTGCTCGTCTTCAAGGACGTCAACCCCCAGGCGCCGGTGCACCTTCTGGCCATTCCGAAGGAACACGTGTCGTCTTCGGCCGATGTCAAGGATCCCGCCCTGTGGTCGAAGCTCATGGGGTGCGCCGTGGAGACGGCCCACCGCCTCGGGCTCGACGACGAGGGGTACCGGCTGGTGATCAACTGCGGTACTCGGGCGGGGCAGACCGTATTCCATCTCCATGTACACCTGATGGCCGGCAGGAGCTTTCACTGGCCGCCGGGGTAACGCAGAGGGAGCGAGAAAGGGGGGAGTATGCATGACGACAGTCGTTCGGAGAGAGAATGAATCCCTTGATGACGCTCTCAGGCGGTTCAAACGCGAGGTGTCCAAGGTGGGAACCCTTCGGGAGGTCCGGAAGCGGGAGCACTACGAGAAACCCAGCGAGGCGAAGAAGATCAAGCGAGCCGAGGCAGCGAAGAAGAGACGGAGCCGCAGGGGGTAGTTGCCCGTGACGGGGATCGAGAAGAAGGTATCGGACGATCTGCAGGCCGCCATGAAGGCGAGGAAGGAGCTGGAACTGTCCTCCCTTCGCATGCTCAAGGCGGAGTTCCAGAGGGCGAAGACGGACAAGGGACACACGGGCGACCTCACCGAGGACGAGATCGTGGCCCTCGTTCAGCGCCTCGTGAAACAACGGCGGGAGGCCGCCGAGCAGTACGCCGCCGTCGGGGTGAAGGACCGGGCGGACGAGGAGTCAAGGGAGGCGGCCTTTCTCGAAACGTACCTTCCGGAGCAGCTCTCCGACGAGGAGATCCTCCGCTTCGTGGAGGAGACGGCGAGGCGGGTCAAGGCCTCGGGGCCGAAGGATATGGGGCGGGTGATGGGCGGCGTCATGGCCGAGGTCAAGGGCCGCGCCGACGGAAAGCGCGTGCGGGACGCGGTGCAGGGGTGGCTTCAGTCCCATCAGGAGTAGACCGCCCCGGAGCCTGCTTCAAGAACGAGCGACGTATGAAAGCCGGGGCGACCCGGCTTTTCCTGTATTCTTTCCAAAGGGGAGGGTGCCCATGAAATGTCCGGCCTGCGGCGCCATGGAGACCAGGGTGATCGAGACGAGGACCTCCGACGAGGGGCGGGTCGTCCGGAGGCGCAGGGAGTGTCCCGACTGCGCCACGCGGTTCACCACCTACGAGAAGATCGAGGACCGTCGGCCGCTCCGGGTGATCAAGAAGGACGGGAGCCGCGAGACCTTCGACCGGGGCAAGATCCTCCGCGGCATCACCCGGGCCTGCGAGAAGCTGCCCGTCTCCCTGGAGCAGATGGAGGACATCGCCACGAAGATCGAGGACGACCTCAAGGCCGAGGGGTACGGCGAGATCCCCGTGGCGGAGATCGGCCAAAGGGTCATGGAGGAGCTCAAGGGCGTCAACCAAGTGGCGTACGTCCGCTTCGCATCGGTCTACCGGGAGTTCACCGATCTTCAGAGCTTCCAGCAGGAGATCGCCCGGCTCATCGGCGACCGGTAGAGCCCCCCATGCATATGTCCCCTTCCTGAGGCGCGGCCTTTTGTGTATAATGAAGTTTGTCGGAAAGTACGACAATCGTGAAGGAGGGGTATCGATGAAACTGTCCAAAGTGTTTCTTGCGGTGCTGCTCGTGTTTGTTCTGGTGGGAACTGCCTGTGCCGAGGATACGATCAAGATCGGCGTCTACAACTCGCTGACGGGTCGTACCGCCTTCGGCGGCCAGCTCGAGCTTGAGGGTATCCAGATGGCCCATCAGGAAGTTCCCGAGCTTCTCGGCAAGAAAGTGGAGCTCATCGTCGTGGACAACAAGACCGACAAGGTCGAGGCCGCCAACGCGGTGAAACGCCTGACGGAGCGCGACAAGGTCGTCGCGGTCATCGGGACCTACGGCTCCTCCCTGGCCATGGCCGGCGGTGAAGTGGCCGAGGCGGCGAAGATCCCCATGATGGGGACCTCCTGCACCAACCCGCTTGTGACCCAGGGCAAGATGTACGTCTTCAGGGCCTGCTTCATCGACCCCTATCAGGGCGCCGGCGCGGCGACCTACGCGATGAAGACGCTGAACATGAAGAAGGCGGCCCTGCTCATCGACGTGGCCAACGACTACAGCGTGGGCCTTGCCACGTTCTTCAAGCAGTCCTTCAAGAAACTCGGCGGCGAGATCGTCTCCGAGCTGAAGTACAACTCCGGTGACCAGGACTTCACGGCCCAGCTGACGGAGATCATCAGCAAGAAGCCCGAGCTGCTCTTCATCCCCGCCGACTTCGCCGAGGGCGCCATCATCATGAAGCAGGCGAGAGAGCTCGGCGCGGAGTTCCAGATCATGGGCGGCGACGCCATGGACAACCCGGAACTCGTGAAGATCGGCGGCGACGCCGTGAACGGGTTCATCCACACGACCTTCCCCTATGACGCCACCATGAAGGACATGAGCCCCCTGGCCGCCACCTTCACGGAGAACTGGAAGAAGATCCACCCCGATAAGGCCCCGAACGTGAACGCCGCTCTCGGGTACGACTCCTACATGCTCGTGGCGAACGCCATCAAGACCGCCGGCTCCGCCGAACCCGACGCCATCCGCGCGGCCCTTGCCCAGACGAAGGACTTCCCCGGTGTCACGGGCAACAAGACCATCAACGCGACCCATGACGCCGAGAGCCCGGTGGGCATCATCCAGATCAAGGACGGACAGAGAGTCTACGTGGGCGAAGTTTCGCCCGAGATGTAATAACCTCGAAACCCTTTCATCGGGCGCAGCACGAACCCATCGAGCTGGAGGGAGGAGTCATCCTCCCTCCACTTCTTGACGCGAGGGGGAACATCAATTGAGCCTCAACATGTTCGTCCAGCACTTCTTCAACGCTCTGACCCTCGGTTCCCTGTACGGCCTCATCGCCATCGGCTACACCATGGTCTACGGCATCCTCCGGCTCATCAACTTCGCCCACGGCGATATGTTCATGCTCGGAGCCTATTTCGTCTTCTTCGCCACCACCCTCTGGGCCTTACCCTGGTCCCTTGCGGTGGTCGTGGCCATCATCGGAACGGCCCTCTGCGGCGTCCTCGTGGACAGGATGGCCTACAGGCCGCTCCGCGACGCGCCCAGGATATCGGCGCTCATCAGCGCCATAGGCGTCTCCTTCTTCATCCAGAACCTGAGCCTCGTGCTCTTCACGGGTCTGCCCCGGGCGGTCATGCGCCCCGACTGGCTCGTGAACGTGATAAAGTTCGGCGACATCCGGATCCTCCCTCTGGCAATCATCGTCCCGATCGTGACGGCGGCGCTCGTCGCCTCCCTTCTCTGGGTGATCTATAGAACGAAGCCCGGCCTGGCCATGCGGGCGATCTCGAAGGATATCGAGACCACGCGCCTCATGGGCGTCCCGGTGGACAAGGTCATCGCAATGACCTTCGCCATCGGCTCGGCCCTGGCCGCAGCGTCGGGCATCATGTGGGCCCTCCGGTACCCCCAGATCAACCCGTTCATGGGACTCGTGCCGGGCAACAAGGCCTTCATCGCGGCCGTCTTCGGCGGCATCGGCTCCATTCAGGGGGCCGTCGTCGGCGGGATGATCCTTGGGTTCATCGAGATCATGGTGGTGGCCTTCTTTCCCGGCTTGTCGGGCTACCGCGACGCCTTCGCCTTCATCCTTCTGATCGTCATCCTGCTCATGAAGCCCACGGGGCTCATGGGGGAGAAGCTGGAGGACAAGATATGAACAGGAAGACACGGAACCTTGCCCTCACAGGCATTGCCATCGCCCTCCTGGCGTTCTTCATCTGGTGGGCCCAGGGTAACCTCGACGGCTACAAGATTCAGGTGACCAATCTCGTGGCGGTGAACGCCATCCTCGCACTCAGCCTGAACCTGATCTACGGCTTCACGGGGATGTTCTCCCTGGGGCACGCCGGATTCATGGCCCTCGGCGCCTACGTGAACGCTCTGCTCACCCTGACGCAGGACCAGAAGACGACCATGTGGATCCTCGACCCCATCGCCTGGCCCTTCTCCGTCATGCACGCACCCTTCTTCCTGTCGGTGGTGTGCGCCGGCCTGGTCGCCGCTTTCGTGGCGCTGCTCATCGCGATCCCCGTGCTTCGCCTCGGAGGCGACTACCTGGGCATCGCGACCCTCGGCTTCGCCGAGATCATCCGCGTGGTGCTCACCAACCTGAGCTCCATCACCAACGGCGCCCTGGGGATCAAGGGCATACCGGGTCACGCGAACCTCTGGTGGAACTACGGATGGTTCCTGATCACCCTCTTTTTCATGATCCGCCTCATCAACAGCAACTTCGGCAGCGTGCTGAAGGCCATACGGGACGACGAAATCGCGGCGAAGAACATGGGGATCAACACCTTCTTCTACAAGGTCGTCTCCTTCACCGTCGGCGCTTTCTTCGCCGGCGTGGGCGGGGCCCTCATGGGCAGCCTCACCACCACGATCGACCCGAAGATGTTCAGCTTCGCCCTGACCTTCAACGTGCTCATGTTCACCGTGGCGGGCGGCCTCGGCTCCATCACGGGCAGCGTCATCGGCAGCATCGTGATAACCGTCCTGCTCGAGTGGCTCCGGATCGTGGAGAATCCGGTCACCATCGGCTCCTTCGAGATACCGGGCATCCCGGGCATGCGGATGGTCCTCTTCTCCCTGGCGCTCATCCTCATCATCCTCTTCCGTCGCGAGGGGATCATGGGCATGAAGGAGATCACCTGGGACGGCATCTTCGACCGTTCGAAGAGGGGAGGGAAGAGCGAATGACCAATTCCTCCATCCTGACGCTGGACAAAGTCACCATGCGCTTCGGCGGCATCACTGCCGTGAAGGACCTCTCCATCGACATCCCGAAGGGGGCCATCGTCGGGCTCATCGGCCCCAACGGCGCCGGCAAGACCACGGTCTTCAACGTCATCACCGGGTTCTACAAGGCCACGGAGGGGCATGTCCTCTTCGACGGCCGCGACATCACGGGCGTCCCCCCCCACCTCGTCTGCCGGGCGGGCATATCGCGCACCTTCCAGAACATCCGGCTCTTCTCCACCGAGACGGTGCTTCAGAACGTCATGGTCGGCTGCCACGTCCGACGGTCGGCGAAGTGGTGGATGGCCCCCATAGGCCTGCCCTCCTTCACCAGGGAGGAGAAGGCCATACGGGAACGGTCCATGGAGCTGCTGGCCAGCCTTCGGCTGGACAGCGTGGCGGACGAGGTATCCTCGTCGCTGCCCTACGGCGCCCAGCGCCGCCTGGAGATCGCCAGAGCGCTGGCCACGAGGCCGAAGTTCCTGCTTCTGGACGAGCCGGCGGCGGGCATGAACCCGCAGGAGACCCAGGAGCTCATGGGCTTCATCCGGGAGATCCGGGACAGGTTCGACGTGACCATCCTGCTCATCGAGCACGATATGAAGGTCGTCATGGGCGTATGCGAGTACATCTGGGTGCTCGACTACGGCGAGAAGATCGCCGAAGGGTCGCCCGAGGTCATCCAGTCCGACCGGAGGGTCATTGCGGCGTACCTGGGAGAGGAGTTCGTGCATCATGCTGAGAATTGAGGACCTCCACGTCTACTACGGCGCCATCCACGCCGTGAAGGGCATCTCCATCGCCATCCCGAAGGGGGGCATCGTCACCCTCATCGGAGCCAACGGCGCCGGGAAGAGCAGCACCATCCGCTCCATCGCCGGCCTCGTGAAGAACGTGAAGGGGCGGATCCTCTACACGCCGCCCGACGGGACGGAGATGAACATCGCTGGGCGCCGGCCCGAGGACATGGTCCGCCTCGGCATCGCCATGAGCCCCGAGGGGCGGAGAATCCTTCCGCACCTCACGGTGGAGGAGAACCTGAAACTGGGCGCCTACATCCGGACCGATACTGATGGGGTCGAGCGGGACCGGGACCACGTGTACGAGCTCTTCCCCCGCCTGAAGGAGCGCTCCTGGCAGAAGGGCGGAACCCTGTCGGGGGGCGAGCAGCAGATGCTCGCCGTGGGGCGGGCGCTCATGAGCTCACCCCACCTCGTCATGCTCGACGAACCCTCCCTCGGTCTCGCACCGCTGCTCGTGAAGGAAGTGTTCGACATCATCGGCGAGATCAACGCCCAGGGCAAGACGGTCCTCCTCGTGGAGCAGAACGCCTTCGCCGCGCTGAAGATCGCCTCCTACGCCTACATCCTCGAGGTGGGGGCCATTGCCCTCGAGGGCCGGGGCGAGGACCTGCTCAAGGACCCCCGGGTCAAGGAGGCGTACCTGGGGGGGTAAGAGAGGGTCGGACGACACAAAACGGAGGGACTCAACGTGAGCCCTTCCGTTTTTTCTGTCGATCACCTGTGTCGATTGCAAGAAGCAAGGCGTCATCGGGACCGGGACAGCAAAGGGAGCCCTGGGGCGGCATGCACTCCATAAAGGTCCAGTACCCGGTCTTTCGTCCGCAGGAAAGGTGTGCGACAGGATTCAGGGTGGAATACTATCGATCGAGGTGAGGCCCATGAGCAAGAAGATGGTCAAGGTGGACGCCTATCTGATTCCCGAGGACGAGGCCGAGGAGTACATCCGAAAGCGGGAGTTCTACGCTGGGAAGGCCGCGGAGATTTTCGGCGAGTTCTGCCACTCCGTCACGCGACAGTGGGCCGGCTCCGAGGACGGCGAGGCCGTGACGGGGCTGGATGAAGACGGCGAACTTATGATGCTGGTCCATCTCGACCCCTACGATATCGAGATGATGGAGGAGGCGGATCGGGAGGGGCGCCTGCGGGACGCTTTGCTGGAGCACAACGAGTATGTCCCGGAGCCCGGGGAGGAGTGCGGCGAGTAGGAGCGGATCCGATCCCCGGGCCGATCTGCCCGTGCCCTCATATCGCCGAGAGGGACTCTGTTCCGCCTGTGTTCCGTGCGGAGCGCTTCGACGGAAAAAAGCAGGCGGGATCGCTCATTCGGGCGATACCGCCTGCTTTTGCATGTCCAGGAGCCGGTTACTTTTTCCCCGGCTTGGCGAGCCTCTGCCAGGCGTGGAGCGCCAGGGCGATGCCGATGACGCCGTAGGCGATGAAGACCCGGAAGTATTCACCCACCTGGGCGCTGCCCATGATGTTCTTTCCTGCCAGCGGCGAGACGATGAAGAGGGCGTGGAAGAGCACCGTTCCGAGAAGGGCCTGCCCGATGGTGGCCCTCGATACGGTGGCACCTCCGATGAGGAGGGCGGCCACGGCGAAGGTCCCCACCTGGACGTGCGAGCCGTAGACCTGCACGTTCCCTATGTTCTGAAGAAAGATGAGCTGACCCCAGGCTGCCAGCACTGTGGAGAAGATCACGGCGATGATGCGGACTCTGTCCACCTTGATGCCAGCGACCTCGGCGATGTGCCGGTTCTGTCCCACCGCCCGGAGGTCCTGCCCGAGTTTCGTCCTGAAGAGCAGCACGACCAGGGTACAGAGGACGGCCACGACGACGAGGGTCAGGACGGGGATGTTGATGTTGTTCAGGTACTTGAGCCCCGGGATCGTGATGGTCTTGAACCGCAGCACGTAGAACTTGTCCAGGGCGTACTGCCATATCTTCAGGTCGATGGTGTTGACAAACCCCGTTCCCGAGGGCAGGAGGAGGGCCTTGTTCGAGATGGGGATGACCCAGCCGACGAGGATGAGGCAGACGAGCTGGTAGAGGCCGTTGGCGAAGAAGCCCAGGATGAGCCCGGTGATCATCTCCTTCCCCTTGGCGTTGTTGAACAGGATGCCCGTGAGCCAGCCGAAGAGGATGGCGAATGGGATGGACATGGCGCAGGCGGCGAGGAAGCCCGTCATCCCCGTCATGTTGTGGACCACGGTGATGAAGGCCGCGAACTGCCCCGCCATGGCCCCGAGGACGATGCCGAAGTTCAGCCCCATCCCGGCCAGCACGGGGATGATGAGGGAGATGACGAGGAAGGAGTTCCGGGCAAGCCTCGTCATGAGGTCGTTGGCGAAGAACATCCACGACAGCCCCGAGTAGCGGAACCCGATGGTGCAGAGCACGAGGAAGACCAGCGGGACGATGTTCCTCTGCAGAAACTTCTTCATCGCGCATCCCCTCCCACTTCCTTGCGGGTCAGGGCGTACAGGATGATGCCGTTGCTGATGATGACCCGCATGATCTCCGATATGTCGCTGCTCATGGCCACGTTGGCCACGGGCAGCGCGATGACGAGCAGAGCATTGAAGAGGAAGGTGCCGATGAGCGCCTGGGAGATGGTGGCCCGCTGGAGGGAGGCCCCCCCGATGAGGATGGCCGAGACGGAGTAGAGGGCCATGTAGAGGGGCGCCTGATAGAGCTGGATGAAGCCGTAGCTCTGGGAGTAGATGACGATCCCCGCCGCCCCCATGGCGCAGGAGATGATGGACGAGAGCATCCGGTACTTGTTCACGTTCAGCCCCGAAGCCTCGGCGAACCGTGGGTTGGCGCCGACGATGGACATGGCGAGCCCGGTCCTCGTCCGGAGGAAGGCCCAGAGAAGCACGCAGCACAAGGCCGTGACGAGCAGCAAGCCCGTCGGAACGACGACGGACCCTACGGAAAAGCTCAGGAAGCGGTCGAGAAGCTGCTCCATGCGGCCGTCCAGCACCACGGTGACCCGCAGCCCCTCGCCTCCGTAGGGCCATATCATCTCGGGGCTGTTATAGGGCGCCATGAGCCAGAAGATGCACATGAGGGAGACGATGGAGAACCCCATGTAGGTCCCCACGGTCATCTCCTGCCCCTTGACCCTGTTGAGCAGCAGGCCGTACAGCCAGCCCGCCACGGCGCCGAGGGGAATGGACACCGCTATTGCGAAGAAGAGGGCGGGGAAGCCTCTGAGGTCGAGCTCGATGGCCAGCGTCGTTCCCACGAGGCCGCAGATGATGCCGAAGGGGAGGCCGAAGTTCGGGCCTGCGCCGGCCTGTATGGTGGGGATCATGGCGAGCACGAGGAGGGCGTTCATGCCGAAGCGTGTCAGCATGGCGCTGAATATCTGCCCCATGGGAAGGCCGTAGGAGAAGGCCGCCGCTACGAGGAAGGCCAGGAAGAGGGAGATGATGAGCCTGGGGACACCGATGCGGTTCAGCAGGCTGTTCTCCATATCACACGGCCTCCTTTCTGTGGAAGTTGTGGTACTCTCCGGCCATCATGAGGCCGAAATCCCGGTCGCTGTCCGTGGGGAGAAGAATCCCCTCGAGGCGGCCCCGGCAGATGATGGCGATCCGGTCGCACACCAGGCGCAGCTCGGCCAGCTCCGAGGAGGTCATGACGATGGTGAGCCCCTGCTCCCTGTTGAGCTTGACCAGGTGGTCCAGGATGAGCTTCTTCGCGCCGATGTCGATGCCCCGCGTGGGCTCGGAGACGAAGAGGATCTCGGGCTCCAGGGTGATCGCCCGGGCGATGCAGACCTTCTGCTGGTTTCCGCCCGACAGCCGCCGGACGAACTGGGTCGGCCCCGTGCACCGGATGTCCAGCTCCTTGATCATGCGGCGGGCGTAGTCCGTCACCTGCTTCGTGTCGATCATGGAGGGGAAGCCGCCGCCCAGAAATTTGTTCTGCACCTGGGTGGCCGTGGCGACGATATTGAACTCGATGGAGTTGTCGAGCAGCAGCCCCGTCCCGCGCCGGTCCTCGGAGACGAAGGCCATCCTGCTGTCCAGTGAGGTCCGGGGCGCGTTCAGCGGCAGGGGTGTTCCGTCCTTCCGGACGTTTCCCTCGGAGGGGAAGAGCCCCATGATCCCGTTGGCGATGCCGATCTTTCCCTGCCCCGCCAGCCCGCCGATGCCGAGGATCTCCCCCCGCTTCACGTCCAGTGTGACGCCCTGGACCTTCTCTCCCGGCATGTCCACGGCCGAATTTCGAGGATGTACTCGTCGGGGATGGCCTCGGGCGGGCGGCCGGCGATGGCGCTGCTCTCGATCTTCCGCCCGACCATGAGCTCGGCGATCTGGTCGATGGACGTCCGTTGCGGCGTCGTCTCGGAGATGAGCTCCCCATCGCGAAGGACGACGATGGTGTCCGATACGTTCATCACCTCGTCGAGCCGGTGGCTGATGAAGAGGATGGAGATGCCCTTCGACGTGAGCAGACGCATGGCGTCGAGCAGCTTGGCCGCGTCCGTCTCCGTGAGAACCGCCGTTGGCTCGTCGAGGACGAGCAGGCGGATATTTTTCTTGTCCAGCTCCCGGGCGATCTCGACGAACTGCATGTGCCCCACGGGGAGCCCCCGTACGGGCAGCATCTCGTCGATGGTGAGGCCGATGAGGTCCATGGAGGCCCGGGCGTCGCTTCGCATGGCCGGCATATCCAGCCACTTCAGCGACTTGCCGAAGAGGGCGCTGACCAGATTGCCCTTTGTCAGCTCCCGGTTCAGCTTCACGTTCTCCGTGATCGTGAAGCCGGGGAGGAGCATGAACTCCTGGTGAACCATGCCGATGCCAAGTTCCATAGCCCTCTCTGGGGAGTCGATGGCCACCTTTTCGCCGTCAAGGAAGATTTCTCCCTCGTAACCGCCCGTCGCATGAATGACGGGCATGCCGAAGAGGATATTCATCAGGGTGGACTTGCCCGCTCCGTTCTCGCCAACGAGGGACAGGACCTGTCCCTCTCCGAGGGAGCAGGAGACGCACTTCAGGACCCTCGTCCCGTAGTACTCCTTGCCGATGTTCCGCATTTCCAGCCGAGGTGTTCCTGTCACAGGGTCACCCTCCTTTTCGTGAAAAAAAACAGGGTTGTCGAATGGACAACCCTGTTTCGCAAACACACTCTGAATTTTATCGCCCGAAGATGATGGATTCGCCGACGATCATGAGCATGTTCGGAGCTTTCTCGGCGTCATAGGGTCGGACCTTGACGGCTCCCGCGGCCTTCTCGATGGAGAACTTCGCCCGCTCGATGTCCTTCTTGTTGTCGAAGCGGCCGTTCGCGAAGTCGAAAGCGTACTCCGCGCCGGCGCGGATGAAGTTCATCTGGATGGGGGCCGTCCACGTGGCGACTCTCCCGCCCATACCCAACTCGCGGACCTTCTCGTCGATGGCCTTGAGGATGTAGGGTACGTCCCCCTTGTTCTCGACCTTCAGGCCGAGGGCGTTGGGAAGGGCGTGGAAGGGGCTGGGGCAGCACTGCTCGGGGTAGATGGCCTTCGTCTTCACCACGGACTTGATGAGGGGCTCCTGCATGGAGCAGTTGGTGCTGAAGAACGCCGTGTCGGGGCCGTACTTCTCGACCTGCCGGGGGGCGTCCTCGAGGATGAACTGCTGGGCGCCGGCCACGCCGCCTTCACCGGTGGGGTCCGGGGCGTTCACGAAGACGAACTCGACGCCGATCTTCTTGCAGGTCTCCTCCATGATCTCGCGCCGCTGGGCGAGAAGGGGGTAGCTCATGTGGCGGGGGAAGGAGTAGTGGATGAACGTCTTGGCGCCCATCTCCTTCGCCTTCTCCACGACGGAGACGCCGCGGGCCGGCTGGTCGATCTCGTAAAGGATGTCCGCCTTGCTGGAAATCATGAAGGGTTCCTCGTGGGGCTGACCGATGACGAAGAGGATATCGTCCCGAACTTCCTTGACCTTGTCGATGGCCGCCGCCGTGCCGGGGACGCCCTGGCAGATGACGATGCCGAGCACTTCGGGGTCGGACGCCATGGCCATCATCTGGGAGATGGTGGTCTCCTGCTCGTCCATGAACTTGTCGGGGTATGTCACGTGGATGACCCGGTCCTTGCCGTACTTCTCGACCATCTCTTCTCCGGCGCGGTACTCTTCCTCGCCCTGGGACACGGTGCCCGTCATGATACCGATCTTGGGGGCGGCCAAGGCCGCAGTTGTGAAAACAAGAACAAGCGCGAGTGCAAAGAACATCTTCGTGAATCGCTTCATCCGCATATCTCCTCCTTGAACTGGGTGTGGTATTGGGATGGTACGATGGTGCCGCGAAGAACTTTCAGAGCGTGCGCCAACTTTATACACGATAGGCCCGACGTCAGTCAAGGGGCGAAGGCATCAATGTATATTATATGAAAGAATAATATAAAGTATAGGGAACTTTTATTACAGTTTAGCAGCGTAAAAATATTTTAGTTTTATCTTTGTCGTCGGCCGGTCGTACCGCATCGGAAGGAAAAACAGGGAGGTCCTTATGCGGCGTTCTTCGCCGGTGAAAGGTGTCATGAGACGTTCGGGGTGATCCGTTCATCCGTTCCCTCCCTGGACGCCGTCGTGACGGCGCATTGACTGCACCGCCGGAGCGAAGACGAGAAGCTCGCCGTGTTCAGGGGTGCTCCCCCATGGTTTCACGATCGGCCGGGTGCGCCGGAGTGTGGCTGCAACACGTCCGCCAGAGGGCGGCTCTCGCGATCTCCGCCGTCCAAGCTGGCACAGCGGTCGAAAGCTCCTCCCGAGAGGGTGGAAATCCTGTCCGGCCTTCGATTTACTTCTCCCGCTCCTTGCGATACACTTCTACAATACATTCCGTCGAGGAGACGCCATGAAGAAGATCACCTGGAACCTTCCGAACCTGCTGAGCCTGCTGAGGGTGTTCTTGGCCCCGTTGGTCCTCATATTCCTGACCCTTCGCCTGACCTTTCCCGTCTACACCGTGGAGGAGCTGGAGCTCACCGTCACGGGCGGCGACATCCTGGCCGGGGCGGTGTTCATCCTCGCCGCACTCACCGACACGGCCGACGGCTACATCGCCCGGAAGAAGGGCATGGTCACGAACCTGGGGAAGTTCATCGACCCCATCGCCGACAAAATCCTCGTCATGGCGGCCCTCATCGCCCTGGTGGAACTGCATCGCGTCCCCGCGTGGATTGTGGTGATCATCCTCTCCCGCGATCTGATCGTCACGGGCGTGCGGATGGTGGCTGCCGCCGAAGGGGTGGTCATCGCGGCGTCGCGGGGGGGAAAGATCAAAACTGTCTTTCAGATCATCGCCATCGCGATGCTCATCTTCAACCTGCCAGGGGGCATCGAGGCCATGTGGGTTGCCCTGGTCCTCACCATCTGGTCCGGCATGGACTATCTTCTCAAGGGACGGGACCTCTTCGTCGACTGACCCTCCGCTAAAGTACTTTGACCCCTCCACCCCGAGGGCATATAATGTCCGGGTACGAAGCACCGCGGCACGGCAGTGAGCCGCGGCACATTCCTGATGCCGAGGTGACGGTATGCTCGATAAGCTGAAGAAAGCCTTTGGGCTCGACCCGAACGATCGGGCCCTGAAACGATACAGACAGAAGGCGGAGGAGATCAACGCCATGGAGGGGGCCGTCGCCGCCCTCTCCGACGAGGAGCTGCGGGCCAAAGGGACGGAGTTCCGGGCGCGCCTCGAGCGGGGAGAGACGGTGGACGACCTTCTTCCCGAGGTTTTTGCCGTCGTCCGTGAGGTCTCGAAGCGGACCATCGGCCTCCGGCACTTCGACGTGCAGCTCATGGGGGGCATGGCGCTCCACGAGGGCAAGGTCACGGAGATGAAGACGGGCGAGGGCAAGACCCTCGTGGCGACGCTGGCGGTGGTGCTGAACGCCCTGTCGGGCAAGGGCGTCCACGTGGTGACGGTGAACGACTATCTGGCGAGCCGCGACGCCGAGTGGATGAAGCCCATCTACTCCTTCCTGGGGCTGACCGTCGGGGTGATCTACGCCTACATGGACCAGGGCGAGCGGGAACGGGCCTACCAGTCGGACATCACCTACGGGACGAACAGCGAGTTCGGGTTCGACTACCTCCGGGACAACATGGCCGTGAGCGAGGACCAGCAGGTCCAGCGGGGGCACTTCTTCTGCATCGTGGACGAGGTGGACTCCATCCTCATCGACGAGGCCAGGACGCCCCTCATCATCTCCGGCCCGTCGGACGACAACGTGGAGATGTACACCGTCTCGGACCGGGTGGCCAGACAGCTCAAGGCGGGGCGGGACTTCGAGAAGGACGAAAAGGAACGGAACGTGGCCATCAGCGAGGCGGGCATCGCGCGGTGCGAGGATATCCTGAAGATGCCGGGGCTCTTCTCCGACGCGGCCCACTCGGACCTCGCCCACCGGATCGTTCAGGCCCTGAAGGCCCATATGCTCTTCCAGCGGGACGTGCACTACGTGGTGAAGGACGGCGAGATCATCATCGTGGACGAGTTCACGGGCCGCCTCATGGTGGGGCGGCGGTACTCCGACGGCCTCCACCAGGCCATCGAGGCGAAGGAGGGCGTGAAGGTCGGGCGCGAGAGCCAGACCCTTGCGACCATCACACTCCAGAACTACTTCCGCATGTACCGCAAGCTCGCCGGCATGACGGGGACGGCGGCCACGGAGGCCGAGGAGTTCAAGGAGATCTACGGCCTCGAGGTGGTGGTGGTCCCCACGAACGTGGACATGATCCGGGTGGACAACGCGGACGTGATCTACCGGACGGTGTCGGAGAAGTTCGCCGCCGTGGCCGACGAGATTCAGGAGTCCCACAGGGAGGGTGTTCCCGTGCTCGTCGGGACCACGTCCATCGAGAACTCCGAGCGCCTCAGCAAGCTGCTGAAGGCCCGGAAGATCCCCCACCAGGTGCTCAACGCCAAGTACCACGAGCGGGAGGCCCAGATCGTGGCCCAGGCGGGCCATTTCGGGGCGGTCACCGTGGCCACGAACATGGCCGGCCGCGGAACGGACATCGTCCTCGGCGGCAACGCCGACTTCCTCGCGAAGGACGCCCTCCGGAAGGAGAACAAGGACCCCGAGACGGACCGGGAGCTCTTCGAGCGCACGAAGGCGGCCTTCACGGCCCAGTGCCTCGAGGAGCGGGAGCGGGTCAAGGCCGTCGGCGGGCTCAAGATCATCGGCACGGAGCGGCACGAGGCGCGGCGGATCGACAACCAGCTCCGAGGCCGGGCCGGCCGCCAGGGCGACCCCGGGTCGAGCCGCTTCTACCTCGCCCTCGAGGATGACCTGCTTCGGCTCTTCGGCTCGGAGCGCATCCAGGGGATCATGCAGAAGCTTGGAATGGAGGAGGGGGAGTCCATCGAACACGGCCTCCTCACGAAGGCCATCGCGGGGGCTCAAAAAAAGGTGGAGGAGATGCACTTCGACATCCGCAAGCAGCTTCTCTCCTACGACAACGTCATGAACCTCCAGCGCGAGGCGGTCTACGCGGAGCGAGCCCAGGTTCTCAGGGACGAGAACGTGGCCGACCACGTCTGGGAGGTCGTGGACGGGGTGGTGGACGACATTCTGACGCGCTACTTCCCCGAGGATGGGGACGTGGACGCCGTCCGCGCCCAGTCGCGCCTGAAGGCCCTCTTCGGCCCCGGCCTCGAGGCCCATCTCGACGGGGTGGACAGCGCGAGTTTGCTCGAGGACAGAAGAGAGGGGCTGAAGCAGGCCGTCCGGGACCGGTTCACCGAGCGCGTCAACGCCTTCGACGAGGCGGAGCGGGACGGCCTGCTCCGGTTCCTCGTGCTCCACACCCTGGACAACGGCTGGAGGGACCACCTGCTGGCCATGGACGAGCTTCGCCGCGGGATCGGACTTCGGGCCATAGGCCAGAAGGACCCCCTGCTTGAGTATCAGTTCGAGTCCTACAACCTCTTCCAGGAGATGATGGAGCGGGTTCGGGAGTCCATCGCCGAGCTCGTCTTCCGGGTGCGGGTCCTCTCCTCCCGGGAGGATGGAAGCAGACGCGCCGACCGGGTGGAGGGCCGGGAGCAGATCCTGCCCTTTACGCCCGCCCAGAGTGAGAGCGCCGCACCGCGGGGGGAGGGTCCGGCGCGCCCCGTGCAGAGGAGCCCGAAGATCGGACGGAACGACCCCTGCCCCTGCGGCAGCGGGAAGAAGTACAAGCACTGCTGCGGGGCGAATCTATGAGTACGCTGAGTACAGAAGGAGATGGGACTATGGAGGGAATGGTGCGGCGTCTGATCCTGTCCGTCGCGTTGGTCGCCATGATGCTGAGCGGCGGAGCGGCGAGCGCGGCGGAACCGGTGCAGCTGGATATTCCGAGGATGATTCAGGAGAGCCCCGGGTTTTACGACCACCCCCGGTCCGAAGGGATCATATGGCTCAGGGACCTGAAGTACTCTCTCGGGGCCGACGGGTCCATGGAGCGCCTCACCACCAGGGTCATCCTGGCACGGAAGGGCATCGACGCGCGCTGGACGCGCTGGGAGATCCCCGTGCCCGAGAAGGGCCGCGTCGAAGTCCTGGACGCGGGGCTCTACGACCCGGGAAGTGGGCGCCTTCTGGCCCCCGTGCTCCCGAGGGAGACGGTGCGCGACGGTCTGCCGGTGGTGGACGTCCTCTTCCCCGACCTTCAGGAGGAGTTCATCATGGCCTTCTCCGTCCGGGAGGTCTTCCCCAAGAGCCTCTTCATGGACGACTTCGTCTGGATGCACCACGAACTGCCCCAGTGGGAGCAGCGGATAACCGTGGACGTGCCCCAGGACATGCCCTTCGTCATCGGTTCGTCGGGCGTGGGGCAGTTCAAAAAGGAGAGGGTCGGCACCGTGGACCGGTACACCTGGTCCGTTGTGAACACGCCCTCCTGGTCGGACAGGACGCTGCTGAGCGATGTGCGCGGCTACATCGCCTTCTCCATGCGCAAGGGCACTGAGGCCCTGGCAAAAAAACTCTCCGACGCCGAGAAGGCGGCGGTGCCCGATGTCCCGGCGGCAGCGCGCCCCCTTCTGTCCAGAGGTGACCGCGAGAAGCGGATATCGTCCCTCATGGCCTGGTTGGACGAGGCACCGGAGTTGGCCGACGGAGTCGCACCCTCCCTCGTCCGGAATCCCATCCCGGCCGAGGGCCCCTGGACCCGGTGGGAGAAGGTGCTCCTGCTGAACCGGTGGGCACAGACGACGGACTGGCAGAGCCGGATCATCTGGCTCTCGGCCTACACTCTCGGCGACGAGGCACCGGCGACGCCGGCGGCCATCCTTCGCCCTGCGCTGGAGCTCACGCCGAAGGCGAAGGGGAGCACCCCGGTCTACGTCGACCTCCTTCAGGGGCATTTTTCGGGCGAGACGTCCCTGTCCCTCAGGGGGCGGCCGCTCTACGCCCTGAACGGCATGAGGCTCGAGCCCGTGCGGGTGTCCTCCGGTTCGGCCGAGGATCACAGGCTCTCCATCGAGTGGCGTCTCGACCTCGATACGGCCGGAGCGCTGTCGGGCGACGTGCACGTCTTCGTCCGGAATGGGTGGGCCGATTTCTTCTTCCCCGGCGGGCGGACGGACGAGGAGATGATTCATCGCCTGGCCTCGGAGCTGTTTCCGTCACTGACCTATGCCCCGGGGATCGGCATCGTGAGGCCCATCAAGTACGGATGGCAGGTCACCTTCCCGGCGACGCTGAAGCAGTCCATCGTGAGCGACGGTTCAATGCTCGTCCCCTACCCGGCCTCCTACCCCGTGTGGCTGACGGAGTCGCTGCAGCAGACGGAGGAGTTCGGACTCCGGTTCCCCTTCATCCTCGAGCAGTCCTTTGCCATCAAGCTCCCGGCCAAGTGGGCGCCCGTCATGCTCCCGGCGAGGCTTGAGCGCGCCTTCGGCAGGGTGCGCTACGGCGAGTCCGTGACGATGAACAGGACGCGGAACACCCTCTCGGGCGAAGCCAAGATCGTGCTGAGCACGAGCAGAATAACGCCCGACGTGGTCCTCGGGCTGGGGGAGTCGATCCAGCGATGGATGGCCTTCGGGACGAAGAATCTTCCGGTGCGCAGCCGATGAGTCGAAGAACCGCGGAGGTGGCGGCATGAACGATGTGCAGGAGGGACTCCGGCAGCGCGTGCGAGAGGCCCTCGAGGAGATAGCCCGCGTTAAGGGCGTGGCGGTGGAGTGCCCGGAGCTCGTCTTCGAGAAGCCGAAGCGGGAGAACCAGGGCGATCTGTCCACGAACTGCGCCATGCAGATGTGCAAGGTCTTCGGCGAGAGCCCCAGGGCCCTGGCCGAGAAGATCGCGGCGAAGGTGGCCGCCGACCCCTATCTTGACCGGGTGGAGGTCGCAGGCCCGGGATTCATCAACTTCTTCCTGTCCTCCAAGTGGATGGGGGAGGTCCTGGCCGACATCCTGGACAAGGGCGAGCGGTACGGGGCGCGGGACCTGGGCAAAGGGCGCCGGGTTCAGGTGGAGTTCGTGAGCGCCAACCCGACGGGCCCGCTGCACGTGGGCCATGGCCGCGGCGCCGCCGTGGGGGATATCATCGCGAACATCCTGGCCTTCACGGGGTGGTCCGTGGAGCGGGAGTACTACATAAACGACGCGGGTCTTCAGATGGACATCCTGGGGCGCTCGACCCAGTCCCGGTACTTCGAGCTGGACCGGCCAGCTCGAAGTACCGGGACTGGGTCGAGCGCCCCAGGATGTCCATCCGATGCCCCCTTCCCCGAGGACGGCTACAAGGGCGAATACATCCACGACATAGCCCGGGCGATCCGGGACCAGGAGGGGGACCGGTTCCTGTCCATGCCCCTCGGGGAGAGCCACCCCTTCTTCAAGGCCTTCGCGGTCCGAAACATCCTGGACACCATCCGGCAGATCCTGGCCGACTTCGGCGTCCGCTTCGACGTCTGGTTCTCGGAGAAGAGCCTCTACGAGCGGGACCTCGTCCCCGCCGCCATGGAGGCGCTCAAGGTGAACGGCTTTGCCTTCGAGAAGGACGGCGCCGTCTGGTTCAAGGCCACGGACTTCACGGACGAGAAGGACCGGGTGCTCATCCGGAGCAACGGCGTGCCCACCTACTTCGCCTCGGACATCACCTACCACAAGGAGAAGTTCGACCTGGGCTTCGACCGGGTCATCGACGTCTGGGGCGCCGATCATCACGGCTATGTCCCGAGAATGAAGGCCGGCGTCGAGGCCCTCGGGCGAAGCCCGGACGACCTGGACGTCCTGCTCATCCAGTTCGTGAACCTCCTCCGTGACGGCGAGCAGGTGGCCATGTCCACCCGGTCGGGGCAGTTCGTGACCCTTCGGGATGTGCTGGACGAGGTGGGCGTCGACGCCACGCGCTACTTCTTCGTCATGCGGCGGAGCGACTCGCACCTGGATTTCGACCTCGAGCTGGCGAAACGCCAGTCCAGCGACAACCCGGTCTACTACATCCAATACGCCTACGCCCGCGTGTGCAGCGTCCTGCGGGAGGCGAAGGCCCGGGGCGTGGCCGTCCCGGACGCCCGCCCGACGGGCTCGGCCTACTGCTCCGACGAGGAGAAGCGGTTGCTCTCGCGCCTCGCCGAGTTCCCCGACGAGGCGGAGAAGGCCTCCCGGGAGCTGGCGCCCCACGTGATTGCCAACTACGCCCTCGCGCTTGCGGGGGACTTCCACTCCTTCTACAACGCCCACAGAATTCTCGGGGAAGAGGAGGAGGTCATGAACGCCCGCCTGCTGCTGGTGCAGGCCGCGGGAACGGTGCTTCGGTCGGCCCTCGCGCTCCTGGGCATCTCGGCGCCCGAGAGGATGTAAGATGCTCCGCCTCCGCTGGATCCTCCTCGGCCTCTGCACGACCATCATGGGGACGGCCTACTTCCTGGAGATCCGGAAGATCCGCACGCTTACGGAGCGGGTGGACCAGCGGATGGAGGACCTCGTATCCATGAGCCGTTTCGTGCAGGAGCTTCGGGAGAAGGTGGCCTTCTACAGCACCCCCGACGGCATGGCCCACATCGCAAGGGATCAGTTCAACTTCTCCTACCCCGGCGAACGGGTCTACAAGCTGGAGGTTCGGGAGGGTCCCTTGCCTCGGAAGAAACCCTAGGGTATAATCCTCTGATGAGTTTTTCCCTGCCTCTCCCACGGAGGAGAGGCCACACAGCCCACAGGGAGGAGGTGACGGAACGTGCGGCCCTATGAAATGGTGGTGCTTTTGACCGCGGAACTGGAGGATCCCAAGGAGGAGCTCTCCAAGGTCGAAGAGGTCGTGCGCAGTCTTGGAGGAACGGTCTCCAAGATGGATGTATGGGGAAAGAGGCGCCTTGCCTACCCCATCGACAAGAAGACGGAAGGGATTTACGCTCTGTGCAACTTTGAGCTCGATCCTGGCCAGCTTGTGGAACTGAACCGCGTGCTCGGTCTTCGTCCGGCGATCTACCGGCAGATGACTGTCCGTCTTGACGAGAAATAGGGAGGAACGGACATGGCGCGTGGCTTTAACAGGGTCATCCTGATGGGCAACCTCGCCCGCGACCCAGAGATCCGCTACACGGCCGGCAAACAGGCGGTGGCCAACTTCACCGTGGCCGTGGGACGGTCGTGGAAGGACAAGAACGGCGAGCTCCAGGAGAGCACGGATTTCATCCCCGTGGTGGTCTGGGGTGCGGCGGCGGAGAACTGCGAACGGTATCTGAAGAAGGGGCGTCCCGTGCTCGTGGAGGGCCGGATGCAGGTCCGGAACTACGAGGCGAAGGACGGGTCGGGGAAGCGCTACGTCACGGAGGTCGTGGCGTCGGACGTGACCTTCCTCGGGTCGAGGCGGCAGGAGGATTCTCCCGCGCCCTTCCCCCAGGACGACGGCTTCGGCGACAGCGTCCGCAAGGATCACCGGTTCGGCGGCGACGAGGAGTTTCCCATGGATATTTCCGAGGTGCAGGGCGAGGAGGATGCGGACATCCCCTTTTAGGCCCGGCCCCAAGTTGTCAGGAAGGAGCAGTGTGCTATGGCGGCGAATGAAGGCGGCAGCGACGAGAGAAGACAGGGCCCGGGCGGCCGCGGTCCCAGAAGGGGCGGCAAGAGGCGTCCGAAGGTATGTTTTTTCTGCGTGGACAAGATAGAGCACGTGGACTACAAGGATGTTGAAAAGCTGCGAAAGTATGTGAGCGAGCGGGGCAAGATCGTCCCCCGCAGGGTGACGGGCAACTGCGCCAAGCACCAGCGGCAGCTCACGGAGGCCATCAAGCGGGCGCGGCATATCGCGCTTCTGCCCTACTCCGTGGACTAGCGGAGCGGCACGCAGCGCTCGCGTACGCACGGTACGGAGGGGGAGCCCTGCTTCTCCTCCGTTGTTTTTTCGTCCCCCGGACGGTGTTCGAATGAAAGGAGCCCGACAATGACGTCAACCCGCAGCCTGGTGGAATCGGCCCTGCTCGCCGGACTGGCCGTCGTGCTCTTCCTGTCGGCGGAGTTCCTTCCCTTCGTGGGGCTGGCCTTCTCGCTGCTCGCCCCGGCGCCTCTCGTGGTGCTGGGCCTCCGGCACAACGGGAAGATGGCCGTCCTCGGCCTCCTCATCGCGACGACCCTCATCGTCCTCTTCCTCGGGCCGCTGTCGGGGCTCTTCTTTCTTCTGGGCTTCGGCGTCCTTGGCGTCTCGCTCGGCTGGCTCGCGAAGCGCTGCAAAAGCGGTGCCGAGGTCCTGCTCTACGGTATCCTCGTCTCCCTGGGGAGCAAGCTCCTGCTCATGACCCTCGCGGCGAAGATCACGGGGATCAACCCCTTCCAGCTCGACGCGGTCGAGTTCCAGGCCATGGTGGACCGGATCTTCTCCCTCTACCAGTCCGCCGGCATGTCCCCCGAGTCCCTTGCGGCGGTCCGGCAGCAGTTCGCCCAGGCCATCGAGACGATCCCCATGATCTTCCCCGCCATCCTGACGGCGGCGTCGGCCCTGGACTGCTATCTGAGCTACACCGTGAGCAGCTTTGTCCTGAAGCGGATCGGCGGCCAGGGACTTCCGGCGCTCCCGCCCTTCTCTCACTGGCGGTTCCCCAAGAGCCTCTTCGGCGCCCTGATCGCCTCCATGGTCTTCACCATCGTCGGGGCGAGGGGAGGCGAGGCGTGGAACATCGCCCTGCGTGCGGGGGTGAACCTCAGGATGCTCCTGAACTTCCTCTTTCTGCTCCAGGGGCTCTCTCTGATCTGGTACCTGCTGAAGGGGCGCGTGGGGAAAGCCCTGGCCGTGGCTGCTATAATACTTGTGATGTTCGTACCGCTTCTCTCCACCGTGGCCGTCATGGCGGGGATAGCGGATATGTGGCTCGACTTCCGGGCCCGGTACGGGAGGAATGACCCATGAAAGTCATACTGAAACAGGACGTGAACAAACTCGGCGCCGCCGGCGACCTTGTGGAGACCTCCGACGGCTACGCGAGGAACTTTCTCTTCCCGAAGGACCTCGCCGTCGAGGCGACGCCGGCCAGGGTCCAGGAGTGGAAGGCCAGGGAGACGTCCCGGAAGAAGAGGGAGGAGAAGCTCCTGGCCGAGGCGCGGGCGACCCAGCGCGCCCTTTCGGGCAAGACGGTCCGTGTGAGGGCGAGCGCGGGGGAGAAGGGCAAGCTCTTCGGCAGCATCACGGCCTCGAACGTGGCCGACGCCATCGAGTCCCAGCTCGCCATGGCGGTGGACCGGCGCGAGATCCGGCTCCCCGACTCCGTGAAACAGACGGGCTCCTACCCCTTCTCCATCCGGCTCCACCCCGGCGTGGAGGTGGAGATGTCCCTGGTCGTCGAGGCGGAGTGATGGCCCTCCAGTCCTCGTCGTGGGACCGGCTGCCCCCCGTCTCCCTGGAGGCGGAGCGGGCCGCTCTGGGGTCCTGCCTCATGGACCGGGAGGCACTGAACACGGTCATCGAGCTTCTTCAGCCCGAGGACTTCTACGACCTGAACCACCGGGCGGCCTATGACGTGATCTACGACATGGCCAACAAGGGGAAGCCCGTGGACCCGCTCACCTTCCTCGAGGAGCTCGCCCGCATCGGGAAGGGCGACCGCCTCGGCGGACAGCCCTTCGTCGCAGCGCTCATCGACAGCGTTCCCACCACGGCGAACGTGGAGTACCATGCCCGGATCGTCCGGGACAAGGCCATCCACCGGCGGCTCATCACGGCGGGGAACACCATCGTGCAGCTCGGGTACTCCGAGGACCGGGACGTGGACGAGGCACTGGAGCAGGCGGAGCAGGCGGTCTTCGAGATCGCCGACAAGAAGAACACCACGAGCTTCCGGCGGGTGGGCGACGTCCTTGGGGTCACCTTCCGCCAGATCGAGGAGCGGTTCCAGAGCACGGGGCAGAACGTGGCGGGCTACGAGTCGGGCTTCTACGAGCTGGACCGCATCTTCGGCGGCTTCCAGCCGGGCAGCCTGAACATCGTCGCGGCCCGGCCCTCCATGGGCAAGACGGCCCTTGCGGTGAACATCGCCCAGTTCGGGGGCGGGCCCGTGGGGGAGAAGGGGCTCGTTCTGATCTTCAGCCTCGAGATGGCGGCGGAGCAGCTCGTCCAGCGAATGCTCGGCGCAGAGGCCCGGGTGAACATCCACGACCTCCGCACGGGGTCCTTCCCCAAGGGGGCCTGGGACGACCTGGCCGACGCGGCCGGGCGGCTCTCCCAGTCGCCCATCTTCATCGACGACAGCTCCATGCTGAGCACCCTCGAGCTCCGCGCCCGGTGCCGCCGGTTCAAGGCGCAGTACAAGAGGCTGGGGCTCATCGTGGTGGACTACCTCCAGCTCATGAACTCGTCGAAGAAGATCGAGAGCAAGCAGCAGGAGGTGGCGGAGATCTCCCGGTCCCTGAAGGCCGTGGCCCGAGAGCTCGAGGTCCCCGTGATCGCCCTCTCCCAGCTCTCCCGCGCCGTGGAGTCCAGGAACGAGAAGAAGCCCCAGCTCTCGGATCTGCGGGACAGCGGCGCCATCGAGCAGGACGCCGACACCGTCATGCTCCTCTACCGCCCCGGGTACTACGACTCCGCCGCGCCGGGCGAGGAAGAGGACAACCGCGCCTACGTCAACGTGGCGAAGCACCGGAACGGCCCCACAGGGGAGGTCTGCCTCATCTTCCTGCGGGAGTACACCCGGTTCGTCAACGCCGAGCGGCCCTACTGACCGACGCAGGACGGGGCATGGCCATGGCGCCGCGCGACGGAGGACGGGAGCCGTCATGGGATGAGAGGGGGCTCCTCCCCGCCGGGGACGCTCTCCGCGAGAACCCTCTTCTTCCGCGAGCCCTCGCGGTCTGCGTCTCTCTGTTGGCCCTGGCCGTCCCGAACCTCGTCTTCTCGGGTTTCTCCTTCCACTCGTCCCTCCATCTGATGAAGTGGGTCGCCGCCCTGGTCCCCCTGGCCCTCGGGGCGTTCGTCGCCATGGGCAGGGTCCTGAGGCGCGGCACGACGGCCACGGGGTTCCGGCTCGACGGCTTTGCCGTCCTCTGGCTCATCCTCCTTCTCTACGTCACCGTGCAGCCCTTCTGGTCGGGGCTCCGCTCCCCCGAGAGCTTCTTCCGGGCATGGTTCGTCCTCGCCGGACTCTGGTGGGCCTACGTCCTCTTCGCCCACGTGGCGGACCGCCCCCTCCTCCGGGCCGTCCTGTGGGGCGCCCTGGTGTCCGGGGCCGTGAACGTGCTCTTCGCCGAGATGCAGGTGCGGGGGCTGTCGGGATCCTACTCCTTCATCCTCCCCACGCCCGGGCACTACGTGGGGAACACGGGCCAGCAGAACATGCTCGCCCTGTGGCTCGCCGTCAGCGGGCTCGGGGGCGCCTTCCTCATGATGTGCTCCGAGGGGAGCGAACGCCGGCTGTTGCCCTTCGTCGTCCTTCTCCAGTCCCTGACCCTCTGGGGGATGATCTCCACGACGAGCCGGTCGGGGATCCTGGGCTACGTCATCGGGTTTTCCGTCCTGGCCGCCCTGCTGGTCCGGACCGGGGGCCGACGGTACGTGAAGCGGGGCGCGGCGGCGGCGCTCCTCTTCCTCGCCGTCCTGGGGGCGAACCTCGCCCTGAACCAGGGGCGCCTCGGCATCCTGACCCTCAAGATGGGGGACATGCTGACGAACCCGCTGTCCATCGCCCATCGGGACACGATCTGGGCCACCTCCTGGAGGATGTACGCCGACGCGCCCCTCAGCGGTGTGGGCCTCGGCCAGTACAAGTGGCACTATCTCGACGCCCAGCGGGCCATGCGCGCCGCCCACCCCCGGATGAAGTGGCTCTTCACCCACTGGGCCCACAACGAGTACCTCCAGTGGTTCGCCGAGGCGGGGACGCCGGGGGGCGTCCTGCTGATGACGCTCTTCGGGTGGTGGTGGCTGTCCCTCCTGGCGGCCTTCGTCCGCCGGATACCTCTCTCGCCCCCGGCCGTCTGGGGGAGCGCCCTCGTCGCCCTCTTCGCCTTCGACGCCCTGTGGACCCGACCTTGGCACCGGGTCGAGAACGCCCTGTGGCTCGCCCTGGCCTTCGCCGTGACGAACAGGGAGATTCTGCTGCCCTTCCTCCCCGGGACGGAGGAGCGGGCCTTCCGACGGGGCGGCAAAGTCGCCGCCGCGGCCGTCTCCCTCGTGGCGGCCGCCGGGCTTCTCTATCTCGCCGACGGCGTGCGGGGGGACAGGGCCGTGCTCCTCGGCATCGTCGCATCGCCGGACCTGCCGGTGAGCCCTCACCTCGAGCGGGCGCTCCGGAGCCCCATGGTGCGCGACGAGGCGGAGCGGGAGGCGGCCTATCGTCTCATCTCCGCGGGCGAGCGGCGCCGGGACCCCCAGATGACCGCCGACGGCCTGAACGCCCTGGCGGTCTACTTCGCGAAGGAGCCTCACGTCCGGGAGCTGTACGCCCTCAGGGAGTGGAGCAGAAAACTCGACGACGGGGCATGGCACGAGGAGCTCATGTCCTACGGGTCACCGGACGAGGCGCCTGCGTCGTCGGGGGCGTCGCGAAAAAGTACCGCGGGAGAGAATTTTCAGGTACAATAACCTTTTAGCCGAAGAGCTCGCGTGCTCCCCAAGGGAGCGCGCGAGCGGCGCGACGGACAGATCGGGAGGTTGGACGAATGCTGGAACGGTTGAACGAACTGAAAAACGCCGGGCTCGAGCGGATCGCCGCTGCGGAGACCATGGAGGAACTTCAGCTTGCGCGGGCGGCCCTCGTGGGCCGAAAAGGCTCTCTTACGGAGCTGCTCAAGGAGGTGGGCAAAGTCCCCCCCGAGGAACGGCGGGCCGCCGGGCAGGCGGCCAACGAGGTGAAGGAGATCCTCACGGGGGCCCTGGACGGACGCCAGGAGGATATCCTCGCCGAGGCCTCCCCCGTGGAGGGCGTCGTGGACCTCACCCTGCCGGGCATTCAGCCCCCCTCGGGCGGCCTGCACCCTGTGACTCAGATGTGCTACGACCTGAACGACGCCTTCCGCTCCCTGGGCTTCGAGGTCTTCTCGGAGGGCGAGATCACGAGCGAGCTCTACGCCTTCGACAACCTCAACTTCGCCCCGGACCACCCGGCCCGGGACAGCATGGACACCTACTGGCTCAAGGGGTGCGAGCACGAGCGGGGTGCAAAGAGACTCTGTCTCAGGCCCCACCTCACGGGGGCGAGCGTCCGGTACCTTCAGAAGCACGGCGCCCCGGCGCGGTTCGTCTACCCCGGGCGGGTCTACCGGAACGAGAACACCGACGCCCGACACGAGCGGGCCTTCTTCCAGTACGAGGCGCTCATCGTGGACAGGGACTACTCCTTCGCCTCGGGGAAGATCCTCGTGAAGACCGTCCTGGACAAGGTCTTCGGTCAGGACGTTGAGGTGCGCATGCGCGTGGGGTTCTTCCCCTTCGTGGAGCCTGGGTTCGAGATCGACATGCGCTGTCTGGTCTGCGGCGGCACGGGGTGCAAGGTCTGCAAGCACGTGGGCTGGATCGAGGTCATGCCCGGCGGAACGCCCCACCCCAACGTGCTGAAGGCCGCGGGGCTCGACCCGGCGGTGTGGTCCGGCTTCTACGTCAACATCGGACTCGACCGTCTGGTGATGATGCGGTGGGGCGTGGACGACGTCCGGCTCTTCCACAGCGCCGACCTTCGCTTTCTCAATCAATTCAGATAGGAGCGGAACATCATGAAACTTTCCCTGAACTGGATACGGGACTATGTGGACCTTCCCGAGGATCTGACCGTCGACCGGCTTGCCTCCGACCTCACCATGAGCACCGTGGAGGTGGAGGGGGCAGAAAATCTGGCCGACGGGCTGAAGGGCGTGGTCCTGGGGCGGATCGTCGAGGTGACCCCCCACCCCCAGGCGGACCGGCTGCGGGTGGTCCTCTGCGACGTGGGGAGCGGAGAGCCGAGCACCATCGTCTGCGGCGGCGTGAATTTGGAGCCCGGGCAGCTCGTGGCTGTGGCCGTCCCGGGCGCCATGGTCCGATGGCACGGAGAGGGTGACCCCGTGGAGATCAAGGCCACCAAGCTGCGAGGCGTCATGAGCAACGGCATGATCTGTTCGTCGGGCGAAATCGGCCTGGAGGAGCTCTTTCCGGCCGCACGCGAGGCGGAGATCATGGACCTGAGCGGCTTCGCCGGTTTGCCCGGGGATTCCATAGCGAAGGTGCTCGACCTGGACGACACGATCCTCGAGATCGACAACAAATCCCTCACCAACAGGCCGGACCTGTGGGGGCACTACGGCATGGCCAGGGAGCTCGCCGCCATCTACCGCACGCCCCTGAAAGACCTTCCTTCAGCCGTGCTGCCGGAGGAGGGGAGCGGCATCCCGGTCCGCATCGACCGGCAGGACCGGTGCCCCAGATATACCGCCCTGGTGGTGGAAAACGTTCGGAACGTCCCGTCGCCCTACTGGCTCCAGTGCCGCATCTGGAAGGTGGGGATGCGCCCCATCAACCTCCTCGTGGACATCACGAACTATGTCATGCTCGCCACAGGGCAACCCACCCACGGCTTCGACAGGTCCCATGTCCACGGCGGCATCCGGGTTCGTCCCGCCGCGCCGGGCGAGACCCTCGAGCTCCTGAACGGGGAGATCCTGAACCTTACGGGCGAGGACCTCGTGATCGCCGACGAGCGATCCCCTCTCGGGCTGGCCGGCGTCATGGGGGGCAAGAGGGACTCCATCCTCCCCGAGACGACGGAGATCGTCCTCGAGGCGGCCAACTTCGAAGCCCTTGCGATCCGGAGGACGGCCCAGCGGTTCGATCTTCGGACGGAGGCGTCCTCCAGGTACGAGAAGAGCATGGACCCTCAGCGGGTGGACCAGGCCCTCGCCCTCTCCTCGACCATGTTCCGCGATCTGCTTCCCGAGGCGAGGGTATCGGGGTACACGGATACCTACCCCCGTCCCCTGGAGTGCGCCCAGGTGGACGTCTCCCTGGATTTCCTCCGGCGGCGGTTGGGCAAGGACATCGCCGGCGACGAGGCGAGAGACATCCTCTCCCTCCTCGGCTTCACGGCGACCGTAGACGGGGATCTGCTCCACGTCTCCGTGCCCTCCTGGCGCTCCACAGGCGACATCTCCCTGCCCGACGACATCCTGGAGGAGATCGCCCGGCTGATCGGGTACGAGAACTTCGACTTCCGCCCTCCCCAGATCACCCTGTCCGCACCGGTGAACCAGCGGGCCGTCGAGCTCGAGCGTCACATCAGGGAGTACCTCGCCTTCCGGTGCGGTCTTCAGGAGGTCTTCACCTACCCCTGGATCGGCGACGAGTACATCGCCGCGGCGGGGGAGGACGAGCGCGCCATGCTGTCCCTCCAGAACCCGCCGGCCCCCGACGAGGGGCGCGTACGGTCGAACCTCGTGCCGGGGTTGCTGAAGAGCGTCTTCACGAACCTCCGGTACTTCGACGCCTTCAGGATCTTCGAGCTGACCCAGGTCTTCCGCGACGACGGGTACTTCAGCCCCAACGACGAACGGGAGGCGCTGCCGTCTCAGGACCGGCACCTCGGCGCCGCCTTCGTGGGCGACGACCCGGAGAAGCTCTTCCGGGAGGCCAGAGGCGTGCTCGAGTACATGCCCAGAATCGTGCAGACGGCCCCTCTGTCCTTCGAGCAGGTCCGTCAGCCGGCATGGGCCGAGAAGAAGCTGTGGCTCAACATCCTCCTCGGGGACGAGGTCATCGGGGACCTGGGGCTCCTGGCCCTGAAGTCGGCCAGGGCCGCGGGGATAAAGCGGGAGTAGACGGTGCTCTTCGAGCTGAACGTGGAGAAGCTCGCGCCCCTGCCCTCCCGGGAGAACCGGTTCGTCCACCTGCCCTCCTTCCCGCTGGTGGAGCAGGACCTCTCCCTGACCTTCGACGAGAACGTCCGGTGGCACGACGTGGAGGAGATCGTGGCCCCCATGGCCTGGGCCGTCCGCTTCGTGGACGAGTACCGGGGCAAACAGGTGGAGGCGGGGAAAAAGTCCGTCACCTTCCGGGTGTGGCTCGGTTCCAGCACGGGGACCCTCACGTCGGAGCAGGTGGAACAGAACATGGAGCGGATCGCCGGTAAACTGAAAAAGAAGCTCGGGGGCGAGTTCCGGAGCTGACGGAGAGCCCCTGTGCAAACAGGGAGGACGGCATGAGAAAATT
>CALCQG010000042.1 GCA_937897575.1 uncultured Synergistales bacterium | reverse complement strand
GCAACAACTCCTCGCAGAGCTCCTCGATGCTTCGATGGGACATCGCTACTCCTCCGAGCGCTCGCTCAGTTCCAGGAGTACCCCCCCGGTTGACTTGGGGTGGACGAAGGCGATCTTCGCGCCGCCGGCGCCGTATCTCGGCGTTTCGTCGATGAGGCGGATCCCCTTGGCCTTCATCTCGGCCAAGGCCGCCTCGAGGTTCTCAACCCGGATGGCCAGGTGGTGGATCCCCTCGCCACGCTTCTCTATGAACTTCGCCACGGGGCTCTCCTCGGACGTGGGCTCCAGGAGCTCCACCTCCGTCGCGCCCACGGGAAGAAAGGCCGTCTTGACCTTCTGCTCCGCCACGTCCTCCACGCCCGTGCACCGGATCCCGAGGGAGTCCTGCCAGAAGGCCAGAGCCTCGTCGATGGACTTCACCGCTATCCCGATGTGATCGACCACTGTTGGTTTCATTCCGTCCGTCCCCCTCCTGATTGAGTCTCGTTCCCCAAAGGAGATTTTATCTTAACAGAAAACCGGCGATTCGGGGAAGCGATTCACCGATGGTCGGTGGAACATTTTCTTTTTTCGCCACATCAGCCGTAGAGAAATATGAAAAAAATGGAGGGGATACCCCCTCCATGGGTTGTGAGAGGACTCGTCCGTTCGACGCGCCTTGGACGGACGCGCCTATCGACCCTGCTCCTCGTTGGGCCGATAGACCAGCACGGAGCAACCGGCGTACCGGACCACGTTCGTGACGGTACTGCCCACGAAGAGCCGCTCGATGGCGCTGTGCCCCCTGTGGCCGATGACGATCAGCGGGAATCCATGCTCCTTTGCGTAGCTTATGATGCGCTCGCCCGCGTTGCCCTGCTGGACCACCGTGGCGTAGGACATTTTCTTCATCTCGGGGTTTCTCTCCAGCTTTTTCCTGATGGCGAAGTTGAGCTTCTTCTGCGCGCTCTCCCTGATCTCGTCCATCATGGTCTCCGACGTGGAGAGGGTCCTGTGTTCATAGGCCATCCACTGGGAGGGGTCGGGCAGGACGTGGATGAACGTCACCTCGGCCCCGAGTTGGAACGCGATGTTGAACCCGTACTCGAGCACCTCGTCCCCCATCTTGCTCGTGTCCACCGCCACAAGTACTTTTTTAAGCATCCCTGTCCCTCCTTCTGCATTCGCGCCGCTCCACCGGAACCGCATCGTCGCGTTGCAGGATCATTATATAATAAACGGCGGACAGAGAGGGTCGGGGCGACGGGACGCCCCGGGGAGGTTTCTTCATGGAGCGTTGGGTGCTGATGATGTTCTGCGTCTGTTTTGGCGCGGCGATGGGGTCTTTTCTGAATGTCGTCGCCGAACGGAGCTGTGTCGGCCGGCAGTGGTGGGGTTCCGAGCGGTCGAGGTGTTCCTCGTGCGGACAGGTCCTTCGCTGGCGTGACCTCGTCCCCGTCGTCTCGTGGATCGCCCTCGGCGGGCGCTGCCGATACTGCGGGGCACCCATCGGGTGGAGCTGCCTCCTGACCGAGGGGACCGGCGCCCTCGTCGGCGGCCTGCTCGCGTGGCGCTGGGGGGCGAGTCCGGCCCTCCTTCTGGCCGCGACGGCCTGTGCGGGCCTTTTTCTCTCGTCCCTGACGGACCTCTACGATCGAAGCGTCCACGACGTCGTCCCCCTCGCCTCGGGCGCAGCCGCCCTGCTCCTGCGGCTCCTCGGGGGGACGGGTGCCTTGGTGGACGGCCTGCTCGGAGTCGCCCTCGGCTTTGCCGTCATCGCCCTCCTGATC
This sequence comes from uncultured Synergistales bacterium, assembly GCA_937897575.1. Taxonomy (GTDB): domain Bacteria; phylum Synergistota; class Synergistia; order Synergistales; family Aminobacteriaceae; genus CALCQG01. The sequence goes on along the minus strand of CALCQG010000042.1, from coordinate 13,497 downwards.
GCCCTGTCCCGCGGCGGCATGGGGTGGGGCGACGGGACGCTCATGGCCGGAACAGGCGCGGCGCTGGGGTGGAAGCTGACGATCCTGGCCCTCTACCTCGGGTTCATGATCGGGGGCGTCGTTGCCCTTCTGCTCATCGCCCTCGGCAAGGTGCGACGGAAGGACGCCCTGCCTCTCGTGCCCTTTCTCGCCCTCGGCAGCGTGGTCACGTTGCTGGCCGGGCCGCAGATTCTCGCCTTCATAGGAATTTCCGCAGCGTGGCCGTGGTGACGGCGATCATCTCGCGGAGCGCCCCCTTGGACGGGCGGCCGTTCAGCTCCCGAAAACGGTGGCTCGCCCCCGGGATCCGGTAGAACGTCTTCCGCTCCGCTTCTATGCCCACGCCGTTCAGCAACCGTCTTGACGACTCCTCGGAGAAGGTCTCGTCCAGAGTCCCGTGGAAGACGAGGACAAACTCCGGCGCGGCTCGGCCTGCGGCCTCGTAGAGGGCCTCCGTCGCCCACAGGGTGTCCAGGATCGGCAGGGCCAGGCTCCCCTCCTGCTCGGGCCGGAGGGCATCGCCGCACCCGGAGAGGACGAGCCCCGCGATGGGGACGCTGACCGGAGCCCGGTCCTCCCCCTCGGGGAGCGCCAGCCCCGCCCCTCGCCCTGCCAGAAAGACGGACAGCAGCCCGCCGAGGGAGAAGCCCCAGAGCACCACCGGCCTGGACGGGTATGCCCTGTGGGCCGCCGCCACGGCCGAGCAGGCGTCGAGCACCTCCATGGCGAAGGTCTTCCCTGAGAAGGAGGAGTGCGCCCAGGCCCCATACTCGTCCTTCAGAGCCGTCCGGCCCCGGAGCCTCCTGCTCGATTCGGTGACGCAGGCCGCGAAGCCCTGTCTTGCCAGCATGCGGCCCAGGTAGCCGTACTTGTTCTCCCGGTCGGGCGACGCCGAGGCGTGCACTCCGTGCAGAAGCACGACAAGCGGGGCGTCCTTCGGGCCGTCGCCCTCCATGAAAAAGAGACGGACCCTCCCGTCCCCATAGTACCCTTTGGCAGAGCGCACGAGCATATCCACGGCCATCCCTCCCCACAGTCATTATGCCCCTTTTCCACCGTCCGTTCAAATAATGGTGTTTGACAAAGAGGGCGGGAGGAGGTATGGTATGCACCGACAGCTACTGGGGGAGTCGGCGTGAACCGGCTGAGAGGGGACTTGCAGGTCCCGACCCCTGGAACCTGATCCGGGTCATGCCGGCGAAGGGAAGTGCGTTTGGGATATTTCGAAAAATCCTCCGTCCTTACCGCTCCCGGCAGACCAGCCGGGAGTTTTCTCATGTTCGAGATCCGAAGGGTCGCCAAAAATTTCGACGGGTACGATACTCTGACGGACTTCTCCCTCACCGTTCCGACGGGGAGCTTCACGGTGCTCATCGGCCCGTCCGGGTGCGGCAAGAGCACGCTCTTCAGGCTGCTCATGGGCGTCCTGCCCAGAGACGGCGGGTCCCTCGTCCTGGACGGCATCGAGGTCCCCGATCTGCGGGGGCGGGGGGCCTACATGGCCCAGAAGGATCTGCTCCTGCCCTGGCGCACGCTTCTGGAGAACGCCCTGCTCCCCGTCATGGTGCAGAGGATCCCGTCGGAAAAAGACCGGCAGGAGGCGGCGGAGCTCTTCGATTTCCTCGGCCTCTCGGGCTTCGGGAACCACTACCCCCGCCAGGTCTCCGGGGGAATGGCCCAGCGGTGCGCCCTGGCCCGGACCATCCTCTTCCGTGCCCCCCTCGCCCTGCTGGACGAGCCCCTCTCGGCCGTGGACGCCATCACCCGGCACTCCCTGCGGAGCCTCCTGCTGTCCCTCCAGTCCCGCTTCGGAAAGACCATCCTCATGGTGACCCATGACGTGGACGATGCGCTGCTTCTGGCGGACAGGATCGTCCTGCTCTCCCCGGCCCCCATGAGGGTGACGGAGGTCATCGAACTGCCCGTGGGCAAGCCCAGGGACGAATCGCTCCACGATCTGCGCCATGTGAAGGGCCACATCCTGTCGGTCCTCGAACGAGGGGACGGTGTCCCCGCATGAGGCGCGCCGCCGCTCCCCTCGCCGTGACGGCCCTGTTCCTCCTCGCCTGGGAGGTCCTCTGCCGGTGGAGGGGCATCCCGGCCTACCTTCTCCCCGCCCCGTCGCGCATCGCCGCCGTGCTTGTGCGCGAGGCCCCGCTCCTCGCCCGCCACGGCCTTGTCACGGGAGCGGAGATCCTGCTCGGCATAGCGCTCTCCCTCGCCGTGGCGGTCCCGCTCTCCATCCTCATGTTCTTCTCGTCCTCCATGGAGCGGGGCCTCTCGCCTCTTCTCGTGGCATCCCAGGCCATCCCCGCCTTCGCCGCCGCGCCCCTGCTCATCGTGTGGTTCGGCTACGGCATGGGGAGCAAGGTCGTCATGGCGGCGGTGATCATCTTCTTTCCCTTGGCGGTCACCCTGCTTCAGGGCTTCAAGAGCTGCGATCCCGACCTCGTGACCCTCTTCTCGGCCATGGGGGCGGACTTTCGAACCACCTTCCGCCTGCTGTACTGGCCCTGGGCGCTCCCCTACTTCTTCGCCGGGCTCCGGGTCAGCGTCTCCGTGGCCACCATCGGCGCCGTCATCGGTGAATGGGTGGGGTCTCAGAAGGGGCTCGGGTTCCTCATGATGCAGGGCAACGCCAGGCTCCGGGTGGACCTGGTCTTCGCCGCCATCGTGGTCCTCTCTCTCGTGGGGCTCGGGCTCTGGCACGCCGTCTCCCTCGTCGAACGAAGAACCGTCCGGTGGCGGGATGAGACGAGGAGATGACGCCTTCGTGGATCATGAGCGTATCGTGGGCCCCCCGAGGGCGAGAGGACGACAGGCGGCCCGCCTCAACAGGGCGTCGACGCACCCCTCAGTCGGGGAAACAGGAGGTTCGGGGCCACGGCGACCCGCCCCGCAGCGCCCGGGATGCCAGGGAGACACTCTCATCGTCGTCACGCCTGGACGGAGCGCCGCCATTGAAAATGGAGCACAGTTTGTATCCGAGACCAAGGAGGAAACAGGAAATGAAAAGAACGCTGCCGCTTCTCGCGCTGCTCCTCGCTCTCCTCGCCTCTCCGGCGCGGGGAGCCGAAAGACTGGTCCTCATGCTCGACTGGTTCCCCAACGTGGACCATGTCCCAATCTACGTTGCCCTTGAATCGGGCATGTTCGCCGAAGCGGGGATCTCCCTGGAGGTCCAGAGTCCCACGGAGAGCGCCGACCCCCTGAAGCTCGCCGCGTCGGGCAACGTGGACCTCGCCCTCTCCTATCAGCCGCAGATCATCATAGCGGCGGCGGAGGGCATTCCGCTGAAGGCGGCGGGGCGCCTCGTGGGGAGCCCCCTCACCACCCTCCTCTTCATACGGGGGCGAGGGATCGAATCGCCCTCCGACCTGAAGGGAAAGACCATCGGCTACACCGTCCCCGGCATGATGGACCACCTCACCGAGGCGTTCGCGGCCATCAACGGGATCGACGAATACACAACGGTCAACGTGGGGTTCTCCATCCTCCAGTCCCTCGCCTCGGGCACGGTGGACGCCGTCATGGGCCCCTTCAAGAACTACGAACCCGTCTCCCTCGAGATGGAGGGCTTCGACCCCGGCTATTTCGAGATCGAGCGATGGGGCATCCCCGTGTACGACGAGCTCGTCTTCGTGACCGGGGCCTCCGCCTACGAGACGAAGAAGGACGCCCTCGTCCGCTTTATGGACACCATCGAAAAGGCCATCGCCTTCACGGCGGAGCGACCGGAGGAGGCGCTCGCGCTCTATTTTAAAGCCGTGCCCGACGCTCCGAAGGACATGGAGAGGGCCGCCTTCGAGCGCACCCTCCCGTTCTTCGGCCCGGATACACTCCTCGACCCGGCGCGATGGAGGACCTTCGCCGCCTTCGCCCTGCGGCACGGCATGATTCAAAAAGAGGTGAACACCGATGAAATCGTCGTCGCTCGATAAAGAGGGAAGGGCTCACAACACGCTCGTGCAGACGACCCTCGCCGGGCTCTTCGTGGCGGCGTCCATTCTGCTCTCGGGGGTGAACTTCCCCATGGGTCCGACGAAGTGCTACCCCTTCCAGCACACGGTGAACGTGCTCGCCGGCGCTCTTCTCGGGCCGTGGTGGGCCTCGGGGGCCGCCTTCGTCACAAGCCTGCTCCGCAACATGATGGGCACCGGGACCCTCTTCGCCTTCCCCGGAAGCATCCCGGGGGCCTTCCTCGCAGGGTACGCCTTCCGCCTGTTCAAAAAACCCTGGGCGGCTTTGGCGGAACCCGTCGGGACGGGGCTCATCGGGGCGGCCATCGCCTCGCTCATCCTCGGCCCCGCCATGGGGCGATCCGTGGGCCTATGGACCCTTGTGGTCGCCTTCTCGGCAAGCAGTGTCCCCGGAGCCCTGCTGGGAGGCGTGCTGCTCCATGTGTTACGGAAAACACCCCTGGCCCGGTACGTGCAGTCGGGGGAGAACGGAGCGAAATAAATATCGAGAGTAAAGAGAGGGTGGACTCACCTGTGAGTCCACCCTCTCTTTTTTCATGCACCTCTTGCACTGCTCCAGTCTCGTTGTCTCGTCTTTCTACCCTAGGGTCAGCAGTAGCAACCTAACATGGAATGCATTTCTCGTACCCTCAAAACAATAGTGTATCTCATACTTCCTCATTGTGGAGGCAACAATCAAGCACAAAAGATTTCACAACAACAGGCTCGGAATCTGTGAGCACTTTTGCCTGCAATTCAAGCGCTTTTTTTCCGTCTGCAAGAGTGTTCCACCGCGGTTTTTTGGAGTCACGCTTCTTGAATTGCTTGGGGTCGCAGTCGAAAAAACCAACCAGATATATACCGCAATGTGCTTTTGAATCCTTGAGATATTCACTAGCTAATTGAGTTTCCATAGCAGATTGAACTTCCTTATTCCAACTTCCTTTTATCTCGATAACAACGGTAATAGTTTTCCAAGCACACGTACTCTCCGTAGAAACAGCGCTCACATACAGATCCACCCTCTCCCCTGATCCGGAGGTTGTAGTAGGTCTGATCTCCACCTCTCTGTTCACAATGATCCCTCGATCTCTCAGATCATCCTCAAAGTGGAATTTCACTTCGTCAGAAAGCCTGTTCTCCGACTTAGGCCAAAAAATATCTCTACGATTCTCATTATCTTCATTCCATAGCCTTATGACTCTTGGAGTCTCACCTTGCAATATTCGTTCCATTCGCCGCAGTGACCCCAAGAGCACTTCAAGGAGTTGTTCTGGGGAATGCACGAAACGCCTGTCAGTTTTTTCAAAATAACAGCGTAGTATTTCGGGAGAGAACGGTTGCCAACTGTTAGCGTACAGATTATCCTGCGCTCGTGTTATGGAGTCAGCCGGTATTTCTGGAATTTTTTTCTGTATTTCTTTTAATACAATTAGAGCCTCGGAAGTTCCTGCTAATATAATATTTTCCAACACCTTCGCCCGTAATTCGGAAACCATATGCCGGGCAGTTAACTCTTGGCCGTCATGCCTTGTCCACTTAGGGTCCTCTCCAGGTGGAAATATTTCGCTCACCCGAAGGTAAAATGCTCCGAGTTCAGAGGGTGTACGCAACTCTGTCGAGAAAAAGGAACGTTCGAAAGAATGATCTGCTATGTCCAGTGTAACTTTTTTGGCAATATCATCGTCTGAATTGAGAAAGGTCATAAAATCAGACCAATCCACACTAGATGGGAATCTCATGACAACGCGGATCGCTTGTAGGATCCTTTCGGCATTTGCCGTGAGATCATTCCATGGAGTCTCGCCTCTCAATATCTTTCTGACAAGTTCTTTTGCTTCAGCATCGTCTCGATCCAGGAAAAGAACCAGCAAACGTCTAAAAGTCTCCGGATTCAAAGCCTGATCAAGAAGTCCTCTGAGTAGATCACGAATGCTGGCACCCCATAAAAAACTGAGCTGGTCTGCAAGAAAATGAGAGATTCCTCTTTCAGCATTGCGCAACAGCACTTCAATAATCTCAAGAAAACGTGAGGGGTGTTTCTCGTACCCCTTTTTTACTATTTGACCAATAATCTCATTCTGCGCGTCATCTTCATTATTCCAACCAAATTCGCCATCTAAGAGGAACGGCAAATGTCTCTGCCAAACATCTTCCAGAAAGGAATTGAGAACTTGGGGACGGCACACTTCAAGGAGGAAGTACGCTCTTGTTATGGCATGCTCATAATCATAATATATGCCTGACCCAAGCGTTTTCTCAGGAAACGTCGCTCTCTGCAAGAACAGTTCAGCTGTATCAAGGATTGTGCTGCGCTGCGGTTCATCACATTCCTTCCATATAGCAGTTTCTGTGATATCGAAAGCGCATAACCCTTCGATTTCTCCAATTTCTGCAAGTAGGCTTGTCCAATATATTGACTCTTTGTTTTCCGTAATTCTCTTCGATAACCTATCGATTCGTTCTTGTAAAGACCTCTCGGCGCACATTCGAAAAGCGGCTTCTTGGTTTTCCTGTTCCCTCTTCCGTATAACTTCAGCAATTTCTTCAGCTGTTTTGTCAGCATCTTCGCTTGACAACCATCTGAACTTATCGGCAAAAGCTGGAATATCAACGTGCTTATCCCTGATCATTTCGATATGACTTGGGTCTGTACAGTCTGCAATTCTCCATATTAGATCTAACCATCGGGAAGTGTAATTTTCTCCGCCACAGCCCGATTCGAAAAACGCCTCTTCGCATTTTTCGAGAATCCAGGGCAACATCTCCGGTAAAGGAAGATCAAGTTCTGATCCCACAATTACCCAAGTCGACCAATCATCGCTACTTTTCACTAAGGTCGATAGAATACTTCTCTGCACATCGACCTCACTTTCCGCAATCTTTCTTTGCAATGATGATCGCTTTTTTTGATCAGACACGATTATATGTTGATTATGGAAGCGAGCAGTGAGTGCTTCTACAAAAACGTTACGTACCGTACTATCATAAAGGTATTGGATCGAACCCAATAACAATTCATCTTCCATCTTCTCGAAATAACCAAAAGGAGTACGACCATCGTCCTTCTTCGTTCGTGAGAGCTCGTAGTTTCTCATCCACAGTAGTCCAACCAGGAAATCCTTTTTATCCCAAGATGAAGAGACAATGTCAGTAATAGCGAAATATGTGCCCAGTATACCCAAGTCACGGTCAGAGAATCGGCCAATACATTCAAAAAAGTCGGAAGGGCTGAGGTGATCCGGCCAGAGAAAGGAGAAGGCTACATATTGCAACTTTCTTTCAATATCTTCGTCAGCAGGCAATTCCTCTAAAAAAGGACGAAGCACCATTAGAGCCTCTCGGGTGCCTATTCGTCCCAACGCAATCGCCGCATCACGACGTATCGTGGTGAACTCATCTTTATCATTGAGACATGCTGAGAGTTCAGGGACAAGGGTTTCAATCCTACACGTTCCAGCAATGTCAATTGACACTTGCCGTCTGTAGGGGTCATCCCCTGAAGACCCTATCAACGGTCGAAGTATGTTGTCTAAATCAGGATAGTTAAGATTTCGGTAGAAATGACGTACCCTATCCCTTTTTTCCCAAGAGATTTTTACCCAGTCGACCTTCCTCAGGAGAATACAAACAAGGGTTTCACGCTGAGAAGAACTGAGCGAATCAGATTCGATGAGAAGCAACGGATCTCGCTCAAGGAGTATTTTAAAAAGCTCATCATTCGACGGAATCATCCAAACGATAAGATCGCGCAGTTGCGGAACAACTGCTTCCATACTCGACAAGAAAAAAAGGTTCATCAGCTGCTCAACTGAAAGACCTCTATGGCGAAGATACTCCGCCCCAAGAAAATCAGCGTAACTTTGATGCGAAAACACAAAGACCTCTGTTTCGGACCGAGAAAAAAGCCCTGTTTCGAGAGCGGCACTGAGAAGGCCCTCGGTAATATCAAACATCTGCCCCTCATATGCTTCAGTGCCATAAGCCAGCGTCCGTACAGAGAGATATTTATCCGACACATGGAACGACGCTTTGATATCTCTCCGACCTGATAGCAAAGAAAAAATCGCGATTTTCGATGCTGCTATAAAGAGCTGTTTCGACGTGTAGTCTTCTGATCCGTTTTCGCAGAAGAGCAGACATCCATCCTTCAATAATTCACATTTATGCTTGGGAAGCGACTTCTTTTCTTTATAAATCTGAAACAGCAGATCAAGGAAAAGAGGATTAGCAGCTGACGTTTCTGCTCCGAGGCGCCGCACTTCGTCAAGAAATTTATCAGGAAGAATTCCGTTCACTCTTGCCGCTACAACTACATCTTCTCTTCTCAGAGAGACAAGCTGAAGAACTGGGTATTTCTCTTCGCTATTTTGAGCTTCGGGAAATAAAAGAACGCTTTTTTCAAAAGAACCACGCGGAAATACGGCTGTCCGGCAAGCAACCCTGAGTCTCAGACGATCCAGCGGCCACCCTTTGTTAGCAATTTTCTCCATTAAATTTGATAGGTTTCTGTCAGGATCCTGTCTTGATTCGTCAAGGCTGTCAAGTAAAAGGTAAAGAACACCTGTACAGTTTTTTGCTTCCCATTCTCTGATGGTTTTATTCTGAAAAATAGTATCATTAATCCATGATGAACTATCCATATTCCTAAGATCGAACCAAAGTACTCGTGCAGCTTCCTTGTCTTTAAGACGCTGAACTTCAGTTTTAAGTACCGTAGATTTTCCCGAGCCAGGTTCCCCTAGAAGAAAAACAACTGGGGTCGAATCAAATGCTTCCAATTCCACAAGGTCATGCGAATAGAATCGTGCCCATTCCTTTTCAGGATCAAGAAGGAAGCCGTCGTCAACAATCGGAATAGTCTTACCCCATGGAACCCAAAAACGCTTCCATGAATATAATTCAGATGCCAATCCTTTTCACCCCCCGGTAACGGCCTTTCTGTCTATCGCATAATACCAATTCATTCTTTTATATGTACTTTCCCAAGGTCGGGAGCATGCTGCTGTCAAGGATGGAGACGGTATAGGCCACGATGAAACTCTGCGGAACGACTCGTATGGTTTCTGCTGCGGAGATGTCTTTGGAACTGCTATGCATGCCGTCAGTTCAGGCAGTGAGGCTCACGTTAAGTCGGTCGTTCGCCACGCATAGAACCTCCCATTCCGCACGTGAGTTCCCATTTGGCAGGCCATCTCATTGAGCTTTCACCCAGGCATATGTTTATCGCGTAGCTGGGTCATTGCGATGCCGCTTTGCAAAGTGAGGTCTATCTGAGCTTCAAGTGAGGAAACCCATCTTTTCGCTCATGATGACAAAGAGTTTTATCGCTTCCTTCAGGACTTATAGTCCCTCTCCCCTCACCCACGCCTGGTTTTCGTTCAGAAGGAAATCTCTCCCTGAGAGGACGTAGAGTTCGTCCACAAGGGCCGCCTGAAAGGTGCCCGGCCCCGCCGAACGCGCCTCCGCCCGTTCGGCGGCCAGACGCAGCGCTATGATCGCCGCCGTGCAACGGACCCCGATCCGGCCGCGAGGGTCGCCATGAGGGAGCCGAGGGCGCACCCGCCGCCGGAGATCGTCGCCATGAGGGCGCTGCCTCCCGAGAAGGAGAGCACGCTCCGCCCGTCGCTCACGTAGTCCCGGGCGCCCGTGGCGCAGACCAAGGCGTCCGTCCGCTCGGCGAGGGTCCGGACCGCCTTGGGGACATCGCAGGCTGAATTCCCCCCCGGAGCATCCACGCCGTCGGCCGGAACCTCCATGCCGGCAAGCAGGCAGACCTCCGCCCAGTTTCCCTTGATCACCGAGACGTGAAAGTCCCGAAGGAGGCCGTCGACCATCGCCCTTCGGTAGGACGATGCCCCGTAGCCAACAGGGTCCAGCAGGATCATGGGCGAACGCTCCATGGCCCGCCGGATGGCCCCGTCGCCCTCGGAGTCCGGCGTGCCCGTGTTGACCACCAGGACGGGGGCGCGGGCCGCCAGCTCCCCGGCCTCGTGGATATTCCGCGACATGAGGGGTCGCCCGCCGGCGGCCAGGGTGATGTTGGCCTGGAGGGGGGCCGCCACGAAGTTCGTTATGGTGTAGACCAGCGGATTCGCCGCTCGTGCCGCCGTCCAGGCGCGAGCCCAGTCCGCCGGCGTCACCGAGGAGAGGGCGATCACTCCACCCATGGCGGGACGACGGCGTGCCCCAGAGGGCCCCATCCGTGCCCGGGCTGGAAGCTGGCGACAAGGCCCATCCTGAGATATTCTCTGCCTCGGCGAACGGCCTCGGGCAGAGAGACGCCGGCGGCCAACTCGGCGGTGATGGCGGCGCTCAGCGTGCACCCCGTGCCGTGGGTGTTCTCCGTGAAGATCCTGGAGTCCTCGAACCGGAGGGTTTCTCCCTCATGAAAGAGCACGTCCGTCACCGAGTCCTTCTGGAGCATGTGCCCCCCCTTCACCAGGACGGCCCTGGGCCCCATGGCGCCGATGGCCCGCGCCGCACGCTCCATGTCGTCGATGTTCTGTATGGGGAGTCCCGAAAGGCGCTCCGCCTCCGGGATGTTGGGGGTGACCAGCAGAGCCAGAGGAAGCAGCTCCTTCCGAAGGACCTCCACCGCATCGTCCGCTATGAGGGACGCACCGCTCTGGGCGATCATGACGGGGTCGATGACGAGCTGCTCAACCTGCCACCGCTCGATGCCCCGGGCCACCTCCCTGATGACCTCCGGGACGCCGAGCATCCCCGTCTTGGCCGCCCCAACGGGGAAGTCGGACCAGAGGGCGTCCATCTGGGAACGGACCATCTCGGGCGGGACGTTCCACACCGCCGTGACGGCCTGGCTGTTCTGAGCCGTGACCGCGGCCACCACCGTCATCCCGAAGACCTTCAGCGCCGCAAAGGACTTCAGGTCCGCCTGAATCCCGGCACCGCCTCCGGAGTCGCTCCCCGCAATGGTGACGGCGCACCCCCTGTACAATCCAAGTCCCATTCCTCTCCCTCCTTCAGACACGGGGAGCCCGCCATTCCGGCGGGCTCCCCCAGCTCTCCTGCGGAGCGGACGCCCCGTGCGAAGAACACGCTCTCCCCTTCGCCGGCACTCTCCGGATCAGGTCTTGGGGCGTCTCAGCCCGTTCAGTTTCCCGTTATGGCCCTCTTCGACAGCCCGCTACTCGTCCTCCGTGAGGACGTCGCTCGATATGACGCTCACGTCGGCGACGGAATCGCCCTCGTCAAGGCGCACGGTGATGTTCCCCATGGCCGTCCGGCTCAGTATCGGGATGCCCGACGCCGCAACGCGGATGATCCGGCCGTGGGTCGTGGCCACCATGACCTCATCCTCCTCGGCCACGGCCCAGCTCCCCATGAGCTGTCCCGTCCGCTTGCCCAGGTTCATGGCCTTCACGCCGCCGCTCCCTCTGTGGTGGATCGGGAACTCCTCGAATCTGGTTCTCTTCCCGACGCCGAGCTGGCTGACGAGCATGGCCAATTTATCGGAGTGCACCACCTCGCAGGAGATGAGCTCGTCCCCCGCGCCGAGGCGCATGGCCCGCACGCCCCGGGCCGTCCGGCCCATGGGACGGAACTCGCCCTCGGAGACCCGAAGGCCCCGCCCCTTGCGCGTCATGAAGAGCAGCTCGTCCTCGCCGCTCGTGAGGCGCACCTGAGCGATGGAGTCCCCTTCGTCCAGGGTGAGCACCCGCTTTCCGGCACGGGTCAGGCGCACGATCTCGGAGAGGGCCAGGCGCTTCGCGATGCCGCCCTTCGTGGCGAAGAAGACGTACTCCTTGCCCTCCAAGCTTCGCCCGTACATGGAGACCACCGTCTCGCCCGCGTCGAGGGATACGATCCTGCTGATAAGGCGCCCCTTGCCGGTGCGGGTCTCGGGGATCATGTGCCCCCGGATGGCGAGCACCCGGCCGAGGGACGTGAAGAGGTAGATGTCCTTGTGCGTGTTGGTCACGGCCATGAGAGAGGCCTCATCCTCCTCCTGGAGGCTGCCCTTTCGCCCCTTGCCGCCCCGCTCCTGCACCGCGTACTCGTCCAGGCCCTTCCGTTTGAGATAGCCGTCCTTCGAGAGGAGCACCACGATGTCGTTCTCGGGGATCAGGTCCTCCACGGAGACCTCCTCGTAGTTGCTCATGATCTCGGTCTTCCGGCCGTCGCCGAACTTCTTCTTCAGGTCGAAGAGCTCCTCCTTGATCACGCTGTCCAGCACCGGCCGGTTCGCCAGGATGGTCTGGTACCGCTCGATATCGGCGAAGAGGGAGGCGAGCTCGGCCTCGAGCTTCTCGCGCTCCAGCCCCGTGAGGCGCTGAAGGCGCATGTCCAGGATGGCCTGGGCCTGGGCGTCGCTGAAGGCGAGCTCGTTCATCAGCCCGTCCTTCGCGTCCGAAACCGTCTGGGCGGCGCGGATGATGGCGATGACCCGGTCGATCATGTCCAGGGCTTTCACGAGCCCCTCCACGATGTGCGCCCGGGTCAGGGCTTTATCCAGCCTGTACTGCGTCCGCCGGCGGACCACCGTCCTCCGGTGCTCGAGGAAGATGGAGAGCATCTCCATGACGGGGAGCTCCTTCGGATGCCCGTCCACGAGGGCGAGGTTGATCACGCCGAAGGTGCTCTGAAGCTGGGTCCTCTTGTATATCTGACGAAGCACCAGATCCGCGTCCCCGTCCCGGTTGATCTCGAGGACGATCCGAAGACCGTCGCGGTCCGATTCGTCCCGGATGTCCGCGATGCCGTCGATGGTCTTGTTCTGGGCGCACTGCACGATGTTCTCGATGAGGGACGTCTTGTTCACCATGTAGGGGATCTCCGTGATGATCACGGAGGCCTTTCCCTTTTTCGTCTCCTCCACGTGGGTTTTGCCCCGGACGATGATCTTGCCCCGTCCCGTACGGTAGGCGTCGATGATGCCGTCGTGCCCCAGGATGATGCCCCCCGTGGGGAAGTCCGGTCCGGGAAGCCGGGCGTAGACCTCGCCGAACTCGGCGTCCTCGCCGGTGTCGATCATGTACCCGAGGGCATCCACCACCTCGCTGAGGTTGTGGGGCGGAATGTTCGTCGCCATGCCCACGGCGATCCCCGAGCTGCCGTTCACGAGGAGATTCGGCACCGAGGAGGGAAGCACGACCGGCTCCTGCAGCGACTCGTCGAAGTTCGGGGCCCAGTCCACCGTGTTCTCGTTGATGTCGGCGAGCATCAACTCGCCCATCTCCGACAGCCTGGCCTCGGTGTACCGCATGGCCGCCGCGGGGTCGCCGTCCACGGAGCCGAAGTTCCCCTGCCCGTCCACGAGCTTGTACCGCATGTTGAAGTCCTGGGCCAGACGGACCATGGTGTCGTAGATCGATGCGTCCCCGTGGGGGTGGTACTTGCCCATCGTCTCGCCCACGACCCTCGCCGACTTCTTGTAGGCCGTGCCGGACCGCAGACCCAGCTCCATCATGGCGTAGAGCACCCGCCGCTGCACGGGCTTCATGCCGTCGCTGGCGTCGGGCAGGGCCCGCCCGAC
>CALCQG010000041.1 GCA_937897575.1 uncultured Synergistales bacterium | reverse complement strand
AGGGCTGCCCGCCGATCAGATTGGTCCCCGCCTCCATGCGGACAAAGGGAACCCTCTCTCCCTGCTCCGCAAGGACGGCGCGCAGCCGGTCCGTGTCCATATTGCCCTTGAAGGGCTCGGCGCTCCTGAAGTTCAGGGCCTCGGGCGTGAAAAGCTCCAGCACCTGCCCGCCGTTCAGTTCGATATGGGCCCGCGTGGTGGTGAAGTGATAGTTCATGGGCACTATGTCGCTCTGGCGCACCAGAGTCCTCATCAGGACGTTCTCGGCCGCTCTGCCCTGATGGACGGGGAGCATGAGCTCCTTGCCGAAGATGTCCACTATGACCCCCTTCAGCCGTTCGAAGCTCATAGAGCCGGCGTAGCTGTCATCCGCCGTCATCATGGCGCCCAGCTGCCTGTCGCTCATGGCGTTCACGCCGCTGTCGGTGAGCATGTCGAGGAAGACCTTGTTGTTCGTCAGCAGAAAGGTGTTGGAACCAGCCTCCCTGATGGCGCTCAACCGCTCTTCGACGGGCGGAAGGTTGAGCTTCTGCACGATGCGCACTTTGTGCATCTCCAAGGGCAACGACTCTCCTGTGAAAAAAGCGATCCGTTCTGTCATTTCAAATTCCCCTTTCTCCTGCGAGATATGTGGACAAAAAAAGAGGGCTCTTTACCGTTGAAACGGAAAAGAGCCCTCTTTGCGAACGATATTTCCGGTTCAGAAGCACATGGCGCAGCCTACAGCTCTGACCTCCTCGCAAAGGGCTCAGTTCTGTAGTAATAATACGCTGCAGCGACAAAAGCGGTTCCGGTTCGTCTCATGCTTCATCCTCCGAGGAACGTCGCGAGGGGCACCATGTTCGTTCCATATTGATTCAGGAGGCTAACACACAATCGAAGAGATGTCAAACAACCCGCCGCAAAAAATTTTTCAAGGAACGGGGCGTTGTCTTTCATCCCCTTCGTGTGCTATACTGCATCTGCATCACGAGGTCCATTTTGCGGAGTTCTGTCGCAAAGAGTGGGTTTTCCCACTCTTTGTTTTTTACTGAGTGGAGAATGGAGTGCTGCCTATGCAGGATAAAAAGGGGCAGGAGCGGTGGACCCCGATCAGAGAAGTGATCGAGGGGCTGGGGTACGAATGCGTCGGCATACTCCTCGTCTCCGAGGGGCGGTCCCAGTATCTGAGGGTCTATATCGACTCTCTGGGGGGGATCGTCGTCAAGGACTGCGAGACGGTGTCCCGAGCCATAAGCCGATTTCTCGACGAGCACGACGATATGGTGCAGGGGGCGTTCTACCTCGAGGTCAGCTCCCCCGGGCTCGAGCGGCCGCTCTTCCTTCTGGAGGATTATGGGAAGTTCGTCGGCAGAGGGGTCAAAATCAAGCTCCATGAGACCGTCAAGGGGCAGAAAAAATTCTCGGGGGTCCTGGAGGGCGTTGCGGAAGACAGCATTCTTCTGAGGGAGAGCGAGTCCCTTGAAGTTCGGACCATCCCCTTCGACACCGTGCAGAAAGGGCACCTCGTCTTCGAGGAGGACGAGGGCGCGAAGAAGCAAAAAAGGAGGAGTTCGTGATGCAGCTCGGGCGCGATTTCGTTCGTGCACTGGCCCAGATTACCAAGGAGAGGGGGCTCTCCCAGGAGATCATCACCTCGAGCCTCGAGGCGGCCATGATCTCGGCCTATAAAAAGTACCAGAGCGGCACGCAGGACGTGGAGGTCCATATCGACGCCGAAAACGGCGACATCTCCATCTGCGAGGTCCGCACGGTGGTGGGCGAGGTGACGGCCCCCGACACGCAGATCTCCCTGCAGGACGCCCAGTCGAAGGGGTTCGTGGATGTGGCCGAGGGAGACGTCATCCGCATCGAGAAGAACCCGGAGCACTTCGGGCGGATCGCCGCCCAGACGGCGCGTCAGGTCATCATCCAGCGCCTCAAGGACGCCGAGCGCCAGATCATCTTCGAGGAGTTCTCCGGTCGGGTGGGTGACCTCGTCACCGGCGTGGTGTTCAAGTCGGAGAACGACCAGGTCCTCATCCGCATCAACGACAGGACGGAGGCCATCCTTCCGAGGGAGGAGCGCATCGTGGGCGAGCAGTACACCCCCGGCGACCGCCTCAAGTTCTATCTGCTGGACGTCCGGCAGACCACCCGCGGTCCAAGGATCGTCCTGTCGAGGAGTCACCCGGGGCTGCTGCGGAAGCTTCTCGAACTCGAAGTCCCGGAGGTGCAGGACGGCGTCATCGAGATCAAGAACATCGTGCGGGAGGCCGGCGCGAGGGCGAAGGTCGCCATGCAGACTCTGGACGTCAACGTGGACCCCGTCGGGGCGTGCGTGGGGAGCAGCGGGGCCAGGATCAAGACCATCAGCAAGGAGCTCAACGGGGAAAAGGTGGACATCATCATATGGAGCAGCGACCCGCTTCAGTATATCCGCAACGCCCTCTCCCCGGCGAAGATCGTCAAGGTGGAGCCCATCCTCGAGCAGGAGAAGGCCGTCACGGTCTATACAAGACCCGATCAACTCTCCTTGGCCATCGGCAAGGCGGGGCAGAACGTCCGGCTCGCCGCGCGGCTGACGGGGTGGAAGATCGACATCAACGCCCTCGAGCCCGAGCGGATGCCCACGCTGCACGACATCTTCCAGGATATAGACCTCACGGGGGAGAGTGACCTGAAATAGATGCCGGCAGGGCGGGAAAACGCCGTCGCCCCAGAACCTGTGTCGGGTGCAGGGAGGAGTCCCCGAAGCGGACCATGCTCCGCATCGTCCGGACGCCCGAGGGGGAGGTCGTCATCGACCCCTCGGGGAAGCTGCCGGGGCGCGGAGCCTACGTCTGCCTCAGAGACGAGTGCGTCCTCGCGGCCGAGAAGCGTGACGCGCTTTCGAAGGCCCTGAAGGTGTCCTTCGACCATGATCTGTATGCGAGGCTCCTCGAACGGGTCCGGTCGAACTCCGACGAGGAGGGGAGGGCCCCATGACCGAGAGGACGCCGCAGACATCGATTCTGTCGCTGTTCGGGCTTGCCCGGCGAGCGGGAGCCCTGCGAATCGGACAGGATATAGTACAATCATCTTTGGCGCGGGGCGAGCTTCTTTCCATTTTCTTCGCCGAGGGGGCGGATTCGGCCTTCTTTCGCTCCGTGAGCACAGGGAGCCATGCAGAGAAGAACAGCATCACCACTCTGTCGGGGATATCGGAGGAGCAGCTCTCCTCCGCAGTGGGCGCAAAAGGGGTCAAGGTCGTAGCTGTGCCGCTACGTAGCGGTTTTGCCGGTTCCATAGCGAAACTGCTGGCGGAAGGGGGAGTGTGACATTGAGCAAGATACGGGTGTATGAATTGGCGAAGTTGCTGGGGAAAAACAACAAAGAGCTGCTGGAGGTGCTGACCGATTTGGGCGTGGAGGTCAAGAGCCACATGAGCTCCATCGACACGGATGTCGCCCAGATGGTGGAAGATGCGCTCCGCTCTCCCGGCCAGGGGAAGCCCGCTTCGCCGTCGAAGGAGAAAGAGAAGGCCGGCGGCGGAACTGGCGTCTTCGAGGTCGCCGAGGGTGCCACGGTGAAGGATGTGGCGGTTCTCCTCGGCATAAAACCGGCGCAGGCGGTGAAGGCCCTCATCGAAGGAGGGCTCATGGTTCCGGCCGATGGCGTCGTGGACGAGAAGATCCTGGCCGTCCTCGGAAAGACGCAGAATGTCCGCCTTTCCCTCGTGTGCATCGAGCCGGAAGAGGGGCAGGACGCGGAGTGCACCGTCATAAAACGGCACCCCCACGAGGGCGGGCACATGGAACCCCGCCCCCCCATCGTCACGGTGATGGGGCATGTGGACCACGGCAAGACCACTCTTCTCGACTTCATCCGGAAGACGAACATCACGGCGAGGGAGGCAGGGGGCATCACGCAGCACATCGGTGCGTCCACCGTTCTTCATGAAGGGGCGAAGATCGTCTTCCTGGACACGCCGGGGCACGAGGCCTTCACGGCGATGAGAGCCAGGGGGGCCAAAGCGACGGATATCGCGATCCTTGTGGTGGCTGCCGATGACGGCGTCATGCCTCAGACCAGAGAGGCGATCAATCACGCCAAGTCGGCCGGAGTCCCGGTGATCGTGGCCATCAACAAGATCGACAAGCCTGCGGCCAAACCCGACCGGATACGGCAGCAGCTCTCGGACCTCGGGCTGGCCCCGGAGGAGTGGGGCGGCAAGACCATCATGGTGGAGGTCTCGGCGAAGTCGGGTGAGGGCATCCCCCAGCTGCTGGAGATGGTCCTTCTCGTGGCGGAGATGGAGGAGCTCAAGGCGGATCCGACGGCGAAGCCGAGCGGCGTCGTCGTCGAAGCGAAGCTCGACAAGGGCAAGGGCTCGGTGGCTACAGTCCTCGTACAGGACGGAACACTCTGCAGGGGCGACGTCCTGCTCTTTTCCTCCACCTTCGGAAAGATCCGGGCCATGTTCGACTCCGACGGCGCATCCATCGACTGCGCGGGGCCGAGCACGCCCGTGGAGATCCTGGGACTGACGGACGTTCCTCAACCGGGCGAGGTCTTCGAGTGCGTCGAAAACGAACGGATCGCCCGGGACGTCCTGAGCGCCAAAGCCCAGGAGCAGCGACAGCAGCAGCAGGGAAGCGCCCGAAAGCTCACGCTGGAGGAGCTCTACTCCCAGCTGAAGGAGGGCGACATCCCCCAGCTGAACCTGCTTCTCAAGAGCGACGTGCAGGGGTCCAACGAAGCCCTCGCCGCCTCGCTGGAGAAGCTTGCGACGAACGAGGTCACCATCTCGATCGTCCATCGGGGCGTGGGCCGGATCGCCGAGTCGGACGTCATGCTCGCCTCCGCCTCCAACGCCGTCATCATCGGCTTCAACGTCCGGCCGGACGCGAACGCAAAGCGGATCGCCGACGCGGAAGGGGTCCAGATCCGTTTCTACAACATCATCTACGACGCCATCGACGACGTGCGGGCGGCCCTCGAGGGGATGCTCAAACCCACCATTCGCGAGCACACCCTCGGCCAGGCGGAGATCCGCCAGATCATCAAGGTCCCCAAGGCGGGCAAGATCGCCGGAAGCTATGTCCTGGAGGGCGTCATCAGGAGGACGGCCAAGGCGCGCCTCCTGAGGGGCGGTGTGGTCCTGTGGGACGGAAGCCTGGCCAATCTCCGGCGCTTCAAGGACGATGTCCGGGAGGTCTCGGCCGGGTACGAGTGCGGGATCAGCCTCTCGAACTACCAGGACTTCGAAGAGGGGGACATCGTCGAGGCCTATGAGATTGTGGAGGAGAAGCGGCATCTCTCCTGATGACGAATTGGGCTGTCGGCCTCTTCGTCGGAGTCCTCTGCGCCGACCTGAAGATTTTTGAAAGCGGAAGCCTGAAGGACAGGAGGCGGATCGTCCGGTCCCTGATTGATCGGGTTCGGACCCGCTGGAACGTGTCGGCCATGGACCTGGGACCCGACGGGAGTCGAACCCGGGTGCTGCTCGCCATATCGGCCGTCGCGACGAGCGTCTCCATGGCGACTGAGCGACTGGACGCCGTCCTCGCCTTTTTGCAGAGGGTGGAGGAGGAGGGCGAGTTCAGCATCATCGATCACTGGCGCGAGGTACTGAGGTATGACGACATTTCGTATGCAGCGAATCAACAAACAGATACAGAGGGACATTTCCCTGCTCCTGAGCCTCAGGGTGCAGAATGAGATCGCAAAACAGGCGATCATCACCGACGTGGACTGTTCACGGGATCTGGAGCAGGCGAAGGTCTACTTCACGACGCTCGACCCATCCATGACGGAGGACGTGGGAAGGGCGCTCGCCTCCGTGGCCGGTCTTCTCAGAAGCGGCCTTGCCAAGTCTCTGACCGTGCGGCAGGTCCCGGTTCTCTCCTTTGTCCCCGACAGGAGCGAGCAGTACGGGCGATCCATGGACGCCCTTCTCGATTCCCTCAAGGTCGATCCCTCGGCCCATGGCGATGAAGGGTACGACGAGGACGAGGAAAGTGAGGTCTGCGACGGGGAATGAGGTTGACGGAGCCGTTGCCTTCCGCTGAGAGCCCGTTACGGACGATATCGGGGCTCCTCCGCGACGCGCACCGATGGATTGTCCTCGCCCACGTCAACCCTGACGGCGATACGCTCGGGACGGGCAGCGCCTTCGTGTCCACGGGGCGGCGGCTCGGAAAGACCGTCCTGTGGGGCGGGCCCAGCGTTGTTCCCGAGGGGTACCGCTTCCTCGCCGGGACGAGGGACTACGCACCGGATCTCCTCCTTGCCCCTCTTTCGCCCGGGGTGGGCGATGTGGTGCTTGCCCTCGACACCTCCACAAGGGACCGCTCGGTCCGGGACCTGGCCGTCCTCGCTGAAGAAGTGCCCCTCGTCAACGTGGACCACCACGAGGACAACGAACGGTACGGTTCCCTGAACTGGATCGACCCTTCGGCGTCGGCCACCGGCGAGATGGGCTTTCTCCTTCTGCGCACCCTTCAGCAGGAGCTGTCGCTTGAGGCGGCCGAAGGGCTCTATGCGGCCATCGCGACGGACTGCGGCAACTTCACCTTTTCGTCCACCACGGCGAGAACCCATGAAATAGCGGGAGCGCTCGTCGCGTCCGGCGTCTCGCCCGAGCGAATGGAAGCGCTCATCCGGAACAACCACTCCCTTGGCGGCCTGCATCTTCGGGGGCGCGCTCTCGGACGCGCCCTGCGTGTCGGACCCTCGGCGGCCATGACGTGGCTCGAGCGGAGGGACTTCGACGAGACGGAGGCCGAGCCGAGCGAGACGGAGAATCTGGTGAACGAGTTGATGACCCTCAAGGGCGTCCTGTTCGCCGTGCTGCTCACCGAGGAGGAGAAGGACATCCGGGCGAGCCTGAGGTCTCGGGGCCTTCTCTCCGCCGCGGCGGTCGCGCGCTCCTTCGGCGGCGGGGGACACCCCCAGGCCGCCGGGTGCCGGTTGCCCCTCCCCCTCGAGGCCGCGAGGAAAACGATGATCGCTCTCCTTGAGGACGCCGATGTCCTGCGGCCTTTTGCTCGTCAATAAACCCAGAGGGGTCCGGAGCGCCGCCTGCGTCTCTCTTCTTCGAAGACATCTCGGAAGAGGCGTGAAGGTCGGGCACGGCGGAACGCTGGACTCCACGGCCGAGGGCCTTCTCATCCTCCTCGTGGGGACGGCTACGAGGGCGAGCGATATGGTCATGGCCCTCCCCAAGACCTACGACGCAACCATCCGCTTTGGCGAGGAACGAGCCACCGACGACTCTTCGGGCGATGTCCTGCGATCCCGGCCTGTCCCGGCGGACATTGAGGACCGGGTCCGAGCCGCCCTTCCCTCGTTCTACGGGGTGCGGCTCCAGACTCCGCCGCACATGTCGGCCGTCAAAGTCGACGGGCGAAGGGCCAGCGACCGGGTGCGGTCCGGAGAAAACCTGAGGCTCTCGCCCCGTCCCGTCCACATCTTGTCGATCGCCGCGCGACAATCGCCCGGCTCAGTCGATTCCTGGAACCTCCGCATCCGATGCGGCAAGGGGACGTACGTCCGAAGCATCGCGCGGGACATGGGCAGATTGGTCCGGTGCGGCGCCTACGTCCAGTCCCTCGTCCGGGAGGCGACGGGCTCCTTCCTCCTCGAACAGGCGATCGGGCACGACGCTCTGGTGGACGGAGGGTCGTCCGTGTCCCGGGCCATCGTCCCTCTGTCGCGTCTCGCCGACCAGTTCTACTCGTACGCGGCCGACGACGACGCCTCGGCCGCTCTGCTGGCCGGAAAAGCGCTCCCTCTGGCCAGCCTGGCTTTCCGCGGTGCCGGCGCCTCCTCTCTGGGGCGTATCGCTGTCGTCTTAGGCACGAGGCTTCTCTCCTGCGGCTCCGTGGACCCCTCGGGCATCTTCGAACCGCGGACGAACATCCTTCTGGAGGGTGAGGCATGATCGCGGTCCTTGGAGCGTTCGACGGTTTCCACCTCGGGCACCGGCGTCTTTTGGACGCCGCCCGGGCCCTTGCAGGCGACTCCGACGGGCGATGGGCCGTCATCACCTTCACGCCGCACCCGGCGACGGTGCTTCGTGTTCACGGACAACCGGTCCTTTTCGTCGAAGAGGAGCGGGATTTCCTGGCCCACTTGCTCAATATCCCCTCGATGATCCGCATCCCCTTTACCCGGGATGTGGCCTCGATGCCGCCTGAAGCGTTCCTCGACATGGTCGGGGCGAGATTCCCGATCGACGGGATCGTGACGGGGGTGGACTTTCGTTTCGGCCGCGGACGGGAGGGGGACGCTTCCTTCCTCGGGGACTACTGTCGTCAAAGGCAGTGGCGTTTCAAGGCGCTTGACTCCCTCATCCTGAACGGGGCCAAGGTCGGGAGCAGTTCCATCAGGAATCATGTCCTGCTCGGGGAGATGGCTCAGGCGAAAAAACTGCTCGGCTACCCCTTCTTCATGGGGGGGCGGGTGATCCACGGCGATGGGCGCGGGGAAGGGCTCGGCTTCCCGACGGCCAACATCGGCTACGCATCGACGAAGGTCCTCCCCAGAAGAGGGGTCTACGGCGCGTCGGTCTTCCTCGACGGTCGATGGTGGCCGGGTGCGCTGAACATAGGGAGCAACCCGACCTTTCTGAAAAACGGGACCGTCAGGGTGGAGACCTACGTCGTCGGGTACGAGGGCGATCTCTACGACAAAAAAATCCGGCTGTTTCTCGAGCAGTTCATCAGGGACGAGGAGCGGTTTCCGTCGTCGGACGAACTGAAGGCGAGAATGGCCGAAGACGTTCGGGAGACTGCGGCGCTGTTCGATCGCGCGATGAAGGACGCCCCCTCGTTGTACGAAATGTTAGGCAGAGCGATCGGGAGCATGGAGGACGATCTCCCGCCCGTTTCGGGATGAGCTCGAGAGCCGGGATTGACAATATCCCGCGAGAACGGTATCATTTTTGTCCGTTGGGTGGTTAGTTCAGAGGAAGAACGCTTCCTTGACGCGGAAGAGGTCATAGGTTCGATTCCTATACCACCCACCAAGCAAAGAACAGGGTCCGGGAGGTTTTCTCCCGGACCCGTTTTGTTCCGTCCCTCCGTCAGAAAGAGCGGTGGCGGGGTGTTTTTCATGCCCGTGGTATATAATGCGGCTGTGAATCCATGAAATGGGGGATGTCCTGTGATAGTGGGGATCGGTGTCGACCTGTGTTCCGTCGCCAGGATGGAGCGAGCCGTTCGGTCGGCCCATTTCGTGCAAAGGGTCTTCCATCCGGAGGAGGTGGCCTATGCCCTCTCGAAGGGGCGCCCGGCCAGGCACTTTGCCGGGAGTTTCGCGGCGAGGGAGGCCTTTTCCAAGGCCACGTCCCTGTCCATGTACTCCGTTGCCTTCCGGAAGGTGTGGGTGCGGCGGGGCGAATCCGCGCCGGCCATAGTGTTTGACGACTCCGTCCGAGCGCTCCTGCCCGACGGGATCGTCGCGCACCTCTCCATCTCCCACGACGGAGACTATGCCGTGGCGATGGTGGTCATCGAGGGCAAACCATGAACTACTACGGGCCGGAGGCCATCCGGAAAGCGGAGGAATTCTTGCTTGGGCTCGGCATACCGGAGCGGCTGCTCATGGAGAATGCGGGCGTCCGTTCGGCGGACTGCATCCTCTCCGAATACCCCTCTCCCTCGTCGGCCGTGGTCCT
>CALCQG010000040.1 GCA_937897575.1 uncultured Synergistales bacterium | reverse complement strand
GTCGTCCGGGGCGAACTGGCGGAGTTGAAGCGGCACACGAGCGGTCATGTGTACTTCACCCTGCTCGGCGGCGAGAGCCGCATCTCCTGCGCCCTGTTCAAAAATTACCTTCCCTACGTCCCCAAGTGGCCGAGGAACGGAGACGAGGTCCTCGCCGAGGGCTCCGTCTCCATCTATCCGCCGAGGGGCAGCTATCAGCTCATCGTGCGGCGCCTCGTCCCCGTGGGGGAGGGCGCTGCTGAACGGGCACGGCAGGAGCTCAAGGCCAGGCTCGAGGGCGAGGGGCTCTTCGACCCCCGGCTGAAGCGCCCTCTGCCCCGATACCCCGAGAAGGTCGCCGTCGTGACGTCCCGAACGGGTGCTGCGTTGCAGGACGTCATCGCCGTGTCGGGCAAGCGGATGCCCTCCTGCTCCCTCATCGTCGTCCCCGCGCAGGTTCAGGGGTACGACGCGCCGGAACAGATCGTCCGGGCGCTCTCGCGGGCCGGACAGTACCCGGGGCTGGACTGCGTGCTGCTCGTCCGGGGCGGCGGAAGCCGGGACGATCTCGTCCCCTTCGACGACGAGCGGGTGGTGCGGGCTGTCCGCAACTGCCCCGTCCCGATCGTGTCCGGAGTGGGGCACGAGGTGGACGAGACGCTCAGCGACCTGGCGGCCGACGTCTTCGCACCGACGCCCTCTGCCGCGGCGGAACGGGTCTTCCCGGACAGGCGGGAGATCCTGCGGCACCTCGCCCATTGGAGATCGTCCATGACGTCGGAGGTCGAGGGGGCGATCGCGTCCTGTTCGAAGGACCTCGCCTCCTGCCTTCAGCGCGGCGGACGCTCCGTGGAGAGAAAACTTTTGGAGCGGCGGTCGTCCTTGATGCTGCACTCCTCCTGCCTTCAGAGGGGCATGGAGCGCCGCCTCTCCGAGAGCAGGGAACGGCTCGGGAAAGCGGCCGCATCCCTGGACGGCCTCTCGCCTCTCAGATCCTTCGACCGGGGTTTCGTCCTCTGCGAGAAGAAGGGGCAGCCGGTGCGCTCGGCCCGGTCCCTCGACGCCGGCGACGAGGTGACCCTTCGTTTCCGCGACGGCGACGCCGCCGCGACGATCGGTGAACGGCGAAACGCCGGAGCTGCAGCTGGCAAAAAGAACTAATCGAAACAGGAGGTTCACCATGATCCCTCAGGCGCTCTTCTGGAAGGACGGCCGTCTTCATATTCTCGACCAGCGGCTGCTGCCGAACGATGCGGTGTACAGGGAGTGTTCCGCCGTGGAGCAGGTGGCGGAGGCAATAGAGTGCCTTGCCGTTCGCGGGGCGCCTGCCATCGGGATTGCCGCGGCCTATGGCGTGGCCATCGCGGCGGTCGCTGGACGTCCTTTCGTCGCCGAAGG
>CALCQG010000039.1 GCA_937897575.1 uncultured Synergistales bacterium | reverse complement strand
GGAAGATCGGGAGCGGCAGGAGCAAGGACGAGATTCCGGAGCGGTACCGGAAGGGACCCATCAGCAGTGTGTACGTTATGCAACAGGAGAACATCCAGCTTCAGAGCCAGGTGCAGATGCTCACCACTGAGAACGCCGGGATCAGGACGGAGAACACCGAGATCAAAGCACAGAACACCGCGATCATGGAGGAGAACGCGGAGATCAAGGCGCAGCTCGCAGCGATCATGAAAAAGCTCGGGATGAAGTAGCGGACTTTTCAACGCGATAAAAAAGTGACCTGATAAGCAGCCCCTCCGCATTTCTGCGGCGGGGCTGTTTTTCATCGACGAGCTTCCGCTCCGGTCATTTCGGCCGTGGCAATCGCTGTCAGACGCAACGGGACGGAGCACGACCTTGCCACTGCGAACGGAAGGGGACGCGTGAAGTCATGCCGCAACCCGGGTGCTCGGACCCCCTCTCTGTTCCGTCCGGCACGACGTGTGACCAGGCGACTAAGGTCTCATGCTTCCGGGGACCGCCCGCCGGATCGGCGCCCGGGATCGCTCAGAGCGTGGCGCGAAGGATGGCGATGGCTTCGTCCACATCCAACCCCATATACAGCGGCAGCCGGAGCATGGTTCCGGCAACGCGCTCCGACACAGGGAGGCGCTCCGGCACGGACCGGCCGAACCGCTTCCCCGCCGCGGAGGAGTGAAGCGGCAGGTAGTGGGCGAGGCACTGGAGCCCCCTGTCCTTCAATGCGGCCATGGCCGAGTCCCTGTCCTCCGGCGTTCCGAAGAGGATGGGGTACACGTGGGCATTGTGGCGGGCTTCGTCGAGGACCACGGGGCGGCGGATTCGTCCCTTTCGCTCGAAGGGCTCCAGGGCGGCGTGGTAGGCCTCCCACAGCGCGACCCGGCGCGCCACGATCGAAGTCGCGGCCTCGAGCTGGGCCCAGAGGAAAGCCGCCGTCATCTCGTTCACGAGATACGAGGATCCCACGTCCACCCAGCCGTACTTGTCCACCTCGCCCTTCAGAAACTTGCTGCGGTCCGTCCCCTTCTCCATGACGATCTCGGCGCGGGCCAGGAAGCGGGGGTCGTTCACGAGAAGAGCGCCCCCCTCGCCGCACTGGACGTTTTTCGTCTCGTGAAAGCTGAGAATCCCCATGGCCCCCAGGGACCCGAGGTGCCGTCCCCTCCAGTACGAGAGGATGCACTGGGCGGCGTCCTCCAGCACGAGCAGGCCGTGCCGCTTGGCAAGCACTTCGATGGCGTCCATGTCGCACGCCGCGCCGGCGTAGTGCACCGGCAGGATGACCTTCGTCCGGGGCGTGATGGCGGCCTCGATCGCGCGTTCGTCCATGTTCAGCGTATCGGGCCGGATGTCCACGAAGACGGGGACTCCGCCGCGGAGGACCACCGCGTTCGCCGTGGAGCTGAAGGTGAAGGAGGGGACAATGACCTCGTCCCCCGGATGAAGGTCGGCGAGAAGCAGCATCATGTCCAGAGCCGCCGTCCCCGACGGGACAAGGATGGCCTTCGCGCACCCCGTGGCCTCTTCGATCCACGCCGCGCAGCGTTTCGAATAGGCCCCTCCGCCGACGAAGCGCCCCCGTGCCAGGACATCCCCTAAGTGCTCCATTTCCTTTCCCGTGCAGTACGGGATGTTAAACGGTATGGCCATCCGAATACCTCCGACTCGTTCGTCACCGGGCCAACCGTGCCGGCCCGCTCCTCTTCCGTTCCTTCGTCGCCGGGAATCCGCCACCCCGCATGCGCCGGCCCGCTCGCCCGGCGCAATGACCAGCCTGAGAGCGACACGCTCATTCTACCCCACAGGGCTTCCTTTCGCGAGCAAGCGGCTCTCTCGCTCTATGGGGGCGAGCCTGCCTCCGGCCGTCGGCGACGACAAGGACGAGATCCGGGACGAGGTCCACGCGCTTCATGAAGCATTCCGACCGAAGCGCTTCTTCCTTCTTGAAATCATAATACAATAGGTACTATAATTACGAAAGAGAACATTCCCAATTATTTCTTAGGGTTCCATCTGTCTACGGTCTTGCAAAATCGTGGTTCGGAAAGGGTCTTTGCACGGGAAGCGCGTCGACGACACAGAGAGAGGAGACGAGGGCAATGAAACGCGGGGGGCTTTCGGTAGTTTTCATTTTTGCGGCTTTATGGGGGTTCAGTCCGGTACTGCCGGCGAGCGGAGATTATGTCATCAACGCACAGGCGGGAGCGGGAAACCAGACTGTCAACACTGAGAACGGGATCCTGCAGATAACATCCGGCCTCCTGGTGATGAACAATGCAGCGGATGACTTCATGCGGATCGGTAACCTACACACGGTGAAGTATGCGAGCCCCTCGGGGCAGTCCTCCATCGCCATAGGGAGCGGTTTCAGTGGCGCCACGTACGCCACCGGGCAGGACAGCATCGCCCTCGGCTCCCAGGCCAAGGCCGTCGGGGGGAGCGTCATCTCCATAGGGACAGGCGCGGGGTCCGCCAACGCGGGAAGCGAAAATATCGCCATGGGCAGCAATGCGAGATCGTCCGCCACTGGATCGTGGAGTACGGCCATAGGCTGGTGGGCCGGAATCGGTGCCGGGGGCAACAACAATACAGCCATCGGACCGACCGCAGGGTCGTACATCGTGGGAGAGCTGAACACCGCCGTAGGGCCGAACGCCGGGTCGGGGGAGGTCAACAATCCGTTCATAGCCAGCCGGACCGTCGCCGTGGGGCACAACGCCGCTGCTTCAAAGAACCTGGCGACCGCCATAGGCGTCGAATCGCGGGCCACGGCGTTACGGTCCATCAGCATCGGCAGCAACACGTCGGCAGCGGAATCCACCATAGCCGATGGAGAGGACAGCATCGCCATGGGGACGAGCGCCCAGTCCCACGGCCTTGAGTCCATTGCCATAGGAAAGGGCGCCCAGACACTGGCTAAAGGCGAATGGGCCGTGGCCATCGGTTCCGCGTCGAAGGCCACGGGGGGACAGTCCATCGCCATGGGGAAAGATGCGCAGGCCAGTGCTCTGCTCGCCATAGCCATGGGCACCGCCTCCCAAGCGACCCAACTGAACTCTGTGGCCATCGGGACGGATGCCCAGGCGCTCAGTGGACAAACCGTGGCCATAGGGGCCGCAGCATTGGCCCAGGGAGTCAATGGGATATCCGTGGGAACGGGGGCTCAAACTGCAGGAAACCAATCCATCGCCATAGGACAGGCTTCGAAGGCCAAGAGCGACTCGGCGATGGCCTTCGGCATGGCGGCGAATGCCACGGGGGAGCAATCCATCGCCATGGGAGAAGCCTCGAGTGCCGGTGCCTTGAACGCCATAGCCCTGGGCGCCGCCTCTCAGGCGACCCATCAGAACGCCCTGGCCATCGGGACGTTCGCCCGGGTCTTCAATGAACAAGCCGTGGCCATAGGGTTCATGGCTCGGACCGAAGGGATCGACGGCATCGCCATGGGAACTGCGTCTCAGGCCCTGGGAGAGCGGTCCATCGCCATCGGCACGGGGAACGTGGTGACGGGGGCGCGGTCCGGGGCCTTCGGCGACCCGAATATCA